>NZ_CP026105.1:3402631-3711961 GCF_002902965.1 Paraburkholderia hospita | reverse complement strand
CGTATCGCAAGGTGACGGACAGCAAGGTCACGGACCAGATCGACTATCTGTCGGCCATCGAAGAAGGCCGTTACGTAATCGCTCAGGCGAATGCGGCTGTGGCTGAAGACGGCACGCTGACCGACGAACTCGTGTCGTCGCGTGAAGCGGGCGAAACGCTGATGGTCACGCCGGACCGCATCCAGTACATGGACGTGGCGCCGTCGCAGATCGTGTCGGTGGCAGCATCGCTGATTCCATTCCTCGAGCACGATGACGCGAACCGCGCATTGATGGGTTCGAACATGCAGCGTCAGGCTGTGCCGTGTCTGCGTCCGGAAAAGCCGGTCGTCGGTACGGGTATCGAGCGCACGGTGGCAGTCGACTCGGGCACGACCGTGCAGGCTCTGCGCGGCGGTGTGGTCGATTACGTCGACGCAGGCCGTATCGTGATTCGCGTGAACGACGATGAAGCGGTGGCTGGCGACGTCGGTGTCGACATCTACAACCTGATCAAGTACACGCGTTCGAACCAGAACACGAACATCAACCAGCGTCCGATCGCGAAGGTTGGCGACAAGGTTGCGCGTGGCGACGTGCTGGCTGACGGCGCTTCGACGGACCTGGGTGAACTGGCGCTTGGCCAGAACATGCTGGTCGCGTTCATGCCGTGGAACGGCTACAACTTCGAAGACTCGATCCTGATCTCGGAGAAGGTCGTTGCGGACGACCGTTATACGTCGATTCACATCGAAGAACTGAATGTCGTGGCTCGCGACACGAAGCTCGGACCGGAAGAAATCACGCGCGACATTTCGAACCTCGCGGAAGTGCAGCTTGGCCGTCTCGATGAGTCGGGCATCGTGTACATCGGCGCGGAAGTCGAAGCAGGCGACGTGCTGGTCGGCAAGGTCACGCCGAAGGGCGAAACCCAGCTGACGCCGGAAGAAAAGCTGCTGCGCGCAATTTTCGGTGAAAAGGCGTCGGACGTGAAGGACACGTCGCTGCGCGTGCCGTCGGGCATGAGCGGCACCGTGATCGACGTGCAGGTGTTCACGCGTGAAGGCATCCAGCGCGACAAGCGCGCGCAACAGATCATCGACGACGAACTGAAGCGTTATCGTCTCGACCTGAACGACCAGCTGCGTATCGTGGAAGGCGATGCGTTCCAGCGTCTCGCGCGTATGCTCGATGGCAAGGTCGCGAACGGCGGTCCGAAGAAGCTCGCGAAGGGCACGAAGATCGAACAGGCTTACCTCGAAGATCTGGATCACTACCACTGGTTCGACATCCGCCTCGCGGACGAAGAAGCAGCGGCCCAGCTCGAAGCCATCAAGGATTCGATCGAACAGAAGCGTCACCAGTTCGACCTCGCATTCGAAGAGAAGCGCAAGAAGCTGACGCAAGGCGACGAACTGCCGCCGGGCGTGCTGAAGATGGTCAAGGTCTACCTGGCTGTGAAGCGTCGTCTGCAGCCTGGCGACAAGATGGCAGGCCGTCACGGTAACAAGGGTGTCGTGTCGAAGATCGTTCCGATCGAAGACATGCCGTACATGGCCGATGGCCGTCCGGCTGACGTCGTGCTGAACCCGCTGGGCGTTCCGTCGCGGATGAACGTGGGTCAGGTTCTCGAAGTGCATCTGGGTTGGGCCGCGAAGGGTCTGGGCTGGCGTATCGGCGAAATGCTGCAGCGTCAGGCGAAGATCGAAGAACTCCGCAAGTTCCTGACCAAGATCTACAACGAGTCGGGCCGCGCGGAAGAGCTGGAAAGCTTCTCCGACGACGAGATTTTCGAACTCGCGAGGAACCTGCGCGAAGGCGTGCCGTTCGCAACGCCGGTGTTCGACGGTGCAACGGAAGAGGAAATGTCCAGCATGCTGGATCTGGCCTACCCGGACGACATCGCGAAGAACCTCGGCATGACGCCGTCGAAGAACCAGGTGCGTCTGTACGACGGCCGCACGGGCGAAATGTTCGAACGGACGGTGACGGTTGGCTACATGCACTACCTGAAGCTGCACCACTTGGTCGACGACAAGATGCACGCGCGTTCGACGGGTCCGTACTCGCTGGTCACGCAGCAGCCGCTGGGTGGTAAGGCGCAGTTCGGTGGTCAGCGCTTCGGTGAAATGGAAGTGTGGGCGCTCGAAGCCTACGGCGCATCGTATGTGCTGCAGGAAATGTTGACGGTCAAGTCGGACGACGTGACGGGCCGGACCAAGGTTTACGAGAACCTGGTGAAGGGCGATCACGTGATCGACGCGGGCATGCCGGAATCCTTCAACGTGCTGGTGAAGGAAATCCGCTCGCTCGGTATCGACATCGACCTCGACCGCAACTAATCGGACTACGGAGAGAAAGCAATGAAAGCTCTGCTCGATCTATTCAAGCAAGTCCAACAGGAAGAAGTTTTTGACGCGATCAAGATCGGTCTGGCCTCGCCGGACAAGATCCGTTCGTGGTCGTTCGGTGAAGTCAAGAAGCCGGAAACGATCAACTACCGCACCTTCAAGCCGGAGCGGGATGGTCTGTTCTGCGCGAAGATTTTCGGTCCGATCAAGGACTACGAATGCCTTTGCGGCAAGTACAAGCGCCTGAAGCACCGTGGCGTGATCTGCGAGAAGTGCGGCGTCGAAGTGACGCTCGCGAAGGTGCGTCGCGAACGCATGGGCCACATCGAACTGGCCTCGCCTGTCGCGCACATCTGGTTCCTGAAGTCGCTGCCGTCGCGTCTGGGCATGGTGCTCGACATGACGCTGCGCGACATCGAGCGCGTGCTGTACTTCGAAGCATATGTGGTGATCGATCCGGGCATGACGCCGCTGAAGGCGCGTCAGATCATGACGGAAGAGGATTACTACAATAAGGTCGAAGAGTACGGTGACGAATTCCGCGCTGAAATGGGCGCGGAAGGCGTGCGCGAACTGCTGCGCGCGATCAACATCGACGAGCAGGTCGAAACGCTGCGCTCGGAGCTGAAGAACACGGGTTCGGAAGCGAAGATCAAGAAGTACGCGAAGCGTCTGAAGGTGCTCGAGGCCTTCCAGCGTTCGGGCATCAAGCCCGAGTGGATGATTCTCGAGGTGCTGCCGGTGCTGCCGCCGGAACTGCGTCCGCTGGTTCCGCTGGACGGCGGTCGTTTCGCGACTTCGGACCTGAACGATCTGTATCGCCGCGTGATCAACCGTAACAACCGGTTGAAGCGTCTGCTCGAACTGAAGGCGCCTGAAATCATCGTCCGCAACGAAAAGCGGATGCTGCAGGAAGCCGTCGATTCGCTGCTCGACAACGGCCGTCGCGGTAAGGCGATGACGGGCGCGAACAAGCGTCCGCTGAAGTCGCTCGCCGACATGATCAAGGGTAAGGGCGGTCGTTTCCGTCAGAACCTGCTGGGCAAGCGCGTCGACTACTCGGGCCGTTCGGTCATCGTGGTCGGCCCGACGCTGAAGCTGCACCAGTGCGGTCTGCCGAAGCTGATGGCGCTCGAACTGTTCAAGCCATTCATCTTCAACAAGCTGGAAGTGATGGGTGTTGCTACCACCATCAAGGCTGCGAAGAAGGAAGTCGAGAACCAGACGCCGGTGGTGTGGGACATCCTCGAAGAGGTGATCCGCGAGCATCCGGTCATGCTGAACCGCGCGCCGACGCTGCACCGTCTTGGCATTCAGGCTTTCGAACCGGTGCTGATCGAAGGTAAGGCAATCCAGCTGCACCCGCTCGTTTGCGCAGCGTTCAACGCCGACTTCGACGGTGACCAGATGGCTGTTCACGTTCCGCTGTCGCTCGAAGCGCAGATGGAAGCGCGTACGCTGATGCTGGCGTCGAACAACGTGCTGTTCCCGGCTAACGGCGATCCGTCGATCGTGCCGTCGCAGGATATCGTGCTCGGTTTGTACTACGCGACTCGTGAAGCAGTGAACGCCAAGGGCGAAGGCCTGACGTTCACGGGCGTCTCGGAAGCGCTGCGTGCCTACGAGAACAAGGAAGTCGAGCTCGCCTCGCGCGTCAACGTGCGGATCACCGAAATGGTCCATAACGAAGACAAGTCGGAAGGTGCACCGGCGTTCGTGCCGAAGATCACGCTGTACGCGACGACCGTCGGCCGTTCGATCCTGTCGGAAATTCTGCCGCCGGGCCTGCCGTTCTCGGTGCTGAACAAGCCGCTGAAGAAGAAGGAAATCTCGCGTCTGATCAACACCGCATTCCGCAAGTGCGGTCTGCGTGAAACCGTGATTTTCGCCGACCAGTTGATGCAGTCGGGTTTCCGTCTGGCAACGCGCGCTGGTATCTCGATCTGCGTCGACGACATGCTCGTGCCGCCGCAGAAGGAAACCATCGTCGGCGACGCCGCGAAGAAGGTGAAGGAATACGACCGTCAGTACATGTCGGGTCTCGTCACCTCGCAAGAACGCTACAACAACGTGGTCGACATCTGGTCGGCGACGTCGGAAGCGGTCGGCAAGGCGATGATGGAACAGCTGTCGACGGAACCGGTCACGGATCGCGACGGCAACGAAACGCGTCAGGAATCGTTCAACTCGATTTACATGATGGCGGACTCGGGTGCTCGTGGTTCCGCGGTTCAGATTCGTCAGCTGGCCGGTATGCGTGGCCTGATGGCGAAGCCGGACGGCTCGATCATCGAGACGCCGATTACGGCGAACTTCCGTGAAGGCCTGAACGTGTTGCAGTACTTCATCTCGACCCACGGCGCACGTAAGGGTCTGGCTGATACGGCACTGAAGACGGCAAACTCGGGTTACCTGACGCGTCGTCTCGTCGACGTGACGCAGGATCTGGTGGTGGTCGAGGACGATTGCGGTACGTCCAACGGCGTCGCCATGAAGGCGTTGGTTGAAGGCGGTGAAGTCGTCGAAGCGCTGCGTGACCGTATCCTCGGTCGCGTGACGGTGGCTGACGTCGTCAATCCGGAATCGCAGGAAACGCTGTACGAAACGGGCACGTTGCTCGACGAAGACGCGGTCGAAGAAATCGAACGCCTCGGCATCGACGAAGTGCGTGTGCGTACGCCGCTGACTTGCGAAACGCGCTACGGTCTGTGCGCAGCCTGCTACGGTCGCGACCTGGGCCGCGGCTCGTCGGTCAACGTCGGTGAAGCAGTCGGCGTGATCGCTGCGCAGTCGATCGGTGAGCCGGGCACGCAGCTGACGATGCGTACGTTCCACATCGGTGGTGCGGCATCGCGTGCGGCAGTGGCGTCGTCGGTCGAAGCGAAGTCGAACGGTACGGTGCGTTTCACGTCGACGATGCGTTACGTGACGAATGCGAAGGGCGAGCAGATCGTCATCTCGCGTTCGGGCGAAGCGATGATCACCGACGATCACGGCCGCGAGCGCGAGCGTCACAAGGTGCCGTATGGCGCGACGCTGCTGCAACTCGACGGCGCGCAGATCAAGGCGGGCACGCAACTGGCCACGTGGGATCCGCTGACGCGTCCGATCATCACCGAGTGGGGCGGTACGGTGAAGTTCGAAAACGTCGAAGAAGGCGTGACGGTCGCAAAGCAGATCGACGACGTGACGGGTCTTTCGACACTCGTCGTGATCGACGTGAAGCGCCGCGGCTCGCAGGCTTCGAAGAGCGTGCGTCCGCAGGTGAAGCTGCTCGACGCGAACGGCGAAGAAGTGAAGATCCCGAACTCGGAGCACTCGGTTCAGATCGGCTTCCAGGTCGGCGCACTGATCACCGTGAAGGATGGTCAGCAGGTTCAGGTGGGTGAAGTGCTCGCACGTATCCCGACTGAAGCGCAGAAGACGCGTGACATTACGGGTGGTCTGCCGCGTGTGGCGGAACTGTTCGAAGCACGTTCGCCGAAGGACGCAGGTATCCTGGCGGAAGTCACGGGTACGACGTCGTTCGGTAAGGACACGAAGGGCAAGCAGCGTCTCGTTATCACGGACCTCGAAGGCAATCAGCACGAGTTCCTGATCGCGAAGGAAAAGCAGGTTCTGGTGCACGATGGTCAAGTCGTCAACAAGGGCGAAATGATCGTGGACGGGCCGGCGGATCCGCACGACATCCTGCGTCTGCAGGGTATCGAAGCGCTGTCGCGCTACATCGTGGACGAAGTGCAGGACGTGTACCGTCTGCAGGGCGTGAAGATCAACGACAAGCACATTGAAGTGATCGTGCGTCAGATGCTGCGTCGCGTGCAGATCAGCGACAACGGCGATACGCGCTTCATCCCGGGTGAGCAGGTCGAGCGTTCGGACATGCTGGACGAAAACGATCGCATGGTCGCGGAAGACAAGCGTCCGGCAACGTACGAGAACATCCTGCTGGGTATCACGAAGGCGTCGCTGTCGACCGATTCGTTCATCTCCGCGGCATCGTTCCAGGAAACGACCCGCGTGCTGACGGAAGCGGCGATCATGGGCAAGCGCGACGATCTGCGTGGCCTGAAGGAAAACGTGATCGTCGGTCGTCTGATTCCGGCCGGTACGGGTCTCGCGTTCCACAAGGCGCGCAAGACCAAGGAAATGGCGGATCGCGAGCGTTTCGACCAGATCGCTGCAGAAGAGGCCTTCGAGTTCGGTACGCCGGAAACCCCGGCTGCCGAGCAAACGCCGCACACCAACGAGTAAGCCGGCAGGCGGCGCAAGCCGCCATGCCTGTGAAGTTGGCCGACGTTGCCTGAACCGCCCGGTTTCGACCGGGCGGTTTTTTTTTGCCTTTTGGATCTGCGTTTCTGCCTATGCCTTTCGGACTCTGCCGGACGGCCAGTTACACGACAAAGCTCGGGCGAAGTGCGATTGCGTTGGTAAAATTCGTGTCACCCGCTCCGCGCACTTTTCTCTCTCCTTCATGTCCCGTTCGCTCCAGATCCTCAACGAAGTTTTCGGTTATCCCGCGTTTCGAGGGCAGCAGGGCGAAATCGTCGAACACGTTTCTTCAGGCGGCGACTGTCTGGTGCTGATGCCGACTGGCGGCGGCAAATCGCTGTGCTATCAGATTCCTTCACTGGTGCGCCGCGAAGCTGGGTTGGGCGCAGGGATCGTCGTGTCGCCGCTGATCGCGTTGATGCAAGATCAGGTGGCGGCGCTGAGGGAAGTCGGTGTGCGCGCGGCGTATCTGAACTCAACGCTGTCGGGCGCCGATGCAGCCGCGACGGAGCGCGCGTTGCGTGAGGGCGAAATCGATCTGCTGTATGTCGCCCCTGAACGGCTGATGACGCCGCGCTTTCTCGATCTGATCGAACGCGCGCGCATCGGCTTGTTCGCCATCGACGAAGCGCATTGCGTGTCGCAATGGGGCCACGATTTCAGGCCCGAGTACATCCAGCTTTCGGTGTTGCACGAGCGGTTCCCTTCGGTACCGCGTATCGCGCTGACCGCCACCGCCGACGCGATCACACGCGACGAAATCATCCATCGCCTGGCGCTCGACGACGCGCGTGTGTTCGTGTCGAGCTTCGATCGACCGAACATCCGCTATCGGATCGTCGAGAAGGACAACGCGCGTTCGCAACTGCTCGACTTCATCCGCGCGGAACACACGCGCACGGACGGCACGACTGACGCGGGCGTCGTGTATTGCCTGTCGCGCCGCAAGGTCGAGGAAACGGCCGAGTGGCTGAAAGGGCAGGGAGTGCGCGCGCTGCCATATCACGCGGGCATGGAATTCGAAGTGCGTCAGCGGCATCAGGAGATGTTTCAGCGCGAGGAAGGCGTCGTGATGTGCGCGACGATTGCGTTCGGCATGGGCATCGACAAGCCGGATGTGCGCTTTGTCGCGCATCTGGATTTGCCGAAGAGCGTCGAAGGCTATTACCAGGAGACGGGGCGTGCCGGCCGTGATGGTTTGCCGGCGAACGCCTGGATGACGTACGGTCTCGGCGACGTCGTGCAGCAGCGCAAGATGATCGACGAATCCGAAGCCGACGACGCGCATAAGCGCGTGCAAACCGGCAAGCTCGACGCGTTGCTCGGTTTGTGTGAAGCCGCGACGTGCCGGCGCGTGCGGCTGCTCGCTTACTTCGGCGAAGAGGGCAAGCCGTGCGGCAACTGCGATACATGTCTCGAGCCGCCGGCGTCGTGGGATGCGACGCGTGAATCGCAGATGGCGCTGTCATGCGCGTTTCGTGCGCAGCGCGCTAGCGGCTTCAATTTCGGCGCAGGACATCTGATCGACATTCTTCGCGGCAATCGTACTGAGAAGATTCTGCAGCGTGGCCACGAGAAGCTGAGCACCTTCGGAATCGGCGCGGCGTTGTCCGAGCATGAATGGCGTGCGGTGTTTCGCCAGTTGGTCGCATTCGGATTTCTCACCGTCGATCACGACGGTTTCGGCGCCCTCGTGCTGACTGAAGCCAGTAAGCCCGTGCTAAAAGGCGAGCAACAAGTGACGATGCGTCGCTATGTGAAGCCGGTGCGCACGCGTCAATCTTCGGGACGCACAAGCGAACGGGCCGATCCGACAGCGGGCATGAATTCACGCGAGCGAGCGCGTTGGGACCGCCTGCGCGCTTGGCGCACCGAAACCGCGAAGAGCGATGGCGTACCGGCGTACGTCATTTTCCACGACGCCACGCTGGCCGAAATCGCGCGTAATTCCCCGGAATCGCTCGAAGATTTGCGCCACATTCCCGGCATGGGCGCGCGCAAGCTCGACCGTTTCGGCGACGAGCTGCTCGAAGTCGTCGCCGCGGATTGAGTTCGAACAGCCCGCCAACCCTTTCGAATCGACGCAACCTGTTGACTCGTTTGGGATTTTCGGAATATGATGCTAGGTTCCGGTTCTTGGCGGGATTGCGTGCGATGCAAGCTCGTCGCCGACACGTCAAGGCTGGAAGTCAGCAGTAGTCAGAAACGCGTCATTTTCTGCTTTGCCCAGAAACGAACGCGTCGATTTTGTTCAATTTCAGGAATAAACAATGCCAACCATCAATCAACTGGTTCGCAAAGGCCGCACGTCGGAAACGACGAAGAGCAAGAGCCCGGCCTTGCAGGACTGCCCCCAGCGTCGCGGCGTGTGCACCCGTGTGTACACCACGACACCTAAGAAGCCTAACTCGGCGCTCCGTAAGGTCGCCAAGGTTCGTCTGACGAACGGCTTCGAAGTCATTTCGTACATCGGTGGTGAAGGCCACAACCTGCAGGAACACTCGGTCGTGCTGATCCGCGGCGGCCGTGTGAAGGACTTGCCGGGTGTGCGTTACCACATGGTTCGTGGCTCGCTGGATACCCAGGGCGTCAAGGATCGTAAGCAAGCTCGCTCGAAGTACGGTGCGAAGCGTGCCAAGGCTGGCAAGTAAGCAGCCGGTCAGCAGTAACAGGTCGCTCGCAAGAGCGGTTTAGCGGTGGTGCCGGAGAGCCGGTGCTGTCGAGTAAGTGGTCACCCGACCAGGCTGGTAAGTCGTTATGGATGAATCGGGTTAGTTGGTGGCCGCGGGGTGGGTGCATGAAAGCGCCGCTCCAACTGAAAAGTTAAAGGAAGAAACATGCCGCGTCGTCGCGAAGTTCCCAAGCGGGAAGTGTTGCCGGATCCGAAGTTCGGTAACGTTGATGTTGCAAAATTCATGAACGTGCTGATGCTCTCCGGTAAGAAGTCGGTTGCCGAGCGCATCGTGTACGGCGCTTTCGAACAGATCCAGACCAAGGGTGGCAAGGACCCGCTGGAAGTGTTCACGGTAGCGCTCAACAACGTGAAGCCGGTGGTCGAAGTGAAGAGCCGTCGCGTTGGTGGTGCGAACTATCAGGTTCCGGTCGAAGTGCGTCCGTCGCGTCGTATGGCATTGGCGATGCGTTGGTTGCGTGAAGCCGCGAAGAAGCGCAGCGAGAAGTCGATGGCTCTGCGTCTGGCTGGTGAACTCTCCGAAGCGGCTGAAGGCCGTGGCGGCGCGATGAAGAAGCGCGACGAAGTTCACCGGATGGCAGAAGCCAATAAGGCGTTCTCGCATTTCCGTTTCTAAGCATCCCGTCCCCGGGCTGGCAGTAAAGCGGAAAGAAATTCCGGGCGGGTGCGCTTACAAAGCGCCTCGCCCGTTTGTGTTAGAGCGCGATGGACTGGTTTCCATCGTGTCATCCCAATAGAGGATTAAAGTGGCTCGCAAGACACCTATCGAGCGCTACCGCAACATCGGTATTAGCGCTCACATCGACGCCGGCAAAACGACGACGACCGAGCGCATCCTGTTCTATACCGGCGTGAACCACAAGATCGGTGAAGTGCACGACGGCGCCGCCACCATGGACTGGATGGAGCAGGAACAGGAACGTGGTATTACCATCACGTCCGCTGCTACCACGGCGTTCTGGAAAGGCATGGCAGGCGACCGCGCCGAGCACCGTATCAACATCATCGACACCCCGGGCCACGTCGACTTCACGATTGAAGTCGAGCGCTCGATGCGCGTGCTCGACGGTGCGTGCATGGTCTACTGCGCTGTGGGCGGCGTGCAGCCGCAGTCGGAAACGGTGTGGCGCCAGGCGAACAAGTACAAGGTTCCCCGTCTCGCGTTCATCAACAAGATGGACCGCACCGGCGCGAACTTCTTCAAGGTCTACGACCAGCTCAAGCTGCGTCTGAAGGCGAACCCGGTTCCCGTCGTCGTGCCGATCGGCGCGGAAGAGAACTTCACGGGCGTCGTCGATCTGATGAAGATGAAGGCGATCATTTGGGACGAAGCGTCCCAAGGTACGAAGTTCTCGTACGAAGACATCCCGGCTGAACTGGTCGATTCGTGCAACGAATGGCGCGAAAAGATGATCGAAGCCGCGGCTGAGTCGAGCGAAGAATTGATGAACAAGTACCTCGAAGACGGCGAGCTGTCGGAGGCGGAAATCATCAAGGGTCTGCGCGACCGTACGATCGCTTGCGAAATTCAGCCGATGCTGTGCGGCACCGCGTTCAAGAACAAGGGCGTACAACGTATGCTGGACGCCGTTCTGGACTTCCTGCCGTCGCCTGTCGACATTCCGCCGGTTACGGGCGAACTGGAAAACGGCGAAAAGGGTGAGCGCCGCGCTGCCGACGACGAAAAGTTCTCGGCACTGGCATTCAAGATCATGACGGACCCGTTCGTCGGCCAGCTGATCTTCTTCCGTGTGTACTCGGGCGTCGTGAATTCGGGCGACACCGTGCTGAACGCGACCAAAGACAAGAAGGAACGTCTCGGTCGTATTCTGCAGATGCACGCGAACCAGCGCGAAGAAATCAAGGAAGTGCGCGCAGGCGACATCGCTGCTGCAGTCGGACTGAAAGACGCAACGACCGGCGACACGCTGTGCGATCCGCAAAGCCCGATCGTGCTCGAACGCATGATTTTCCCGGAGCCGGTGATTTCGCAGGCTGTTGAGCCGAAGACGAAGCCTGACCAGGAAAAGATGGGTCTGGCGCTGAATCGTCTGGCTCAGGAAGATCCGTCGTTCCGCGTTCAAACGGACGAAGAATCGGGTCAAACCATTATTTCGGGCATGGGCGAGCTCCACCTGGAAATTCTGGTTGACCGTATGAAGCGCGAATTCGGCGTTGAAGCTACCGTCGGCAAGCCGCAGGTTGCTTACCGCGAAACGATTCGCGGCAAGGCGGAAGACGTTGACGGCAAGTTCGTCAAGCAGTCGGGTGGTCGCGGCCAATACGGCCACGCGGTCATCACGCTCGAGCCGAATGAGCAAGGCAAGGGCTACGAGTTCCTCGACGAGATCAAGGGTGGTGTGATTCCGCGCGAATACATCCCCGCGGTCGACAAGGGTATCCAGGAAACGCTGAAGGCAGGCGTGCTGGCAGGCTTCCCGGTCGTCGACGTCAAGGTTCACCTGACGTTTGGCTCGTACCACGACGTTGACTCGAACGAAAATGCGTTCCGCATGGCCGGCTCGATGGCGTTCAAGGAAGCAATGCGCAAGGCTCAACCGGTCATCCTCGAACCGATGATGGCTGTCGAAGTCGAAACGCCGGAAGACTACATGGGCAACGTGATGGGCGACCTGTCGGGCCGTCGCGGTATTGTTCAGGGTATGGAAGACATGATTGGCGGCGGCAAGATCGTTCGCGCTGAAGTGCCGCTGTCGGAAATGTTCGGCTACTCGACGTCCCTGCGCTCGTTGAGCCAAGGTCGTGCAACGTACACGATGGAATTCAAGCACTATTCCGAAGCGCCGCGTAACGTGTCGGAAGCGATCATCAACGCGAAGTCGAAGTAAGACCTCGCGAAGTCAATCATCGAACAACTTTTTGAAAGAAGAGAACCATGGCTAAAGGTAAATTCGAACGGACCAAGCCGCACGTGAACGTCGGCACGATCGGTCACGTTGACCACGGCAAGACCACGCTGACGGCAGCGATCACGACGGTGCTGACCAAGAAGTTTGGCGGCGAAGCGAAGGCCTATGACCAGATCGACGCGGCGCCGGAAGAAAAGGCACGTGGCATCACGATCAACACGGCGCACGTCGAGTACGAAACGGCTAACCGCCACTACGCGCACGTCGACTGCCCGGGCCACGCTGACTATGTGAAGAACATGATCACGGGCGCAGCGCAGATGGACGGCGCAATCCTGGTGTGCTCGGCAGCAGACGGCCCGATGCCGCAAACGCGTGAGCACATCCTGCTGGCGCGTCAGGTCGGTGTGCCGTACATCATCGTGTTCCTGAACAAGTGCGACATGGTGGACGACGCCGAGCTGCTCGAGCTGGTGGAAATGGAGGTGCGCGAGCTGCTGTCGAAGTACGACTTCCCGGGCGACGACACGCCGATCATCAAGGGTTCGGCCAAGCTGGCGCTGGAAGGCGACACGGGCGAGCTGGGCGAAGTGGCGATCATGAACCTGGCCGACGCACTGGATACGTACATCCCGACGCCGGAGCGCGCAGTTGACGGTGCGTTCCTGATGCCGGTGGAAGACGTGTTCTCGATCTCGGGTCGCGGCACGGTGGTGACGGGTCGCGTTGAACGCGGCGTCGTCAAGGTCGGCGAGGAAATCGAAATTGTCGGTATCAAGCCGACGGTGAAGACGACCTGCACCGGCGTGGAAATGTTCCGCAAGCTGCTCGACCAGGGTCAGGCAGGCGACAACGTCGGTATCCTGCTGCGCGGCACGAAGCGTGAAGATGTGGAGCGTGGCCAGGTGCTGGCCAAGCCGGGTTCGATCAACCCGCACACGCACTTCACGGCTGAAGTGTACGTGCTGAGCAAGGACGAAGGCGGTCGTCATACGCCGTTCTTCAACAACTATCGTCCGCAGTTCTACTTCCGTACGACGGACGTGACGGGTTCGATCGAGTTGCCGAAGGACAAGGAAATGGTCATGCCGGGCGACAACGTGTCGATCACGGTGAAGCTGATCAACCCGATCGCGATGGAAGAAGGTCTGCGCTTCGCGATCCGCGAAGGTGGCCGTACTGTCGGCGCAGGTGTCGTTGCCAAGATCCTCGAGTAAAATCGCGGATTGCTGTAGCAATATGCAGTGCCCGGGTCTGGGCACTCGCGCTCAGCGGGCGCCCGGACCTACGCTCTTTTTCTAATCGGCGGTGCAATATCGCCTCGCTCTTTCCAAGGAATTCGTCATGCAGAACCAGAAAATCCGCATTCGCCTGAAGGCATTCGACTACCGTCTGATCGATCAATCGGCTGCTGAAATCGTCGACACAGCAAAGCGGACGGGCGCAATCGTTCGCGGTCCGGTGCCCCTGCCGACCCGCATTCAGCGTTTCGACATCCTGCGTTCGCCGCACGTCAACAAGACGTCGCGCGACCAGCTCGAAATCCGCACGCACCAACGCCTGATGGACATCGTCGATCCGACGGACAAGACCGTTGACGCGCTGATGAAGCTGGACCTGCCGGCTGGCGTGGACGTCGAAATCAAGCTGCAGTAAAGGTCTCGGACGGCATCCAGATTCGCGGATGCCGCTAAGTCTTTGATTGCTTGCAGAAAACGAAAAGCCTCGCTATAATGCAAGGCTTTTCGCGCATTTGCGTAAAAAAGCCGTTGCAATTCGTCTCTGAAACGCTCGGCATTTTGTAAATTAGCCCCGACCAATCGCAGTCGGGAATGGAGAAAACGATGAGCCTTGGACTCGTAGGTCGCAAGGTTGGCATGACCCGTATCTTCACGGCTGAAGGGGATTCGATTCCCGTCACCGTGCTGGACGTGTCCGACAACCGCGTGACGCAGATCAAGACTGTTGAAACCGACGGCTACACGGCCGTTCAGGTTGCCTTCGGTACGCGCCGTGCATCGCGCGTGACGAAGCCGTTGGCAGGTCATCTCGCCAAAGCCGGTGTTCAAGCCGGTGAAATCCTCAAGGAATTCCAGATCGACGCCGTCAAGGCTGCCGAGCTGTCGAATGGCGCAGTGATCGGTGTGGATCTCTTCGAAGTGGGCCAGAAGGTCGATGTGCAAGGCACCTCGATCGGTAAGGGCTACGCCGGTACCATCAAGCGCTACAACTTCGCTTCGGGCCGTGCATCGCACGGTAACTCGCGTTCGCACAACGTGCCGGGTTCGATCGGTATGGCGCAGGATCCGGGTCGTGTTTTCCCGGGTAAGCGCATGACGGGTCATATGGGTGACGAGACGGTCACCGTGCAGAACCTCGAAATCGCACGTATCGACGCAGATCGCAAGCTGCTGCTGGTCAAGGGTGCTGTTCCGGGTGCGAAGGGCGGCAAGGTTTTCGTGACGCCGGCTGTGAAGGCGCGTGCCGTGAAAGGAGCGAAATAATGGAACTTAAGCTCCTGAATGCCAACGGTCAGGAAGGCGCAGCAGTCAACGCGTCGGACGTCGTGTTCGGCCGTGACTACAACGAAGCCCTGATCCACCAGATCGTCGTCGCTTATCAGGCGAACGCACGTAGCGGCAACCGCGCTCAGAAGGACCGTGAGCAGGTCAAGCACACCACGAAGAAGCCGTGGCGACAGAAGGGTACGGGCCGTGCTCGTGCCGGTATGTCGTCGAGCCCGTTGTGGCGTGGCGGCGGTCGCATCTTCCCGAATTCGCCGGAAGAAAATTTCTCGCACAAGGTCAACAAGAAGATGCATCGCGCAGGTCTCTGCTCGATCTTCTCGCAGCTGGCCCGCGAAGGCCGCATCGCGGTTGTCGACGAGCTGACGCTCGAAGCGCCGAAGACGAAGCTGCTGGCCGAAAAGTTCAAGGCGATGGGTCTCGACTCCGTGCTGGTCATCACCGACACGGTTGACGAAAACCTGTACCTCGCGTCGCGCAATCTGGCCCACGTGGCCGTTGTCGAGCCGCGTTACGCCGACCCCCTGTCGCTGATCTACTTCAAGAAAGTGCTGATCACGAAGGCTGCGGTCGCCCAGATCGAGGAGTTGCTGTCATGAGCGAAGTTCGCAAAAACGATCATCGTTTGATGCAAGTTCTGCTCGCGCCGGTGATCTCCGAAAAGGCGACGCTGGTGGCTGACAAGAACGAGCAAGTCGTGTTCGAAGTTGCGCCGGACGCTACGAAGCAGGAAGTGAAGGCTGCTGTCGAGCTGCTGTTCAAGGTGGAAGTCAATTCCGTCAACGTGCTGGTCCAGAAGGGCAAAGCAAAGCGCTTTGGCCGTTTCATGGGTAAGCGCAAGGACGTGAAGAAGGCGTACGTCTGCCTGAAGCCCGGCCAGGAAATCAACTTTGAAGCGGAGGCCAAGTAATCATGGCAATCGTGAAAGTTAAGCCGACTTCGCCGGGCCGCCGCGCGATGGTCAAGGTGGTCAACAAGGATCTGCATAAGGGCAAGCCGTACGCACCGCTGCTCGACACGCAGAGCAAGACCGCCGGCCGTAACAACAACGGTCGTATCACCACGCGTCATAAGGGTGGTGGTCACAAGCAGCACTATCGTATCGTCGACTTCCGTCGCACGAAGGATGGCATTCCCGCGAAGGTCGAACGCCTCGAGTACGATCCGAACCGTAGCGCGAACATCGCGCTGGTCGTGTACGCAGATGGCGAACGTAGCTACATCATCGCTCCGAAGGGCGTGACGGTTGGCCAGCAACTGATGTCGGGTTCGGAAGCTCCGATCCGCGCAGGCAACACGCTGCCGATCCGCAACATTCCGGTTGGTACGACGATTCACTGCATCGAAATGCTGCCGGGCAAGGGCGCGCAAATGGCGCGTTCGGCTGGTACGTCGGCGATGCTGTTGGCTCGTGAAGGCACCTACGCGCAGGTTCGTCTGCGCTCGGGCGAAATCCGCCGCGTTCACATCGAGTGCCGCGCGACGATCGGTGAAGTAGGCAACGAAGAGCACAGCCTCCGTCAAATCGGTAAGGCTGGCGCGAACCGCTGGCGCGGTATCCGCCCGACGGTGCGTGGCGTTGCAATGAACCCGGTCGATCACCCGCACGGTGGTGGTGAAGGCAAGACGGCTGCAGGTCGCGATCCGGTGAGCCCGTGGGGCACGCCGACGAAGGGTTATCGCACCCGTAGCAACAAGCGCACGACGAGCATGATCGTCCAGCGCCGTCACAAGCGTTAAGGAGTAGGCAATGGCACGTTCTATTAAAAAAGGTCCGTTCTGCGACGCCCATTTGCTGAAGAAAGTTGAGGCGGCTGCAGCATCGCGCGACAAGAAGCCAATCAAGACCTGGTCGCGTCGTTCGACGATCCTGCCGGACTTCATCGGTCTGACGATCGCCGTTCATAACGGCCGTCAACACGTTCCGGTGTACGTCACGGAAAACATGGTCGGCCACAAGCTTGGCGAGTTCGCACTGACCCGTACGTTCAAGGGTCACGCGGCCGACAAGAAGGCCAAGAAATAAGGGGCAATCAAGATGGAAGTGAAAGCAATTCATCGCGGTGCCCGCATCTCGGCGCAGAAAACGCGCCTTGTGGCTGACCAGATTCGTGGTTTGCCGGTCGACAAGGCGCTGAACGTTCTGACGTTCTCGCCGAAGAAGGCGGCGGGTATCGTTAAGAAGGTCGTGCTGTCTGCGATCGCGAATGCGGAACACAACGAAGGCGCCGATATCGACGAGCTCAAGATCACGAGCATCTACGTCGACAAGGCTGCTTCGCTGAAGCGTTTCACCGCACGCGCAAAGGGTCGCGGTAACCGCATCGAGAAGCAATCCTGTCACATCACTGTGACGGTCGGGAATTAAGGAGCCATACGATGGGACAGAAAATTCATCCGACTGGCTTCCGTTTGGCCGTCAGCCGCAATTGGGCTTCGCGTTGGTACGCGAACAACAACAATTTCGCGGCGATGTTGCAGGAAGACATCGGTGTTCGTGAATACCTGAAGAAGAAGCTGAAGAACGCGTCCGTCGGCCGCGTTGTGATCGAGCGTCCTGCAAAGAACGCGCGTATCACGATTTTCAGCTCGCGTCCGGGTGTCGTGATCGGCAAGAAGGGTGAAGACATTGAACTGCTGAAGGCCGAGCTGCAAAAGCGCATGGGCGTTCCGGTTCACGTGAACATCGAAGAAATCCGCAAGCCGGAAACGGATGCGCAGCTGATCGCCGATTCGATCACGCAACAGCTCGAACGCCGGATCATGTTCCGCCGTGCGATGAAGCGTGCGATGCAAAACGCGATGCGTCTGGGTGCTCAAGGCATCAAGATCATGAGCGCGGGCCGTCTGAACGGTATCGAAATCGCTCGTACGGAGTGGTATCGCGAAGGTCGCGTGCCCCTGCACACGCTGCGTGCGGACATCGACTACGCAACCTCGGAAGCGAAGACGACGTACGGCATCATCGGCGTGAAGGTATGGGTCTACAAGGGCGACACGCTCGGCCGCAACGACGCTCCGGTGGTTGAAGAAGTCGCCGAAGAAAAGCGTCCGCGCCGCAACGCACGTCCGGGCGATCGACGCCCGCGTCGCGATGGTGAAGGTGC
Organism: Paraburkholderia hospita; assembly: GCF_002902965.1. GTDB lineage: Bacteria > Pseudomonadota > Gammaproteobacteria > Burkholderiales > Burkholderiaceae > Paraburkholderia > Paraburkholderia hospita. The sequence continues at coordinate 3,694,165 of NZ_CP026105.1, read as the reverse complement.
ACCGGCAGGTGCTCGCCGTGGTGCTCCGCGCCGAGGCGGTGCTGGCGACGGTAAGACTGGAGAATAACGATGCTGCAACCGAAACGCAGGAAGTATCGCAAAGAGCAGAAGGGTCGTAACACGGGCGTCGCAACGCGTGGTAACGCGGTGTCGTTCGGTGAATACGGTCTGAAGGCTATCGGTCGCGGCCGCCTGACCGCACGTCAGATTGAAGCAGCGCGTCGTGCAATGACGCGTCACATCAAGCGCGGCGGCCGCATCTGGATTCGCATTTTCCCGGACAAGCCGATCTCGCAGAAGCCGGCTGAAGTACGTATGGGTAACGGTAAAGGTAACCCTGAGTACTACGTCGCTGAGATTCAACCGGGCAAGATGCTGTACGAAATGGACGGTGTGACCGAAGAACTGGCACGTGAAGCGTTCCGTCTGGCTGCAGCCAAGCTGCCGCTGAAGACGACGTTCATGGTTCGCCAGCTCGGCGCCTAAGGAGTGAATGATGAAGGCATCCGAACTTCACCAGAAAGATCAGGCCGCGCTCAACAAGGAGCTGTCGGACCTGTTGAAGGCGCAATTCGGCCTGCGCATGCAACTCGCGACCCAGCAGCTCACGAACACGAGCCAGCTGAAGAAGGTTCGTCGCGACATCGCACGTGTGCGGACCGTCCTGACTGAGAAGGCGAACCAGAAATGAACGATAGCGTAAAAACCTCGCTCAAGCGGACGCTGGTCGGCAAGGTCGTCAGCAACAAGATGGACAAGACGGTAACCGTGCTGGTCGAGCACCGCGTGAAGCACCCGATCTACGGCAAGTACGTCGTACGTTCGAAGAAGTACCACGCTCATGATGAAGCGAACACGTACAACGAGGGCGATCTCGTTGAAATCCAGGAAACTCGTCCGGTGTCGAAGACGAAGGCTTGGGCTGTGTCGCGTCTGATTGAAGCTGCTCGAATCATCTAAAGCGGCTGAGCTGTAAGAAGTAGTTGAAATCGCAGTAGATTTCGCTTGCAAGACCGAGATTATTTGTTATAATCTCGGTCTTCCCTCTTTGTGGGAGCCCCATCGCGGGCGAAGTCGTAGGTGGGGGAAGCGATTTGGGCGTCAGTCCACGTCGACAGAATCACCAGATTGCGATGGCGGGTGTCGTTTGCCGTCGCTGCTGTTCATACCCAAGCAGCCGATTGGCTGACGGGACCAAGACTGACCGGGTGCGCCATGGTGGTGTGACCGGATTAAGTTGGGAAAGATAAACCATGATCCAGACCGAAACTCGGCTCGAAGTGGCCGACAACACGGGTGCGCGTGAAGTCATGTGCATCAAGGTGCTCGGCGGCTCGAAGCGTCGTTATGCCAACATTGGCGACATCATCAAGGTGACCGTCAAAGAAGCAACGCCGCGCGGGCGCGTGAAGAAAGGCGAAATCTACAACGCCGTGGTGGTTCGCACCGCCAAGGGCGTGCGTCGTCAAGACGGCTCGCTGATCAAGTTCGACGGCAACGCAGCCGTGCTTTTGAATACCAAGCTCGAGCCTATCGGCACCCGTATCTTTGGGCCGGTTACGCGTGAGCTGCGCAGCGAACGTTTCATGAAGATCGTTTCGCTCGCGCCGGAAGTGCTGTAAGGAGCCGAGATGAACAAGATTCGCAAAGGTGATGAAGTCGTCGTAGTTACCGGTAAAGACAAGGGCAAGCGCGGTGTTGTGCTGGCTGTTGCCGATGACCGTGTGACCGTCGAAGGCCTCAATATCGCCAAGAAGCATGTGAAGCCGAACCCGATGAAGGGTACGACGGGCGGTGTAGAAGCGAAGGCAATGCCGTTGCATATTTCGAACGTCGCGCTGGTCGACGCGAATGGCAAGCCGTCGCGTGTCGGCATCAAGGTCGAGGGAGACAAGAAGGTTCGTTTCCTGAAGTCGACCGGTGCTGTGCTGAGCGCCTGACGCTGCGGAGTAAAAAATGGCACGTTTGCAAGAATTTTATAAAGAGAAGGTTGTTCCCGGCCTGATCGAGAAGTTCGGTTACAAGTCCGTGATGGAAGTGCCGCGCATCACCAAGATCACCCTGAACATGGGTCTTGGCGAAGCCGTCGCTGACAAGAAGATCATCGAGAACGCCGTTGGCGATCTGACGAAGATCGCGGGCCAGAAGCCGGTCATCACGAAGGCACGCAAGGCAATCGCAGGCTTCAAGATCCGTCAGGGTTACCCGATCGGCGCGATGGTCACGCTGCGTGGCCAGGCAATGTACGAATTTCTCGACCGTTTCGTGACGGTTGCGCTCCCGCGGGTGCGTGACTTCCGTGGCGTGTCGGGCCGTGCATTCGACGGTCGTGGCAACTACAACATCGGTGTGAAAGAGCAGATCATTTTCCCCGAAATCGACTACGACAAGATCGACGCGTTGCGTGGGCTGAATATCAGCATCACAACGACTGCGAAGACTGACGATGAAGCAAAGGCACTGCTCGCCAGCTTCAAGTTCCCGTTCAGAAACTGAGGTTACCGTGGCTAAACTGGCACTGATCGAACGTGAAAAGAAGCGTGCGCGCCTGGCTGCCAAGTTCGCACCTAAGCGTGCCGAGCTGAAGGCAATCATCGACGACCAAAGCAAGTCGGAAGAAGAGCGTTATGCGGCTCGTCTCGAGCTGCAACAACTGCCGCGCAATTCGAACCCGACCCGCAAGCGCAATCGTTGCGCAATCACTGGTCGTCCGCGTGGCACGTTCCGTAAATTCGGGCTGGCGCGTAACAAGATTCGTGAAATCGCGTTCCGCGGCGAGATCCCTGGCCTGACCAAGGCGAGCTGGTAATAGGAGAAACGTAAATGAGCATGAGTGATCCTATCGCCGATATGCTGACTCGCATCCGCAACGCGCAGATGGTTGAGAAGGTTTCGGTGACGATGCCCTCGTCGAAAGTCAAGGTTGCGATCGCGCAAGTCCTGAAGGATGAAGGCTATATCGACGATTTCGCAGTTAAGGCTGAAGGTGCGAAGTCGGAATTGAACATCGCGTTGAAGTACTACGCTGGCCGTCCGGTTATTGAGCGCCTCGAACGCGTCTCGAAGCCTGGTCTGCGTGTGTACCGCGGCCGCAACGATATCCCGCAGGTCATGAATGGCCTCGGCGTTGCGATCGTTTCGACGCCGAAGGGTGTGATGACGGACCGCAAGGCGCGCGCTACAGGCGTCGGCGGCGAAGTCATCTGCTACGTCGCTTAAAACCGAAGGGAGAAGAAACATGTCTCGAGTAGGTAAAAGCCCGATCGCGCTGCAAGGCGCCGAAGTGGCCCTGAGCGACGAGCGCATTACCGTCAAGGGCCCGCTAGGTACGATCTCGCAAAACGGGAATCGCCTCGTAAAAGTGGTGAACGACAACGGCACGCTGAAGTTCGAGCCTGTTGACGAAAGCCGCGAAGCAAATGCGATGTCGGGCACGATGCGCGCGCTGGTCGCGAACATGGTGCAAGGCGTGACCAAGGGTTTCGAGCGCAAGCTGACGCTGGTTGGCGTCGGTTATCGTGCGCAAGCGCAAGGCGACAAGCTGAACCTGTCGCTGGGTTTCTCGCACCCGGTGGTGCACCAGATGCCGGAAGGCGTCAAGGCTGAAACCCCGTCGCAAACCGAAATCGTGATCAAGGGGATCAATAAGCAACAAGTTGGCCAGGTCGCTGCAGAAGTGCGCGGCTATCGTCCGCCGGAGCCCTATAAGGGCAAGGGCGTGCGCTATGCCAACGAGGTTGTGATCCTCAAAGAAACGAAGAAGAAGTAAGGGTGCGCAATCATGGATAAGACTCAATCACGCCTGCGCCGCGCTCGTCAGACGCGTGTCAAGATCGCTGAGCTGCAAGTCGCGCGTCTGGCCGTGCATCGCACGAACACGCACATCTATGCGCAAGTGTTCTCGCCGTGCGGCACTAAGGTGCTCGCCAGCGCATCGACGCTCGAAGCCGAAGTGCGTGCGCAACTGGCCGACCAGTCGGGCAAGGGTGGCAACGTTGCTGCTGCGACCCTGATCGGCAAGCGCATTGCAGAAAAGGCTAAGGCTGCCGGCATCGAATCCGTCGCCTTTGACCGCTCGGGTTTCCGCTACCACGGCCGCGTGAAGGCGCTGGCTGATGCTGCGCGTGAAGCCGGGCTCAAGTTCTAAGGAAGGAATTCGTCATGGCAAAGATGCAAGCGAAAGTTCAGGCTGACGAACGCGACGACGGCCTTCGCGAAAAGATGATTTCGGTCAACCGCGTGACCAAGGTCGTGAAGGGTGGCCGTATTCTCGGCTTCGCCGCACTGACCGTGGTTGGCGACGGTGATGGCCGCGTCGGCATGGGCAAGGGCAAGGCCAAGGAAGTTCCGGTCGCTGTTCAAAAGGCAATGGAACAAGCCCGCCGCAACATGTTCAAGGTACCGCTCAAGAACGGTACGCTGCAACACGAAGTGCACGGTAAGCACGGCGCATCGACGGTTCTCCTCGCTCCGGCGAAGGATGGTACCGGCGTTATCGCTGGCGGCCCGATGCGCGCTGTGTTCGACGTGATGGGCGTGCAAAACGTTGTGGCCAAGAGCCACGGTTCGACGAACCCGTACAACCTCGTTCGTGCGACGCTGGATGGTCTGCGCAAGCAGTCGACGCCGGCTGACATCGCGGCGAAGCGTGGTAAGTCCGTCGAAGACATTCTGGGCTAAGGTGGTCACCATGTCTGATAAAACTGTCAAGGTTCAGCTCGTCAAGAGCCTGATTGGGACCCGCGAATCGCACCGCGCCACGGTGCGCGGTCTTGGCCTGCGTCGCCTGAACTCGGTTAGCGAGCTGCAGGACACGCCGGCTGTGCGCGGCATGATCAACAAGGTCTCGTACCTCGTTAAGGTCATCGGCTAAGCGGCCGTTCGGGCACTCAAGGAGTTGATAATGGAATTGAATAACCTGAAGCCGGCTGAAGGCGCGAAGCATGCAAAGCGTCGCGTTGGTCGCGGCATCGGCTCCGGTCTCGGCAAGACCGCTGGCCGTGGTCATAAGGGTCAGAAGTCGCGTTCGGGTGGCTTCCACAAGGTCGGCTTCGAAGGCGGTCAAATGCCGCTGCAACGCCGTCTGCCGAAGCGTGGCTTTACCTCGCTGACGAAGGAATTCGTCGGTGAAGTACGCCTCGGCGATCTGGAAAAGCTGCCGGTCGACGACATCGATTTGCTGGCACTGAAGCAAGCCGGTTTGATCGGCGAGCTGATGACCAGCGCCAAGATCATTGCGACGGGCGAGTTGAAGCGCAAGATCGTTGTGAAGGGTCTGTCTGCGACGAAGGGCGCGCGCGCCGCGATCGAAGCAGCCGGCGGTTCGTTCGCCGAGTAACGTGCAAGTCGATTGCCGTCACTAGCATTTGCATCGGAGAAGGTACTTGGCTAACAGCCCGAGTCTCGCAAAACCCGGTCGGAGCGCGGCGAAGTTCGGCGATCTGCGTCGGCGTGCAGTGTTCCTGCTGCTGGCGCTGGTCGTCTACCGTATTGGCGCGCATATTCCGGTGCCGGGTATCGACCCGGACCAGCTGGCAAAGTTGTTTCAGAGCCAGTCGGGCGGCATCCTTGGCATGTTCAACATGTTCTCGGGTGGCGCACTTTCGCGGTTCACGATTTTCGCGCTTGGGATCATGCCGTATATCTCAGCGTCGATCATCATGCAGTTGCTGGCGATCGTCTCGCCACAGCTCGAAGCGCTGAAGAAGGAAGGACAGGCGGGTCAACGGAAGATTACGCAGTACACGCGTGTCTTCACGGTGCTTCTTGCCACATTCCAGGCTTTCGGTATCGCTGTTGCGCTGGAGAACCAGCCGGCATTGGTGATCGATCCTGGCATGGTCTTCCGGCTGACGACGGTTGTGACGCTCGTGACCGGCACGATGTTCCTGATGTGGCTCGGTGAGCAAATCACGGAACGCGGTCTGGGTAACGGCATTTCGATCATTATTTTCGGCGGTATCGCAGCGGGTTTCCCGAATGCGATCGGTGGGCTATTCGAACTGGTTCGCACCGGGTCGATGAGCATCATCTCGGCGATTATCGTGGTCGCGCTGATTGCTGCAGTGACGTTTCTGGTGGTGTTCATTGAACGCGGCCAGCGCAAGATTCTTGTGAACTACGCGAAGCGGCAAGTCGGCAACAAGATTTATGGCGGACAGTCGTCGCACCTACCGTTGAAGCTGAACATGTCGGGCGTGATTCCGCCGATCTTCGCATCGTCGATCATCCTGTTCCCGGCAACCATCCTGAACTGGTTCAGTTCGGGTTCGCGGACCGGGTGGTTCTCGGACACGCTGCACAACTTGGCCGAGGCGCTCAAGCCCGGTCAGCCGGTGTACGTGTTGCTGTACGCGTTGGCGATCGTGTTCTTCTGCTTCTTCTACACCGCGCTGGTGTTCAACAGCAGAGAGACGGCCGACAACCTGAAGAAGAGTGGTGCATTCGTCCCGGGTATTCGTCCTGGTGATCAGACGGCGCGCTATATCGACCGCATCCTGACGCGTCTGACGCTGGCCGGTGCGATCTACATCGTGTTCGTTTGCTTACTGCCCGAGTTTCTGGTGCTGCGCTGGAATGTGCCGTTTTATTTTGGTGGAACGTCGCTGCTGATCATTGTCGTCGTCACAATGGATTTCATGGCGCAGGTGCAGTCGTACGTTATGTCGCAACAGTATGAGTCGCTGCTGAAGAAGGCTAACTTCAAGGGCGGCGGCGTCCCGATGCGTTGAAAGGACTTATGGCCAAAGACGATGTAATCCAGATGCAGGGCGAGGTTATCGAAAACCTCCCCAACGCTACCTTTCGGGTGAAGCTGGAGAACGGCCATGTCGTATTGGGACACATATCCGGCAAGATGCGGATGCACTACATCCGTATCCTTCCGGGCGACAAGGTGACGGTTGAATTGACGCCTTACGATCTGTCGCGTGCGCGGATCGTGTTCCGGGCGAAGTGATTTGAAAAAAGGGTAATATCATGAAAGTGATGGCATCGGTTAAGCGCATTTGCCGCAATTGCAAGATCATCAAGCGCAAGGGCGTCGTTCGCGTGATTTGCAGCTCTGATCCGCGCCACAAGCAGCGTCAAGGCTGAACGCCGCGCTTTTGTTTGCGCTTTTTGTTTGAGGAAAAACAATGGCTCGTATCGCAGGGGTTAACATCCCGAACCACCAGCATACCGAAATCGGCTTGACGGCAATTTACGGTATCGGCCGCACGCGCTCGCGCGACATTTGCGTCGCAGCTGGTGTGGCATTTTCGAAGAAGGTCAAGGACCTGAACGACGCAGACCTCGAAAAGCTGCGTGAAGAGGTCGGCAAGTTCATCGTTGAAGGCGATCTACGCCGTGAAACGACGATGAACATTAAGCGCCTGATGGATCTCGGCTGCTATCGTGGCGTGCGTCATCGTAAGGGCCTGCCCCTGCGTGGCCAGCGCACGCGTACGAATGCCCGTACGCGCAAGGGTCCGCGTCGTGCAGCGCAATCGCTGAAGAAGTAAGCGGGACTGACAGTTACAGGAAAACGTAATGGCTAAGGCTTCGAACAACTCCGCGGCGCAACGCGTTCGCAAGAAGGTCAAGAAGAACGTCGCCGAGGGCGTGGTTCACGTTCACGCGTCGTTCAACAACACCATCATCACGATCACCGATCGTCAAGGCAATGCATTGGCTTGGGCGACGTCGGGTGGCCAGGGCTTCAAGGGTTCGCGTAAGTCGACCCCGTTTGCAGCTCAGGTCGCAGCTGAATCGGCTGGTCGCGTGGCGATGGAATACGGCGTGAAGAACCTCGAAGTGCGGATCAAGGGCCCTGGCCCTGGCCGTGAATCCGCGGTGCGCGCGCTGCATGGTCTTGGCATCAAGATCACCGCGATCTCCGACGTGACGCCGGTTCCGCACAACGGCTGCCGTCCGCCGAAGCGTCGTCGTATCTAAGACGCTTGCTCCGCTTGCGCCTGTTGCCGCTAACGGCGGTAGCAGGCTGCTTGCGTTATTGAATTGACTAAGCCCACCGTTCGACCCAAAGGGTTCGGACTAGCGTGAATGAGAGTTCACGTGATCAATCATAGAAGGAATGCAAAGTGGCACGCTATATCGGCCCTAAAGCCAAGCTGTCTCGCCGTGAAGGCACCGATCTCTTCCTGAAGAGCGCCCGTCGTTCGCTCGCTGACAAGTGCAAGCTTGACAGCAAGCCTGGTCAACATGGCCGTACCTCGGGCGCACGTACGTCCGACTACGGCACGCAGCTGCGCGAAAAGCAAAAAGTGAAGCGTATCTACGGCGTGCTCGAGCGCCAGTTCCGCCGTTACTTCGCTGAAGCCGACCGTCGGAAGGGCAACACGGGTGAAAACCTGCTGAAGCTGCTCGAGTCGCGTCTGGACAACGTCGTGTATCGCATGGGCTTCGGTTCGACGCGCGCTGAAGCGCGTCAGCTCGTGAGCCACAAGTCGATCACGGTGAACGGCGTCGTCGCGAACATCCCGTCGCTGCAAGTCAAGGCTGGCGACGTGGTTGCCGTGCGCGAACAGTCGAAGAAGCAGGCTCGTATTCTCGAAGCGCTGTCGCTCGCCGAACAGGGCGGTCTGCCGCAGTGGGTTGCTGTCGATTCGAAGAAGTTCGAAGGCACGTTCAAGCAAATGCCGGAACGCAGCGACATCGCTGGCGACATCAACGAAAGCCTGATCGTCGAATTGTATTCGCGCTAATCGGATTGACGGCCGAGGTTCCCCGATTGCGTTAGGCAAGGGGGCACCTCGGCTGTTTATTTTCAGGTTGTTACCGGTCAGCCTTATCGGTGTAACGAGCCGAGGGTATTGAAAAGGAAAACCTATGCAAACCAGTTTGTTGAAGCCCAAGATCATCGCTGTTGAATCGCTTGGCGAAAGCCACGCGAAAGTGGTCATGGAACCGTTTGAACGGGGTTATGGCCACACCTTGGGTAACGCGCTTCGGCGTGTGTTGCTGTCGTCGATGGTGGGCTACGCGCCGACCGAAGTGACGATCGCAGGCGTCGTGCACGAATACTCGACGCTCGATGGTGTGCAGGAGGACGTGGTCAACCTGTTGTTGAACCTGAAGGGCGTGGTGTTCAAGCTGCATAACCGTGACGAAGTGACGGTTACGCTGCGCAAGGAAGGCGAAGGCGTTGTCACGGCTGGCGACATCGAACTCGCACACGACTGCGAAGTGATCAACCCGGATCACGTAATTGCGCATCTGTCGAAGGGCGGTAAACTCGACGTGCAGATCAAGGTCGAAAAGGGCCGTGGCTATGTCCCGGGCAACGTGCGTCGTTACGGCGAAGAATCGGCCAAGATCATCGGCCGTATCGTGCTGGATGCGTCGTTCTCGCCGGTTCGCCGTGTGAGCTACGCCGTGGAAAGCGCGCGTGTCGAACAGCGTACTGACCTCGACAAGCTCGTGATGAACATCGAAACCAACGGCGTGATTTCGCCGGAAGAAGCGATCCGTCAATCGGCGCGTATTCTGGTCGATCAGCTGTCGGTGTTCGCAGCGCTGGAAGGCACGGAAGCAGCGGCAGAAGCACCGTCGCGGGCGCCGCAGATCGATCCGATCCTGCTGCGTCCGGTTGATGATCTCGAACTGACGGTTCGTTCCGCGAACTGCCTGAAGGCCGAGAACATCTATTACATCGGCGATCTGATCCAACGCACGGAAAACGAGCTGCTGAAGACGCCGAACCTGGGTCGCAAGTCGCTGAACGAGATCAAGGAAGTGCTCGCTTCGCGTGGCCTGACGCTCGGCATGAAGCTCGAAAACTGGCCGCCGGCTGGTCTCGACAAATAAGTCAAGCAGTATCGACTGGTAAGGACGCGGATTTTCCTTTAAAATCCGCGTCCTGCCTTTTTCACTACCGGCCCGTGCTTTCCACGCCGTACACAAGGAAAGCGATAGAAGAGCTGGACCAAAACTTTGATTCAAGGAAATTGAAATGCGTCACCGTCATGGTTTGCGGAAACTGAACCGCACGAGCAGCCACCGTCTGGCAATGCTCCGTAACATGTCCAACTCGCTGATCGAGCACGAAGTCATCAAGACGACGCTGCCGAAGGCGAAGGAACTCCGTAAAGTCGTCGAGCCGCTGATCACGCTCGGCAAGAAGCCGTCGCTGGCAAACCGTCGCTTGGCATTTAATCGCCTGCGCGATCGTGACTCGGTCACGAAGCTGTTCGACGTGCTGGGCCCGCGCTTCGCGAACCGTCCGGGTGGCTACCTGCGCATCCTGAAGTTCGGTTTCCGCGTTGGCGACAACGCACCGATGGCGCTGGTCGAATTGCTCGACCGTCCGGAAGTCGAGGAAGTCGAAAACGTTGCAGAAGCTGAATAAGCCTTCTGACAGCGACTAAAAAAGCCAGGCGTGAGCCTGGCTTTTTTGTTTCTAGCGTGCGTTCTGCCTATGCCATTCGAGCGCCAGCGAGCTATCAGGACAAGGTGATACGATAGCGTCACCCTGTTTTGGAAAGCGCTGGAGCGGTCGGTGAACGTGAATGTGAGTTTGGTATTGACGACCGTGCCGGACCTCGCAACGGCGCAAAAATTGGCTCAGGACGCACTTTCAGCACGTCTCGCTGCGTGTGTGTCGCAGCTTGGCAGCGTCCAGTCGAGCTACCACTGGCAGGGCAAGATCGAATCGGCGGAAGAGATCCAGTTGCTGTTCAAGACGAGCGTCGTCCGAACGCTTGAGCTCGAACGGTTCATCCAGGCTCAGCATCCGTACGACACGCCCGAAATCCTTTCCTGGCAAGTCACTGCGTCGGCCGCGTATGGCCAATGGGTGAATGCCGAAACGCAACGCCCAATCCATGTTTAACGGCTTGTCCCGGCGCTGGCGGAATGTCGCGCGCTTTCTCACCTTTGTCGCAGGCGTACTGCTGCTATCGCTGACTACGGCGAGCGTCGTTCGTGCGGCGGACGACTTTCTCGATCCCGCGGTCGCTTTCAGATTCAGCGCATCCGAGCAGCCAGGCGAAGTGCTGGTTCACTACAAGATCGCCGACGGCTACTACATGTACCGGGAGCGATTCGCCTTCGCGACGCGCAACGGTACAGCCACGATCGGTGACGCGCAATTACCCGCGGGGCATGTGAAGTTCGATCAAACCTTCGCGAAAAATGTCGAAACCTATCGCGGAGAATTGACCGTCCGCGTCCCCGTAACGCAGGCGAGCGGTCCCTTCGATCTTGCCGTTACATCGCAAGGCTGCGCCGACGCGGGCATCTGCTATCCGCCAATGGAGCGCGTCTACCACGTGACGGGAGCGGCGTTGCACGCGGCCGTTGCGGGTAATACGAACACGGTGCCGGCTCAGGACACTCAAAGCGGCACCTCGTGGTACGAGCGCGCGACCAGCGCAGACTATGCGCAGTCACTGCTGCAAGGCGGCGGCTTTTTCGCGATCGTCGGTTTGTATTTCGTCGCCGGCATCGTGCTGAGTCTGCTTCCCTGTTCGTATCCGATGATCCCGATTCTGTCGGCAATCATCATCGGCGAGGGGCCTCGGGTCACGCGGTCGCGCGGTTTCGCGCTGTCGCTGGCTTATGTTGTCGGGATGGCGCTCGTGTACACGGTGCTTGGCATCGCGGCCGCGCTCGTTGGGCAAAGCCTTGGCGCCTGGCTGCAGAACCCGTGGGTGCTCGGCGCGTTTGGCGTGTTGCTGTCCCTCTTTGCACTCACGCTCATCGCGGGAGTCGATATCGTGTTGCCCCAGCACTTACAGAATGGGGTTTCACCGGCGTCCGAGAAGCGCTCGGGAGGCAAGTTCGCGGCCGTCGCGGTGATGGGAGCACTTTCTGCTCTGGTAGTCGGTGCGTGCATGACGGCACCGCTGTTCGCGGTATTGGCGTTCATCGCGCACACCGGCAATGCCGTGCTGGGCGGTGCGGCACTGTTTTCGATGGGTATCGGGCTTGGCGTACCGCTGCTCATCATCGGGCTCGGTGCAGGCACGTTGTTGCCGCGCGCGGGTGCCTGGATGGACAGCGTCAAGGTTTTCTTCGGCATCGTGCTGCTCGCGGCTGCGCTCTGGATCGTGTGGCCGGTTTTAGGCCCGATTGCGCAAATGCTATTGGCCGCATTGTGGCTACTGGTCGCTGCTGCCGGCCTGGGGTTATTTTCTCCGCACGCGGGCGCAGGCTCGATCTGGCGCGGTGTTGGACGCGGAATCGGCGCAGCATTGGCGATCTGGGCCGCGGCATTACTGGTTGGGCTGGCAGCAGGATCGACGGACCCGCTGAAGCCGCTCGCCGTGATCGCTGGTCGGACATTGAATGCGCCGTCCGTGCAGGGCCAACAGGCCGATCTGACCTTCGCGCCAGTGCGCTCATCAGGTCAGCTCGACGAAGCCGTCAAAACGGCTGCTCAGCCCGCCATGCTCGATTTTTACGCGGACTGGTGCGTCAGCTGCAAGGAAATGGAGAAGTTCACCTTCAGCGACCCACGCGTCCAGGCGAAGCTCAAGCAAATGAATCTGCTGCGCGCGGATGTGACGGCCAATAATGCAGACGATCAGGTTTTGCTCAAGCGCTTCAACCTGTTCGGGCCGCCGGGAATCATCTTTTTCGACCGCGGCGGGAGAGAAGTGCTGCGCGTCGTCGGATACGAATCGGCGGACAAATTCCTGAGAAGTCTCGACCGGGCGATGACGGCACCTCAGACCTGAGCGTCAAACGTCACGCACGCATAACCAACACCGTCCGCATCAGCTTGAAAATGAAAAAAGCGGAGACCGCCGTAAGGGCAATCTCCGCTTTCAGTCGATACCTACCGCGAAACCGCGACGCGGCAGGCATCGCAACCTTACTTCTGCGCCCGCAGCAAGCGCGCAGCGTCCAGCGCGAAGTAGGTCAGCACGCCATCCGCGCCTGCGCGCTTGAACGCGAGCAGCGATTCCATCACCACCTTGTCGTGATCGAGCCAGCCGTTTTGCGCGGCGGCCTTCAGCATCGCGTATTCGCCGCTCACCTGGTACACATAAGTCGGAAAGCGGAACTCGTCCTTCACGCGACGCAAGATATCCAGATAAGGCATGCCCGGCTTGACCATCACCATGTCCGCGCCTTCTTCGATGTCGGCGCGCACTTCGCGCAGCGCCTCGTCCGAGTTGGCGGGATCGAGCTGATACGTCATCTTGTTGCCCTTGCCGAGATTCGCCGCGGAACCGACGGCATCGCGGAACGGGCCGTAGAACGCCGACGCGAACTTCGCCGAATAAGCCATGATCCGCGTGTGAATGTGGCCCTCACTTTCCAGCATCTCGCGAATCGAACCGATCCGGCCGTCCATCATGTCGGACGGAGCGACGATGTCGACGCCCGCCTGCGCCTGCGTCTGTGCCTGCTCGACGAGAATCTCGACCGTTTCGTCATTGATCACGTAGCCGTTTTCGTCGAGCACGCCGTCCTGGCCGTGGCTCGTGTACGGATCGAGCGCGACGTCCGTCAACACGCCGAGTTCGGGGAAGCGTTTCTTCAACTCGCGCACCGCGCGCGGAATCAGGCCGGCTTCATTGGTTGCCTCGCGGCCGTCGGGCGTCTTCAGCGACGGCTCGATCACCGGGAACAGCGACAGCACGGGCACGCCCAGTTCGAGACACTGCTCGGCGACGCCCATCAGCAGATCGACGGACACACGCTCGACGCCAGGCATCGACGGAACGGCCTGACGGACATTCGTGCCTTCGACTACGAAGACGGGGTAAATCAGATCATTGGTGGTGAGGATGTTCTCGCGCATCAGGCGGCGCGAAAAGTCGTCCCGGCGCATGCGGCGAGGGCGGTGATGCGGATAGAAGCTCATGTGGGGATATCTGCAAAAGTCAAAAATGCTGGCGGCACCGTGCCAGAAACTTTTCGAGACAATGGTATATCATACCGATCGAGCAAGGCGCCTAGCGCTGACCTCCCCGCTTCTCCTCCCTGAGCGGGTGCCTGTCGTTTTTCGATTAGGCTGTTTAACCCGCCGTTTTCTAGCGGCGGGTTTTTTTCTGGGCGAACGAAAACCGCCGCCCACGTGTCGCGGCGGCCCTTCTGGCCTTATTCAGCCGAAGCCGGTTCGTCGGAATCGCCCGCCATGCCGGGCGCAATCCAGCCTTCGATCAGTTCGTGCGCTTCGTCGAGGCCGACCCGCTTGAGCGCGGAAAAAAGCTGGGCGGACAGTTCGCCCTGAAAACCCGCCGCGCGATATTCATCCAGCCCTTTCTTCGTCGCCCGCAACGCGTTGATGCTCTCTTGACGAGTCAATTTGTCGCACTTGGTGAGCAATGTATGAATCGGCTTGCCCGTCGGCGCGAACCACTCGATCATCCGGCGGTCCAGTTCCGTGAGCGGCCGGCGCGAATCCATCATCAGGATCATGCCGCGCAGCTGCGACCGCGTTTGCAGATAGCTCGACAGCAACTGCTCCCAATGAGCCTTCGCCGCGCCGGGCACTTCGGCATAGCCATAGCCGGGCAGATCGACGAGATGCGCGACAGGTTCGTCCGCCGGTCCCACCGAAAAGTAGTTGATGTGCTGCGTGCGCCCAGGCGTTTTACTGGCAAACGCGAGCCGCTTCTGGTTGCAGAGGAGGTTGATGGCCGTCGACTTTCCCGCATTCGACCGCCCCGCGAAAGCGACCTCGGGTTGCGGCGTAGGCGGCAGATCGCGCAAGTGATTGACGGTCGTAAAAAAGCGCGCTTGGTGGAGCAGAAAAGACATGGAGGAGACCAGATGGAGGGGTGAATGGACGTCGAGCGGACGTCCTGCGCACATCGGCGGACGTGATGAATTGCCCTGCAGGGCGATGCAGCCCCGCCGTAAAGGCCGGAGAGGCCCGACTGGCGCCAGATCGATTAGCGAGTTATTGTACAATACGATGGTTTACTGAAAACCTGAGAGGCCGCCGCGCGGGCCTCGGCGGCTGATCGGTCGCTGTCGTATTTTGCAGAACCTCTAATTCCCACAAGACGAAACAGGGTGTGCGAATGAATCGACTGGGCAAGTTTCTGGTGGTACTTCACACAGCAGCAGGTCTTTCAGGTTTGGCGGTACAGGCAAGAGCAGCAGATCAGGCAAAGCCGGATTTGAATCGGGGGCAGGCAATCGCAGCGCAGGTGTGCGCCTCATGTCACGGCGCGGATGGCAACAGTGCGGGCGGCGCGTATCCGAAGCTCGCCGGCCAACACCCCGAGTATCTCGTCAAGCAGCTCAAAGATTTCAAAACCCAGCCAGGTGCGAAGCAGCCCGCGCGCAACAATGCGATCATGGCGGGTATGGCGGCGGCGCTGACCGATCAGGACATGGTCAACGTGTCGGCGTACTTCGCGTCGCAGGCTCCGAAGCCGGGTTACGCGCACAACAAGGACACCGTGCCCCTCGGGCAGAAGATTTATCGCGCTGGTATCGCCGACAAGGGCGTTCCCGCGTGCGCCAGCTGTCACGGGCCGACGGGGCAGGGAATTCCGTCACAGTATCCGCGCCTGTCGGGGCAATGGGCGGATTACACCGTGGCACAGTTGGCCGCGTTCACGCAGGGCCCGGGCGCGCGCAACAACAACGAAGCAATGCACGCCGTCGCATCGCGTTTGTCGGATAGCGAGATCAAGGCGGTGGCCGATTACATCGCGGGCTTGCATTAAGAGTCCGTACGAAAGCGAAGCCGGCTGGAACATGGCCGGCAAAAAACAAGAAAAGGGTGAGGGAATCGCAAGCAGCGATGTCCCTTCACCCTTTTTTGCTGTTCAGTCGGAGTTTGAATGAGCGTCACCACGTCGGGTTTGGAGTTGAAGTCGCGGCAGCGCTTCCTGCGCACGTCCGTCGAATTGCTGAGTTCTATGCGCTTTGCGATCGCATTGCTCGTGATCCTGTCGATTGCGAGCATCATCGGCACCGTGCTCACGCAGGACGATCCGTATCCGAACTACGTCAACCAGTTCGGGCCGTTCTGGGCCGACATCTTCCGCTCGCTGAGCCTGTACAACGTGTACAGCGCGTGGTGGTTCATGCTGATCCTCGGCTTTCTGCTCGTGTCGGTCTCGCTGTGCGTGATCCGCAACGCGCCGAAGATGATCGCCGATATGAAAAGCTGGAAGGACAAGGTCCGCGAAGGCAGCCTGCGCGCGTTCCATCACAAGGGCGAGTTCGAGGTGCCGAACGCGACGCGCGCGCAAGCCGCATCCACGCTCGGCAAGCTGTCGGCGAAGCTCGGCTACAAGTACGTGACGCGCGAATCGGAAGGCGCGACGCTGATCGCCGCGAAGCGCGGCGCGCTGACCAAGCTCGGCTACATCTCTGCCCACATTGCGATCGTGATCATCTGCATCGGCGGGCTGCTCGACAGCAATCTGCCCATCAAGCTGCAGATGTGGCTGTTCGACAAGACGCCGATCCGCAGCAACACTGTCATCAACGAGATCCCGCCCGAGCATCGCCTGTCGCAAGGCAACCCGACGTTCCGCGGCTACGCGTGGGTGCCGGAAGGCCAGCATGTATCGACGGCGATCCTGAACCAGCAGGACGGCTCGCTGATCCAGGATCTGCCGTTCTCGATCGAACTGAACAAGTTCATCGTCGATTACTACTCGACGGGCATGCCGAAGCTCTTTGCAAGCGACATCGTCGTGATCGACCACAAGACGGGCGCGCGCGTCCCAGCACGCGTCGAGGTGAACAAGCCGTTCGAATACGACGGCGTGTCGATCTATCAGTCGAGCTTCCAGGACGGCGGCTCGCAGATGCAGACGACGGCCTGGCCGATGACGGGCAGCAACGTCAAGAACGAGCCGTTCAGCGGCGAGATTGGCGGCTCGAAGGTGTTGAGCGCGTCGATGCCCGGCGCGGATGGCCAGACGGTCGAATTTGCCGATTTCCGTGCGATCAACGTCGAGAACATCTCGAACGGCAACGGCCAGAACGATGCACGCGGCGTCGCCGCACATCAGTCGCTAAAGGAAGCCTTCGACGAACGCCTCGGCTCTGGCGCAAAGACGTCGAAACCGGTCGATCTGCATAACGTCGGCCCGTCGGTGCAGTACAAGGTGCGCGATAAAGACGGCCAGGCGCGCGAGTACAACAACTACATGCTGCCCGTCGACGTAAGCGGCGAGCGCGTGTTCCTCGCGGGCATGCGCGCGAATCCTGACGATGCATTCCGCTATCTGCGCATTCCCGCCGACGCGGGCGGCACGGTCAACGAATGGATGCGGATGCGCGCGGCGCTCCAGGATCCCGCCATCCGCGCACAGGCGGCGCGCGATTTCGCGCAGCGCTCGGTCCAGTCGAACGCGGAATTGCAGCAGCATCTGGAAGAGAGCGCATCGCGCGTGCTGACGCTGTTCGCGGGCGACGATCCGAGTCTGGGCAAGGCAGTCAATGGTCAGAAGATTGGCGGTTTCCAGGCGGTCGCCGCGTTCATCGATCACTCTGTCCCCAAGGCAGAGCAGGAGAAGGCGGCAGGACTTTTGCTTCGCATGCTCGAAGGTTCGATGTGGGACGTATGGCAACTCGCGCGCAAGCAGGCGGGAGAAGGCCCGGCAACGGCCGATCCGACCACGAGCCGCTTCGTGCAGAGTTCGATCAACGCGATTTCCGACAGCTTTCTGTACGGTTCACCCGTCTATTTGCAGCTTGACTCCTTCAAGCAGGTGCAAGCTTCGGTATTTCAGTTGACGCGCGCGCCGGGCAAAAAAGTCGTGTATCTTGGCAGCCTGCTACTCGTGTTGGGCATCTTTTCGATGTTCTATGTCCGCGAACGGCGGCTGTGGTTCTGGCTCAAGGACGCGGAGCACGGCGGCAATGGCGTGAACGTCGTGATGGCGATGTCGACAGCGCGCAGAACGTTCGATTTCGAGAAGGAATTCGCCCAAACCCGCGATGCCGTCGGCGTCGCGCTGGGCGGCAAGCCTGTCGATGCCGATTCCGCCCACGAGGCGAAGGGCGCCGCCCGTGCAACGAGCGAAGCGTCCGCAGATTCATCCGATTCGACCCGGTAAGATCATGGACCTGACTCAAGTTTCCTCATCCTCGCGCGCCAAGCCGCGTGCCGATACGGCGGCTCACTCGACCCCGCATCTGACTGGCGAGGCGCTGCTGGACGATCGTCCATTCCTGAAGCGCCTCGGCCTGTTCGACTGGCTGTTCGCGCTCGCGATGGTCGCGGGCGCCGGGTTTGCGCTGTCGCGCTACCACGACTACATGAATTACTACGACAAGCTGGTGCTGGTGTGCACGGTGCCTGTTTTCGTCGTGCTCGGCTGGCGCTGGAAACCAGTGCGTCTGCTGATGGCGTGCATCGCCGTGCTGTCGCTGTCGGCTATCCAGATTTACGGCGGCGATCTCGCCCGCGCCGACCACGCGTTCTTCCTCAAGTATTTCCTGTCGAGCCAGTCGGCCATCCTGTGGATGAGCGCGCTGTTCGTGCTGGCCACGCTGTTCTACTGGATCGGCATGCTGTCGCGTTCGCCGACGGGCGCGGCGATCGGCTCGAAGATGACGTGGGTGGCGGTGCTGATGGGCTTCGTCGGCCTGATGGTGCGCTGGTACGAGTCGTATCTGATCGGCTCGGACGTCGGCCATATTCCGATCTCGAACCTCTACGAAGTGTTCGTGCTGTTCAGCCTGATTACGGCGCTGTTCTACCTGTACTACGAGCAGCACTACAACACGCGCTCGCTCGGTGCGTTCGTGCTGCTGGTGATCAGCGCGGCCGTCGGTTTCCTGATGTGGTACTCAATTGCGCGCGACGCGCAGCAGATCCAGCCGCTCGTCCCCGCGCTGCAAAGCTGGTGGATGAAGATTCACGTACCCGCGAACTTCATCGGTTATGGCAGCTTCGCGCTGTCGGCGATGGTTGGTGTCGCGTATCTGATGAAGGAGCACGGCGTGCTGGCCGACCGCCTGCCTACACTCGACGTGCTCGACGACGTCATGTACAAATCGATCGCCGTCGGCTTCGCGTTCTTCACGATCGCGACGATTCTCGGCGCGCTGTGGGCCGCCGAAGCGTGGGGCGGCTACTGGAGCTGGGACCCGAAGGAAACCTGGGCGCTGATCGTCTGGCTGAACTACGCAGCGTGGCTGCACATGCGTCTGATGAAAGGCCTGCGCGGTGCCGTCGCCGCATGGTGGGCGCTGACGGGCCTGCTGGTGACGAGCTTCGCGTTCCTCGGCGTCAATATGTTCCTGTCGGGGCTGCATAGCTACGGCAAGCTGTAAGTTTCAGTTTTGCCGGGTAGGAACGACCAGAAACCGCCGTGTGCGCTGCACCGGCGGTTTTTTTATGCCGGTATGGAAGAATCGCTCGCCGCGTGTGTTAACAGAACGAAGAACCGAGAATGAAGAACGGCGACTCCAACGCGCGAGTCGAATGGATACCGATCGGGCCAACGCGCCCGGCAAGGAGTTTTCAGCATGTGGATCAAGCGAAGCGACCGAGGCCAGCTGTACGGCGACGACATCGCGCGCAGCGAAATCACGCCGCAGCGCGTGTTCGAGAATCGCCGGCGCATCCTGCAGGCGGCGGGCGCGGTGGCGCTCGGCAGCCTGATCGGCGTGCACGGTGAGGCGTACGCGGAATATTCGTCCCCCGATCCGAAGGCGCTGAAGCTCGGCGCGAAGACCAATCCGAAGTTCGTCGTCACCGACAAGGTCACGGCTTACAAAGACATCACCACGTACAACAACTTCTACGAGTTCGGCACCGACAAGAGCGACCCCGCGCATAACGCCGGGACGTTGCGGCCGCGTCCGTGGAAGGTGAGCGTCGAAGGCGAGGTGAAGAACGCGAAGGTCTACGACATAGACGAATTGCTGAAGCTCGCGCCGCTCGAAGAGCGCGTGTACCGGTTGCGTTGCGTCGAAGGCTGGTCGATGGTGATTCCGTGGATCGGCATTCCGCTGTCGGAAGTCATCAAGCGCGCGCAACCGACGGCGAACGCGAAATACGTACAGTTCATCACGCTTGCCGATCCGTCGCAGATGCCTGGATTGTCCGAGCCGATTCTCGAATGGCCCTATTCGGAAGGTCTGCGGATGGACGAAGCGATGAATCCGCTGACGCTGCTGACGATGGGCGTCTACGGCCAGGTGCTGCCGAATCAGAACGGCGCGCCCGTGCGCATCATCGTGCCGTGGAAGTACGGCTTCAAGAGCGCGAAGTCGCTGGTGAAAATCCGCTTCGTCGACAAGCAGCCGCCGACCAGTTGGAACACCTACGCGCCGAGCGAGTACGGTTTCTATTCGAACGTGAATCCGAACGTCGACCATCCGCGCTGGAGCCAGGCGACCGAACGGCGCATCGGTGACGGCATCTTCACGCCCAAGCGGAACACGCTGATGTACAACGGCTACGGCGATCTGGTCGCGTCGATGTATCAGGGCATGGACCTGAAGAAGAACTTTTGATGGCGGCGCGCATGGCAACCGATACGACCCAAACCGCGACCGCCAGCAACGCCACGAACACCGTGCGTTCGACGCGAAAAGCCGTCACGAGCGCAGGCGCCAGCCGCTGGATCGTGCCCGCGAAGATCGCGGTATTCGTCGCGGCGCTGTATCCGCTTGCGCGGCTTGTGCTGCTCGGCTTCACGGGCGGGCTGGGCGCAAACCCCATCGAGTTCATCACGCGCTCGACGGGCTTGTGGACGCTGGTCTTCATCTGCATCACGCTCGCGGTGACGCCGCTGCGCAAGTTGACGGGCTGGAACGCATTGCTGCGCTTTCGCCGGATGCTCGGCCTCTTCGCGTTCTTCTACGCCGCGCTGCATTTCACGACGTACTTCTGGTTCGACAAGTGGTTCGATATCGCCGCGATCGTGAAGGACATCGGCAAGCGGCCGTTCATCACGGTCGGCTTTGCGGCGTTCGTGCTGCTGTTACCGCTTGCCATCACGTCGCCGAAAGCGATGGTGCGCAAACTCGGTCGACGCTGGCAGACCCTGCATCGCGCCATCTACCCGATCGCAGCGCTCGCGATCCTGCATTTCTGGTGGATGAAGGCTGGCAAGCACGATCTGATCTTGCCGAAGATTTACGGCGCGATCGTGATCGCGTTGCTCGGCTGGCGCGTGCTGGTTTGGGCGCGCGACAGGATCAGGCAACGCGCAAAAACCTGACGAGCGCGAATCGACAGGCGACAAAAAAGGCGATGCGTTGTGAGCGCATCGCCTTTTTGCTTTGAGCGTCCGAAACGCGCGGATGTTATTCCGGCAGAACCGTCTCGCCCGCGAACAGGTCTTTCACTTCTTCGCGCTTGCGCACGACATACGCCTTGTCGCCGTCGACCATTACTTCGGCTGCGCGCGCACGCGTGTTGTAGTTCGAGCTCATTGCGAAACCGTAGGCGCCCGCGGAACGGATCGCGAGAAGATCGCCCGGCTCGACGGCGAGCTTGCGTTCGCGTCCGAGCCAATCGCCGCTTTCACACACGGGACCGACGACGTCATAAACATGCTTGTCGCCGGCGCGCTGCACGACGGGTTCGATTGCGTGATAAGCCTCGTACATCGCGGGGCGCGCGAGGTCGTTCATTGCCGCGTCGACGATCGCAAAGTTCTTCTCGACACCCGGCTTCAGAAACTCGACGCGCGTGAGCAGCATGCCCGCATTGCCGACGAGCGAGCGGCCCGGCTCGAAATACACCTCGCGATGGCCATGCCCGCGCGCTTCGATCCGGTCGAGCAACGTGCGCACGAAATCGCCGATATCCGGCGGCGTTTCGTCGTCGTAGGTGATACCGAGTCCGCCGCCCACATCGATATGCTTGATCTTCACACCGTCCGCTTCGATCTGCTCGACGAGTTCGAGCAGTTTGTCGACGGCGTCGAGATAGGGCGCGACTTCCGTGATCTGCGAACCGATATGGCAGTCGATGCCGACCACGTCGAGGTGCTTCATCGCAGCGGCGGCGCGATACGTGGCACGCGCTTCGTCGAATGCAACGCCAAACTTGTTCGACTTGAGGCCCGTCGAAATATACGGATGCGTCTTTGCATCGACGTCAGGATTCACGCGCAGCGACACGGGCGCCTTCTTGCCCATTTCGCCCGCAACCGCGTTGAGGCGGTCGAGTTCGGGAATCGATTCGACGTTGAAGCACTTCACGCCCGCCGCGAGCCCTTCGCGCATTTCCGCGACGCTCTTACCGACGCCCGAGAACACGGTGTTTTCCGCTTTGCCGCCTGCCGCGAGCACGCGCGCCAGCTCGCCGCTCGACACGATGTCGAAGCCCGCACCCATGCGCGCGAACAGGTTGAGCACGCCGAGGTTGCTATTCGCCTTGACAGCGACGTGCACGGTTGCGTGCCGGCCGGCGCATGCGTCGGCGTAGGCATGCCACGCCTCGGTTAGCGCAGCGCGCGAGTAGACATAGAGCGGCGTGCCGAACTGCTCGGCAAGCGACACGGCGGACACGCCTTCAGCGTGCAGCACGCCGTCGACGTAGGCAAAAGCGGATTGAGTCATACGGCAGTCTTATTGAGCTTCGGACGCGCCGGACGCCGGTTGGGCGGGCGCGTTCGACGTCGGCGCAGTGCGCAGTTCGGAATCGGGCGACAGGGACAACGGCGTGCCCGACGTATCCGGAACGGAACCTTGAGCGGATTCGGCGCCGGGTTTCACTTCGTCGGACGAGGGCGGCTGGGTCTGTTCGGTCGGCTTGGCCGGAAGCGGCGGAACGGTAGGCAGATACAGCGAACCGCGTTGTCCGCAACCGCTGAGCGCGACACCTGCGACAATAGCCAGAGTCGCTAGAATCGTGGCCGTGGCGCTCGTCCGGAAAACGACTCGCATGACTGTCCCTGAATAATTAATCGCTGGAGTTTAGCATGTCCGACAGTGAATACCTGACCCGCGCCGAGGCTGTGCTGGCAGCCATCGAACGCTCGCTCGACGATACGGACGCCGACGTCGAATTCGAGCGCAGCGGCAACGTGCTGACGCTCGAATTCGAGAACGGCACGAAGATCATCGTGAATCTTCAGCCGCCGATGCAGGAGATCTGGATCGCCGCAAAGTCGGGCGGATATCACTTCCGTTTTGTCGACGGCGCGTGGCGCGATACGCGCAACGGCACCGAGTTTTACGCGGCGCTTTCCGAATACGCGACGCAGCAGGCAGGCGAAGACGTCCAGATCGCGCCCTGAGCGTTTCGTGTCGGCGCGTGTGAAGCCGATGCACGTTTGCCGAAAATGAAAAAGCCGCCGCGTTCGACACGCAGCGGCTTTTTTTCACCGGCAATCCGGACTTAGTGACCTTTGAACAGGTTCATGATGTCCTCCTTCTCCTGCGCGCCGACCTGGGCTGGCGCGCCGCTTGCCGCGCCGCTCGCTTCGGGAGGCGGCAGCGTCACCCCGACCGTCGACACGAAGCCGTTGCCCGGCGTGAAGTCGTCGAAGTACAACTCGTCGCTGATCGATACGACGTCTTCCGGCATCGGCATCTTGTACTCGGGCACGCCCTTGAGCGCGCGTCCCATGTAGTCGATCCACACGGGCAGCGCGAGCCCGCCGCCCGTTTCCTTGTCGCCGAGACTGCGTGGGCTGTCGTAACCCATCCACGCGATCGCGCAAAGCGTGTGCTGATAACCGGCGAACCACGCGTCGCGCGAATCGTTGGTGGTGCCCGTCTTGCCCGCGAGGTCCGTGCGCTTCAGGACGTTCGACTTCGCGCCCGTGCCGCGCTGTGCGACGCTCGTCAGCAGGCTATTCATCACGTACGCGTTGCGCGGCTCGATTGCGTGCGGCGCGTTGCTGCCCGCGACGAGTGGGTCCGCATGCGCGACCACCACGCCGCGCTGATCGGTGACTTCGGCGATCAGATACGAATTCACGCGATAGCCGCCATTCGCGAACACCGAGTAGCCAGCCGCCATCTGCAGCGGCGTGACGAGGCCTGCACCGAGCGCCATCGGCAGATACGCGGGGTGACGTTCCGCATCGAAACCGAAGCGCGTGATGTACTGCTGGGCGTACTTCGTGCCGATGTGGTTGAGGATGCGGATCGACACGAGGTTCTTCGACTTCTGCAGCGCGGTGCGCATCGACATCGGGCCATCGAAGCCGCCACCGTAGTTTTTCGGCTCCCACGCCTGGCCGCCTGTTTCAGCTGCGCTGAAGAAGAGCGGCGCGTCGTTGATGACGGTTGCCGGTCCCAAACCCTTTTCGAGCGACGCCGAATAGATGAACGGCTTGAAGCTCGAACCCGGCTGACGCCATGCCTGCGTCACGTGATTGAACTTGTTCTTGTTGAAGTCGAAGCCACCGACGAGCGCACGGATCGCGCCGTCCTGCGGCACGACGGACACGAACGCGCCTTCGATCTGCGGCAACTGCGTGATCGACCAGTTGCCGTCGTCGTTCTTCACGATACGAATGATCGCCCCCGGCCGCACGCGCTGGTTCGGCTGCGCGCGTGCGCTCAGCGCGAATGTCGCGTAGCGCAGCCCGTCGCCCTGGATCGTCACGGCGTTGCCATCGATCAGCGTCGCCTGCACCTGCTTCGGACTGGCCGACGTCACCACGGCCGCGATGATCTCGCCGTTGTCGGGATGCTCGAGCAATGCGTCGTCGATGGCCTGCTCGCGTTCGTCCGCGTCGGCGGGCAAATCGATGAACGCTTCCGGACCGCGATAGCCGTGACGCCGTTCGTAGTCCATCAAGCCTTTGCGCAGCGCCCGGTATGCGGCGTCCTGGTCGGCGGAATCGATGGTCGTCACGACGTTCAGGCCGCGCGTGTACGCCTCTTCGCGGTACTGTGCGTACATCATCTGCCGCACCATTTCCGCGACGTACTCCGCGTGCACGCTGAACTCCTTGCCCGCGCCCTTGACGATGAGCGGCTGGCGGCTCGCCGTGTCGTACTGCTCCTGCGTGATATAGCCCAACTCCAGCATGCGCTGAAGGATGTATTCCTGACGCACCTTCGCGCGCTTCGGATTCACCACCGGGTTATATGCGGACGGCGCCTTCGGCAGACCGGCGAGCATCGCGCATTCGGCCAGCGACAGGTCCTTCAGGTCCTTGCCGAAGTACACCCGCGCCGCGCTCGCGAAGCCGTACGCACGCTGGCCGAGATAGATCTGATTCATGTACACCTCGAGAATCTGATCTTTGCTCAGCTTCGATTCGATCTTGTACGCGAGCAGCATCTCGTAGATCTTGCGCGTGTAGGTCTTCTCGCTGGACAGGAAGAAGTTGCGCGCAACCTGCATCGTGATCGTGCTCGCGCCCTGCGTTGCATGGCCGTTCGTGAGCGCGACTACGCCGGCGCGTGCGATACCCATCAGATCGACGCCGCCGTGATCGTAAAAGCGCGCGTCTTCGATGGCTAGCACTGCCTTCTTGAGATTGTCCGGCACCTCGCGCATGTGCACGATGTCGCGCCGCTCTTCGCCGAATTCGCCGATCAGCACGTGATCTGCCGTGTAGATGCGCAGCGGCACCTTCGGACGATAGTCGGTCAACGCGTCGAGCGAAGGCAGATTGGGCGTGGCGACGACCAGCGCGTAACCCAGCACGAGCAAGACGCAGAGGATCCCGGCGAAGATCAGCCCGACGAAGCCAAGGATGATCTTCAGCCAGAGCGGACGCTTGCGCTTCTGCGGTGCTGGAGGCGGTGACGTAGGAGTCGTGGATTGCATATGAACACCAGAAAACGGTCCCGCGATTATAGCCGCCCGACCCGGCAGCTTTCGGCGTGCTTACGGCCGACGCAATCGCACGGCTATGAGAACACTGTAGTGCCTTTGATTGTCGCCGGATATCAGTTACCCGACCATTAGCCATTCGGCTGAATGTCGCTTGCGTGTCGCGCTGCGCAGAATGCCTTCCGTTGCCCGCGTTCTCTGGAAGCCGCGGGCCTTCAGTTTCCGTTGGTATCTGAGGGAGGAAGGAATGGCGTTGAAACACTCGTTTCGAATGGCAATGCGGCGTCAGGCAGTCGGCATCGATGTCGGCGTGCAAGCGGTGAGGATCGTGGCGCTGAGCTGCAGCGCGCGAAAGATGGGACCCGTGCGCATCGGCATTGCTTTGGAGCCACTCGCGCCGGGCGCGATGGCAGGCGCGGAGATCGTGGACCGGCAAGCGGTGGCGCGCGCGTTGTCCGAGGCATTCTGCCATGTGCCCCAGCAATGCATGTCGGCGGCACTGCGTTGCGCAATGGCGATTCCGGGTTCCGCGACCTTCACGGCGCATCTGCCCGTTAACCACGCGAGCAGCCCGCATGGTTCAGCCGCGTCAATCGAGCCTACGGTGCTGATGGAAGCCGAGCGCGTCGCGGGCATCGAGCGTCATGCGCTCGCCGTCGACTGGTATGTCGACGAGTCGCCGCCGCATCTTCGCACGGTGTCGATTGCCGCGACGGCGCGCGAGCATCTCGAAGCACGCATCGAAAGCGCAGCGATGGCGGGCGTGACGCTGACAACCGTCGACGTCGAGCCGCATGCGGCGTTGCGCGCGCTGCGTCACGCGGCGACCTTCGAACTCGAACTGCACGAACCGTATGCGGCGATCTGGATCGGCAGCGATGGCGTGTACGGCTGGCGCGTCGAAGGGGAAACAATCGCGGAAGAAATCCGTTATCCATCGCCCGAATATTCGTGCGTCGCCGACGCGTTGCGCGATCTCGCGGAAAACAACCTGAACGTGTGCGCGCTGGTGGGCGGCGAAATCGAACTGCTCGAAGGCGTGTGCTTTTCGCTTGCCGATATCGGTGATGTGCTGGACTGTTCCGTGTTGCCGTTCGATTGTTCGTCGCTCAGCGACGGCAACGTGATACCCGACTCGGATCTGTTGCATGAGCCTTCGTTCGCGGTTGCGTTCGGTCTTGCATTGCGCGGCATTACGCAATGACCTTCGCCCACGGTTTCAATCTGTTGCCGCACCGGCAGCGCGATGCGCGGCTCGCGCGTCGGCGCCGCTATGTCGAATGGACGAGTGCGACGCTGTGTGGTTGCGCCGCTGTGGCGTTGCTGATGACGTGGCAGGCGTTCGAACGGGCGCGTATCGACAGAGAGCGCGCGGCGATCGGGCAACGCCTTGCTGTGCTGGCACCACCGCTTGCCGAGCACACACGGCTTGTCGGTGAGGCACGCGACGAGCGCCTGAGGAGCGAGCACGCCGCGACGCTTTCCGAACCGCTCATGCACTTGCTCGATCTGCTCGATGCGTTGAGCCGGGAGTCGTCCGAGGCTGTCGTCGTCAGGCAGTTGCGGCAACGCGGGCGCGATACGGAACTGCTTGCCGCGTCTTCCGATCATGCAGCGTCGCGCCGATGCCTTTGAACTGGACCTCGGCCGACGACATACGCGTGATTTCGCAGCTCGCGGCACGCAACGACGTGACGTTGCTCGTAATCGAGCCGGGCGTCGTCACGGGCAGTGGACTCGACGCCATGCGTCCGCTGCACGTGACGGCTCAAGCCGACTTCGACCATGTCGCCGATTTTTGGGAAGGGCTTGCGAGTTTGCCGGTCCTCGTCGTGCCTGAAGAAGTGATGCTCAAGCGTCAGGGCGAGGCCTTGTCAATCAACGCGACGCTGCATTCGTTCAGCGCGGTTCATCCCGTGCGGAATGCCGCGTGTCGAACGGTGCGTGATGACCCTGACGCGTTCGATCCTGACGAAGAGATCGTCTTCTACGATCCGTTTCAACCTGCGGCGTTAGCGTCGGCCCTGGAGAACGCTTCGTCATCGATGCGGCTGGTCGGGCTTCTGGCCGACCGCCTGCGCGGTCTCGCGCTGATCGAAACGGGCGACAACGCAGAGACGCTCGAACCAGGACAGCGGTGGGGCGACGAGCGGGTTGCGCATGTCGACGCACGCGCCCCCACGCTTGCAAAGCGCGATGGCAGCGTGTATTCGCTGACGCTCGCGGAGGCTGTCGAATGATGCGGCTCAACGTCATGCGTTCGATGCTCGTGTGTGCTGCTTTCGTCGCCATGGCGGCGCGTGCATCGTTGCCGCCGCTTCCCGCCGACATGCCGTTCGACGACGCGCTTACGCCCGCCGGCAGGCCGCCGTTGCCTCGCGTGGTTACGACGGACGTCGCCAATCCGTTCACGCCGGATGGAACCGACGAAGCCGCCGCGCCGGGGCGCGACGCAGACGCATCGGCGGATGCGGCGCAACCGTCTTCCACCGCACGCAACGAAGCCGAACCGAAACGCCAGGCGAAGCGCGCACGGATGCGCTCGAAGGCCCGCCCGTCCCGCTCGCGCCCGCCGCGCGTCTGAGCACGAACGCCTCGCCGTCGTTTCCCGCCGACATGCCGATCACGCTGCATTTCCAGCACGCCGAACTGGGTGCCGTGCTGGGCGCGTTCGCGAAGTTCACCGGCCTGAATATCGTCGCCAGCGACAAGGCGCGCGGCGCGGTCACGCTGCATCTGGACAACGTACCGTGGCGCGCCGCGTTCGATACGCTGCTCGACGTCAACGGCCTCGCGATGGAACAGCGCAGCAACGTGATCTGGGTGGCGCCGCTGTCCGAACTGGCGGCGCGCGAGCGTCAGCGCTTCGAGGCGCACGCCCGTGCCGCCGAACTCGAGCCGCTCGCCAGCCGCACTTTCGAGCTGCACTACGCGCACGCAGAAGAACTGCGCAAACTGCTGACGGCATCGGGCAATCAGCGTGTGTTGTCCAAGCGCGGCGCGGCGATGGCCGACCCGCGCACCAATCTGCTGTTCGTCACCGATCTCGACGCGCGCCTCGCGCAGATCGCGGAACTGATCGCATCGCTCGACCGGCCGACGCGTCAGGTGCTGATCGAAGCCCGCATCGTCGAAGCGGAGAAGGGCTTTTCGCGCAATCTCGGCGTGAAGCTATCGATGCTCGCCACGAACGAGGACGGCAAGGCGACAGGCGTCGTCGGCGGCAAGGACGGCGCGATCTTCGATCTGTCGGCGCGGCCAATTTCGGGCTTCGACGCGGCCACGGCGGGCTTCACGCTGTTCGCCGCGCAGGCGACGCGCCTGGTGAACATCGAACTGAGCGCACTCGAAGCGGAAGGGCTCGGGAGGATCGTGTCCCGCGGGTGGTGACGGCGGACCGGATGAAGGCGATCGTCGAGCAGGGCACCGAGCTGCCGTATCAGGCGAAAGTCGGGCAGGGCTTGTCGGGCGTGCAGTTTCGCCGCGCCAGCCTCAAACTGGAGGTCGAGCCGCAAATCACGCCGGACGGACGGGTCGTGCTGGATCTCGACGTCGCGAAGGACAGTGTCGGCGAGCAGACGGCGTCGCGGCCCGCCATCAACACCAAACATGTGCAGACGCGCGTCGAGGTGGAAGACGGCGGGACGGTGTCGATTGGCGGAATCTACGAGTCGGACGACCGCGATGATGTGACGCGCGTGCCGCTCCTGGGCAAAATACCGCTTTTGGGCGCGCTTTTTCGGCATCGCGCCCACCGCGATCTGACCAGCGAACTCGTCGTTTTCATCACGCCGAGGGTTGTGCAGACAAATTGACGGATCGTCGGGAAATTGCCATGGGCGGGGGCCGAAAGCATGATCGGCGGCAGCCGCGCCGGCCGTCAGGCTCGACAAGTCAGGCGCTTTGCCAGTAAGCTGCCGCACGAACTACACCGGATTAGCCAGAGGATAAGTTGCAACCGCGGGACGCACACGCCAACGTTTTTTTTGTAGGGCTCATGGGGGCAGGCAAGACCACCGTGGGCCGGGCCGTGGCGCGCCGGCTGGATCGCCCGTTCTTCGACTCCGATCATGAAATCGAGGTGCGCACGGGCGCGCGCATCCCGGTGATCTTCGAACTCGAAGGCGAATCGGGCTTTCGCGAACGCGAGGCGCAAGTGATCGCCGACCTTACCGGGCGCGAAAGCATTGTGCTCGCCACGGGCGGCGGCGCGGTCTTGCGCCCGGAAAACCGCGACGCGCTGCGCGCACACGGCATCGTCGTCTATCTGCGCGCCAATCCGCACGATCTCTGGCTGCGCACGCGCCGCGACAAGAACCGGCCGCTTCTGCAGACCGAGGACCCGAAAGGGCGCCTCGAAGCGCTCTATGAAGTGCGTGATCCGCTCTACCGCGAATGCGCCGATTTCGTGATCGAAACGGGCCGTCCGTCCGTCAACGGGCTCGTCAACATGGTGCTGATGCAGCTCGAGATGGCGGGCGTCGCCAGGCCTACTGCGTCATAATGACGAGATGACTTCCATGATTACCGTCAACGTCGAACTGGGCGAACGCGCCTATCCCATTCATATCGGCGCCGATCTGATCGGCAAAAGCGAGCTGTTCGCGCCGCATATTCGCGGCGCGTCGGTGACGATCGTCACCAACACGACGGTCGATCCCTTGTACGGCGACACCTTGCGCAAGGCGCTCGCGCCGCTCGGCAAGGACGTGACGACGGTCGTGTTGCCCGACGGCGAGGCGCACAAGAATTGGGAAACGCTGAATCTGATCTTCGACGCGCTGCTTGGCGCGCGGGCCGATCGCAAGACCACGCTGATCGCGCTCGGCGGCGGCGTGATCGGCGACATGACGGGTTTCGCGGCCGCTTGCTACATGCGCGGCGTGCCGTTCATCCAGGTGCCGACCACGCTGTTGTCGCAGGTCGATTCGTCGGTTGGCGGCAAGACGGGCATCAACCATCCGCTCGGCAAGAACATGATCGGCGCGTTTTACCAGCCGCAAGCGGTGATCGCCGATATCGGCGCGCTGCGCACGCTGCCGCCGCGCGAACTGGCGGCGGGGATTGCGGAAGTCATCAAGACGGGCGCGATTGCCGACGCAACGTTTTTCGACTGGATCGAAGCGAACATCGAAGCGCTCAACCGCTGCGAGCCGCAAGCGCTCGCCGAAGCGGTCAAGCGGTCGTGTGAGATCAAGGCTTCCGTGGTGGCTAAGGACGAGCGCGAAGGCGGTCTGCGCGCAATCCTCAACTTTGGCCACACGTTCGGTCACGCGATCGAAGCGGGTCTCGGCTATGGCGAGTGGCTGCACGGCGAAGCGGTGGGCTGCGGGATGGTGATGGCGGCGGACCTGTCCGTGCGACTCGGCCATCTGGACGAAGCCGCGCGCAAGCGGCTCGTTGCCGTCATCGAGGCTGCGCATCTGCCTACTCAGGCGCCTACGCTCGGCGCGGCGCGTTACGTCGATCTGATGCGCGTCGACAAGAAGGCGGAAGCGGGCGAAATCAAGTTCATCCTGCTGAAGCGTTTCGGCGACACACTGATCACCCGCGCCCCCGACGAGGCGGTGCTCGAAACCCTCGACGCCAGCGTCGGCACCTGACGCGACGCGAAGCGGCCTGACACAGCGCACAGCGGCCGTCGCATCTGATTGGGAGATATCGGTGAGTGAAATACGCAGCGACCATCTGAGCGAATCACTCGACGCCGCTTCTGTGACGCCCACTACAGGCGTCGTATCGCTGCCCACCATCGCCGCGCTCGAAGCGCATCTCGCGCCGTACGCCGCGCATTCTTCGCAATCGCGCGGCCGGCGCCATCACGAAGCGCCGCCAAGCGCGCGCACCGAATTTCAGCGCGACCGCGACCGCATCGTCCATTCGACCGCTTTCCGAAGGCTCGAGTACAAGACGCAGGTCTTCGTGAATCACGAGGGCGATCTGTTCCGCACACGGCTCACGCACAGTCTCGAAGTCGCGCAGATCGCGCGTTCTGTCGCGCGCAATTTGCGCGTGAACGAAGATCTCGTCGAAGCGATTTCTCTGGCGCACGATCTCGGGCACACGCCGTTCGGCCATGCAGGGCAGGACGCGCTCAATGAATGCATGCGCGACTACGGCGGCTTCGAGCACAATCTGCAAAGTCTCGCCGTCGTCGACGATCTAGAAGAGCATTACGGCGCATTCGACGGCCTGAATCTGTGCTTCGAAACGCGCGAAGGCATCCTCAAGCATTGCTCGCGCGAAAACGCGCGGCGTCTCGGCGAACTGGGCGAGCGTTTTTTGCAAGGGCGGCAACCGTCGATCGAAGCGCAGATCGCCAATCTCGCCGACGAAATCGCATACAACAATCACGACGTGGACGACGGTCTGCGCTCGGGATTGCTCACAATCGATCAGCTCGCCGAAGTCGAGCTATGGCACACGCATTACGACGCAGCGCGGCGCGACTATCCGCAGATCGAGGGACGCCGGCTGATTCACGAGATCGTGCGGCGAATCATCAACACGCTAATCGTCGATCTGATCGACACGACCACGCGCAACATTGCGCGGCATGCGCCCGGGTCGCTGGACGACGTGCGCCGCGCGCCGCCGCTGGTCGCGCACAGCGACGCCGTCGCTGCGCAAGCGACGGAACTCAAGCGGTTTCTGTTCAAGAACCTGTACCGCCACTATCGCGTGATGCGGATGGCAAACAAGGCGCAGCGCGTGATCGCCGGTTTGTTCGACGCGTTCATCAACGATCCTCGCCTGCTGCCGCCCGCTTACCAAACGACAGACGCAGCGAAGCAGCCACGTCTCATCGCGCATTACATCGCGGGCATGACGGACCGGTACGCGTCGAAGGAATACCAGCGGCTGTTTATCGTCGATGGCGATTGATGCGGTGATGCGCGGGAGATCCCACCTCTAAACCGCGCAACCCGCGAGGTCAACAGTCTGCGCAACGGCGCAACCGCGCACGAACGGTCCGACGCTCGCCTCGAGATAACTGAGGAAGCGGCGCGCAAACACGCGCCGCGTCCGTCTTACACAGCGATCCGAGGTCCAGCCGCCGCGGGCTGGCCGCTTGCCCAGCCCGACGCCCTGTGCGTCAGCGTGAACCGCCTCGCGCAATCAAGGCGCCTGCGATCAGCGCAACGCCACCAACAATGGCGAGCGTCCGCCACGGATTTTCATGGATGTAATCGTCGGCACCGTGCAATGCCGCTTCGGCGCGCTCGCGCATCGCATCGCGTGTGTCGTTCAGACGTGTGCGCGCTTCGTCGAGACGCTTGCGCATCTGCGTGCGCAGCACCGTGGCGTCGGCTTGCGTGCCGTCTCCGAGCGTGTTCTCGAGTTCGGTCATCAATGTGCGCAGTTCGCTTGCAATATCTTCAGCCGCGTGTCGACTGTGGCGCGCAATGCGCCGCGCACGACGGCCAGCCGTGGTCCAGGATTCGCCCAGGGCATCTCGCGTGTTAGGAAGTGCAGTCATGGTCGCTCCGTCGATGAGGGTAGTTGAATATCCCCGCAACACAGCGCGGGAAGTTTCCTCTGACGCAACTTCGATGCCCGCCCTGCGACATGATTCGCACCGACGTTCCCATTGGACCGATGCATGCCGCATGCGGCAGAAATTGCACCGCTGGCGTGCATGTTTCAGTCAAATTTACAATGGCCGACTCGCGCCGGGCGGCGTGTATGGCCGGAATGATGTCGCGATACGCCGGAGACGAAGGCATGCACATACAGGTATCGTGAACGCATCGAACAACGCCGACGCGCTTTTGCACATCGGCGTTGTTCAACCCCGAAAATCTCGTCTACGCTGTTGTGTTAGAACCGGTAACCGAGGTTCACGTACGTGACGATCGGGTTCAGACGAATCTTCGTTTCCGATTGCACGTTGACGGTACCGATCGGCGTCTGCGCCTGGGTGTTCAGCTTGGCGGTCGTCGAGAGCGGCAGATACGAGATCGAGAAGCCCGCGAACCAGTGGTCGGTGAACGCGTACGTGAAGCCGGCATTAAACACGGGCTCCCACGAACTATCCGTCGTGACTGTGGTCGGACCATGAAGTACGTTGCGCTCGAAGGCGCCGTTCGTGATGTGCTCATCGGTGAACGAGACGCGGCTCACGCCCAGGCCCAGATACGGACGGAACTTCGCTTGCGGCTGGTTGAAGTAGTACTTGAACAGCAGCGTCGGGCTCCATTGTTTCGCTGAGCCGAGCTTGCCATATTGCTGGAATGCGCCCGTGCCCTTCAGGTCGAATTGCGGTGGCACGCCGATCACGAATTCTGTGGCGATATGGTCGGTGACGAAATAGCCGCCGGTGAAACCGACGGTGTCGCCGCTGCCGAGTTCGGCGCCCGTGTTGGGCACGGTGATGTTGACGGGCGTACCGTTGACGTTTGTCTCTCTCAACGGGTCACTACTGGACTGAGGCGCGAGATGGAACCATCCTGTTGTAACGAAGAAACTGCCGGCCGATTGCGCGTGCGCTGTGGTTGTTATGCAAGCGAGTGCCGCGACCCCCAAGGCCTGTTTTAATTTCATTTGTGCTCCTCCAAAAAAGGCCCGCCAATTATGACCACAACGTTTCAAACAAACCATACGCGCCGGCTAGAGCGTTCTGCCTAGGCTTTATGCCGTTTTCCGGCAGACCCGTTTGGCGCGTGAGGCCGCGCCGACGCAGTTTTTCGGACCTTCGGGTATGTACCAACGCGACTTTGGATAATCCAGCATGGCACGGCTTGCACGTCTTTATGTCCCTGACCAGCCGCAACACGTGATCCTGCGCGGACTCGACCAGCAGCCCGCATTCGTGGACGACCAGGATTACGAACTGTTCATCGATTGCCTGAAGGCGGCTTCACGCGATCACCATCTGTCCGTTCATGCATACGCGCTGATGCCCGGCGCGGTGCAGTTGCTCGTCACGCCCACCGACGAATCGAGCCTGCCCAAGGCGATGCAGGCCGTCGGGCGGCGTTACGTCGCGCACTTCAATCGCCGTTACTCGCGGCGCGGCACGTTGTGGGAAGGCCGCTATCGCGCGACGGTGATCGAAGGCGAGAAGTACTTCCTGCTCGCGAGCCGCGTCGTCGAAATGTCGCCGGTGCGCAACCAGCTGGCGAGCGCACCGGAAGACTACCGATGGTCCAGTTATCGGCATCACATCGGCCTGACCTTAGACAGTTTGATCACTGATCATCGTTTGTACTGGTCGCTCGGCAATACGCCGTTCGAACGGCAGCGCGCGTACCGCGAATTGTGCGAGCAGCCGCTCGACGAACGCGAAGCCAGCCAGCTTCAGCAGGCCACGTTGAAGGGCTGGGTGCTCGGTAGCGATTCGTATCGGGAGTGGGCGGCGCGGGCTGCGAACCGGCGCGTCTCGCCCTTGCCCAGGGGCCGGCCGCGCAAGGTCCGGGAGACGCCACAAACCCAATAAGGCCTTTGTGCTCAATGACTTGCTGGCGAAAGTAGAAAGCGAACGGCATCCACGCATGCCGTTTTCTTTTGCCCCGTTTTGATGTGGAGCCAATTAATGGGGCGAAAAATGCACCATATTGATAATAGGGGCTCGACCATTATATTTTGTTTGCTATTCCTTTGATTCGTCGCGTATATTCCGATTTCCGGCGTCCCGATGTGCAACTGCAATATCGCGCGTCCGCGGCCGCCCGCGCGGTCGAAGTCCGCACCGCGGGCTAAAACAAAATGGTTCAACGGCCCCACGGCCCCTGACAGACGGTGTCCCCATGAACGACCATCAGCAGCCGCTTTCCACGGTTCCCGCCGCGCAAGGTCTATATGACCCGGCAAACGAGCACGACGCATGCGGCGTCGGCTTCGTTGCGCATATCAAGGGCAAGAAAAGCCACGAAATCATCCAGCAGGGCCTGAAGATTCTCGAGAACCTCGATCACCGGGGCGCCGTCGGCGCCGATCCGCTGATGGGCGACGGCGCGGGCATCCTGATCCAGATTCCGGACTCGTTCTACCGCGAGGAAATGGCCAAGCAGGGCGTGACGCTGCCGCCCGAGGGCGAATACGGCGTCGGCATGATCTTCCTGCCGAAGGAACACGCGTCGCGTCTCGCTTGCGAACAGGAACTGGAGCGCACGGTGAAGGCCGAAGGCCAGGTCGTGCTGGGCTGGCGCGACGTGCCCGCCGACCACACCATGCCGATTTCGCCGACTGTGAAGGCGAGCGAGCCGCTGATCCGCCAGATCTTCATCGGACGCGGCAAGGACATCATGGTGACGGACGCGCTGGAGCGGAAGCTGTACGTGATCCGCAAGACGGCGAGCCACCGCATCCAGGCGCTCAAGCTCAAGCACGGCAAGGAATACTTCGTGCCGTCGATGTCGGCGCGCACGGTAGTCTACAAGGGTCTGCTGCTGGCAGGCCAGGTCGGCGTGTACTACCGCGACCTGCAGGACGAGCGCGTCGTGTCGGCGTTGGCGCTCGTGCACCAGCGCTTCTCGACCAACACGTTCCCGGCGTGGGAGCTGGCTCACCCGTACCGGATGATCGCCCACAACGGCGAAATCAACACGGTGAAGGGCAACGTCAACTGGCTGAACGCGCGTACGGGCGCGATCGCCTCGCACGTGCTCGGCGACGATCTGCCGAAGCTGTGGCCGCTGATCTATCCGGGCCAATCGGACACGGCGTCGTTCGACAACTGTCTCGAACTGCTCGTGATGGCCGGCTACCCGCTCGTCCACGCGGTGATGATGATGATTCCCGAAGCATGGGAACAGCACACGCTGATGGACGACAACCGCCGCGCGTTCTACGAATACCACGCCGCGATGATGGAGCCGTGGGACGGCCCCGCTGCGATTGCGTTCACCGACGGC
The DNA here is from genome assembly GCF_002902965.1 of Paraburkholderia hospita. Lineage (GTDB taxonomy): Bacteria > Pseudomonadota > Gammaproteobacteria > Burkholderiales > Burkholderiaceae > Paraburkholderia > Paraburkholderia hospita. Next base: position 3,657,673 of record NZ_CP026105.1, on the reverse strand, counting down.
CGCCAGATCGGCGCGACGCTCGACCGTAACGGTCTGCGTCCGGCGCGCTACATCGTCACCGACGACGACCTCGTCATCATGGCGTCGGAAGCGGGCACGCTGCTCATTCCCGAATCGAAGATCGTCAAGAAGTGGCGTCTGCAGCCGGGCAAGATGTTCCTGATCGACATGGAGCACGGCCGCATCATCGACGACAAGGAACTGAAGGACAACCTCGCGAACGCCAAGCCGTACAAGAGCTGGATCGACGCCGTGCGCATCAAGCTCGACGAAATCGAGCCGAACGCGGAAGACGTCGTCACGGAGCGCCGTGAAGCGGCTGCGCTGCTCGATCGCCAGCAGGCATTCGGCTACACACAGGAAGACCTCAAGTTCCTGATGGCGCCAATGGCGCAGGCAGGCGAAGAAGCAGTTGGCTCGATGGGCAACGACTCGCCGCTGGCCGTCATGTCCAACAAGAACAAGACGCTCTATCACTACTTCAAGCAGCTGTTCGCGCAGGTCACGAACCCGCCCATCGACCCGATCCGTGAAAACATGGTGATGTCGCTGGTGTCGTTCGTCGGCCCGAAGCCGAACCTGCTCGACACGAACAACATCAACCCGCCGATGCGTCTCGAAGTGTCGCAGCCGGTGCTCGACTTCAAGGACATCGCGAAGATCCGCGCGATCGATCAGTACACGGGCGGCAAATTCAGCTCGTACGAACTGAACATCTGCTACCCGGTCGCGTGGGGCAAGGAAGGCATCGAAGCGCGCCTCGCGTCGCTGTGCGCGGAAGCCGTCGACGCCGTCAAGTCCGGCTACAACATGCTGATCGTGTCGGACCGCAAGACCGACCGCGACAACGTCGCGATTCCGGCGCTGCTGGCCACGTCGGCGATTCACTCACACCTCGTGCAGCAGGGTCTGCGCACGAGCACGGGCCTCGTCGTCGAAACGGGCTCGGCGCGTGAGACGCACCACTTCGCGCTGCTCGCGGGCTTCGGCGCGGAAGCCGTTCACCCGTACCTCGCGATGGAAACGCTCGCGCAGATGGCAGTGGGCATGAAGGGCGACCTGTCGGCGGAAAAGGCCGTCTACAACTTCACGAAGGCAGTCGGCAAGGGCCTGTACAAGGTCATGTCGAAGATGGGCATTTCGACGTACATGTCGTACACGGGCGCGCAGATTTTCGAGGCAATCGGTCTCGCTGAAGATCTCGTGAGCAAGTACTTCAAGGGTACGGCGTCGAAGGTCGGCGGCATTGGCCTGTTCGAAGTGGCTGAAGAAGCGATCCGTCTGCACCGCGACGCGTTCGGCGACAACCCGGTTCTCGCCAACATGCTCGACGCGGGCGGCGAATACGCGTACCGCGTGCGCGGCGAAGACCACATGTGGACGCCCGATGCGATCGCGAAGCTGCAACACTCGGCGCGCAGCAACTCGTATCAGACGTACAAGGAATACGCGCATCTGATCAACGATCAGACGAAGCGTCACATGACGTTCCGCGGCCTGTTCGAATTCAAGGTCGATCCGTCGAAGGCGATTCCGCTCGACGAAGTCGAATCGGCGAAGGACATTGTCAAGCGCTTTGCAACGGGCGCGATGTCGCTCGGCTCGATCTCGACGGAAGCGCACGCCACGCTCGCGGTCGCGATGAACCGTATCGGCGGCAAGTCGAACACGGGTGAAGGCGGCGAAGACGAGAACCGCTATCGCAACGAACTGCGCGGCATTCCGATCAAGAATGGCGACACGATGAAGACCATCCTCGGCGATGAAGTCGTGACCGACATCCCGCTGAAGGAAGGCGATTCGCTGCGCTCGAAGATCAAGCAGGTCGCGTCGGGCCGTTTCGGCGTGACGGCGGAGTATCTTGCTTCCGCGGACCAGATCCAGATCAAGATGGCGCAGGGCGCGAAGCCGGGCGAAGGCGGTCAGTTGCCGGGTCACAAGGTGTCCGAGTACATCGGCAAGCTGCGTTACTCGGTGCCGGGCGTCGGCCTGATCTCGCCGCCGCCGCACCACGACATCTATTCGATCGAAGACCTCGCGCAGCTCATTCACGATCTGAAGAACGCGAATTCGGCGGCGAGCATCTCGGTGAAGCTGGTGTCGGAAGTGGGCGTCGGTACGGTTGCTGCGGGTGTCGCGAAGGCGAAGGCCGATCACGTCGTGATCGCCGGCCACGATGGCGGCACGGGCGCATCGCCGCTGTCGTCGGTGAAGCACGCCGGCACGCCGTGGGAACTGGGCCTCGCGGAAACGCAGCAGACGCTGGTGCTGAACCAGTTGCGCGGCCGTATCCGCGTGCAGGCCGACGGTCAGATGAAGACGGGCCGCGACGTCGTGATCGGCGCGCTGCTCGGCGCGGACGAATTCGGTTTCGCGACGGCGCCGCTGGTCGTCGAAGGCTGCATCATGATGCGCAAGTGCCATCTGAACACGTGCCCGGTCGGCGTCGCGACGCAAGACCCCGTGCTGCGCGCGAAATTCCAGGGCCAGCCGGAACACGTCGTGAACTTCTTCTTCTTCATCGCTGAGGAAGTGCGCGAAATCATGGCGCAACTGGGTGTACGCAAGTTCAACGACCTGATCGGCCACAGCGAATTCCTCGATATGAAGAAGGGCATCGAGCACTGGAAGGCGAAGGGTCTGGACTTCTCGCGCGTGTTCTACCAGCCGAGCGTCCCCGCGAGCGTCGCGCGCATGCACGTCGATTCGCAGGATCACGGCCTCGACCGCGCGCTCGATCACGTGCTGATCGAGAAGGCGAAGGCGGCGATCGAGAAGGGCGAGCACGTGTCGTTCATCCAGCCGGTGCGCAACGTGAACCGTACGGTCGGCGCGATGCTGTCCGGCACGATCGCGAAGAAGTATGGCCACGACGGTCTGCCCGACGACGCGATTCACATCCAGTTGAAGGGCACGGCGGGCCAGAGCTTCGGCGCGTTCCTCGCGAAGGGCATCACGCTGGATCTGGTCGGCGACGGCAACGACTACGTCGGCAAGGGTCTGTCGGGCGGCCGCATCATCATCCGTCCCACGAATGATTTCCGCGGCAAGTCCGAAGAAAACATCATCTGCGGCAACACGGTGATGTACGGCGCGATCGAAGGCGAATCGTTCTTCCGTGGCGTTGCGGGCGAGCGCTTCTGCGTGCGTAACTCGGGCGCGACGGCGGTTGTCGAAGGCACGGGCGACCACGGTTGCGAATACATGACGGGTGGCACGGTCGTCGTGCTCGGCGAAACGGGCCGTAACTTCGCGGCGGGCATGTCGGGCGGTCTCGCCTACGTGTACGACGTGGACGGTTCGTTCGCGGCGAAGTGCAACAAGTCGATGGTCGCGCTCGAACCGGTGCTGCAACAGGCCGAACAGGAGCGCACGGTCGACAAGGCACTGTGGCACATCGGCCAGACCGATGAAGCGCTGCTCAAGGGGCTCATCGAACGTCACTTCCAGTTCACGGGTTCGCCGCGTGCAAAGGCGCTGCTCGAAAACTGGGATGCGTCGCGCCGTCAGTTCGTGAAGGTGTTCCCGACCGAATACAAGCGCGCGCTGGGCGAAATGGGCGCGAAGAAGGCAGCCAAGGAAGTACTCGCGGCCTGATCGTTTCCCGACCCAACCAGACGACATAACGAAGCGCACCAGCCGCGCGCGTGAAAGCGTGCGGCGGACGCCGATCCCCTCACCGATTAGATAGACATAGAGAACCACATGGGCAAGGCAACCGGTTTTCTCGAGTTCGAGCGCCGCCACGAGGCGTACGAAGCACCCCTCACGCGTGTGAAGCACTACAAGGAATTCGTCGCGGCATTGACCGACGACGAAGCCAAGATTCAGGGCGCGCGTTGCATGGACTGCGGCATCCCGTTCTGCAACAACGGCTGCCCGGTGAACAACATCATCCCGGACTTCAACGACCTGGTGTTCCGTCAGGACTGGAAGAACGCGATCGAAGTTTTGCATTCGACGAACAACTTCCCCGAGTTCACGGGCCGCATCTGCCCGGCGCCGTGCGAAGCGGCGTGCACGCTCGGCATCAACGACGACCCGGTCGGCATCAAGTCGATCGAGCACGCGATTATCGACAAGGCGTGGACGGAAGGCTGGGTCGCGCCGCAACCGCCGAAGCACAAGACGGGCAAGAAGATCGCCGTCGTCGGTTCGGGCCCGGCGGGTATGGCGGCTGCGCAGCAACTCGCGCGCGTCGGTCATGACGTGACGGTGTTCGAGAAGAATGATCGCGTCGGTGGCTTGCTGCGTTACGGCATCCCCGACTTCAAGCTGGAGAAGTGGCTGATCGACCGCCGCATGCGCCAGATGGAAGCGGAAGGCGTGACGTTCCGCGCGAACGTGTTCGTCGGCAAGGATCCGCTTCCGGTGCACATCGGCAACACCGCGAAGGAAACCATCACGCCTGAGGAACTGAAAGATCAGTTCGATGCCGTGATTCTGACGGGCGGCTCCGAGACGCCGCGTGATTTGCCTGTGCCGGGGCGTGAGCTTGCGGGCATTCATTACGCGATGGAATTTTTGCCGCAGCAGAACAAGGTCAATGCGGGCGACAAGGTTGCGGATCAGCTGCTCGCGAAGGGCAAGCATGTTGTCGTGATCGGCGGTGGCGATACGGGTTCGGATTGCGTGGGCACGTCGAACCGTCATGGCGCGAAGGGTGTCACGCAGTTCGAACTGCTGCCGCAGCCGCCCGAGGAGGAAAACAAGCCGCTGGTGTGGCCGTATTGGCCGGTGAAGCTGCGCACGTCGTCGTCGCATGAGGAAGGCTGCGAGCGCGATTGGGCTGTTGCTACGAAGCGCTTTGAAGGCAAGAACGGCAAGGTCGAGAAGCTGATCGCGGCGCGTGTCGAATGGAAGGAAGGCAAGATGGTCGAAGTGCCCGATTCCGAATTCGAAATGAAGGCCGATCTGGTGTTGCTGGCTATGGGCTTTACGCAGCCCGTTTCGCCTGTGCTTGAGGCCTTCGGCGTTGATAAGGATGCACGTGGGAATGTGCGTGCTTCCACCGAAGGCGATAAGGCTTATTACACGTCGGTCGAGAAGGTGTTCACCGCGGGTGATATGCGGCGTGGACAGTCTCTCGTAGTGTGGGCGATTCGCGAAGGGCGGCAGTGTGCGCGGTCAGTTGATGCTTATCTGATGGGGCATTCTGAATTGCCGAGGTAAAGGTTTTGGTTTTGGTTTGTCTGCGACGCTGAGTTGTTTGCGCATGCGAGGGCGTTTTTGGTTTGGCGCCTTCGCGGCGCGGGCGGTTTGGTTTTTGCCTTTGCTGCGCTGGCATCTGTCTCTTGGTTTTTGTGTGCTGGCGGCGCCGGTCGGTGTGTCCACCTTTGCGCTGGCATCCGCGTTATGCCTTCGTGCTTCAAGCGTCGCCCCTGTGCGGGGCGGCACCTACTTTTCTTTGCCGCCGCAAAGAAAAGTAGGCAAAAGAAAGCGGCTAACACCGCTCATTCCTGTTCTTGCCTGAGGGCCCCTAACCGGTCCTACGCTGCACACGGCAACTTTCCTGTTCGCGGTCGTTGCCAACGCTTCGAATGAGCGCCTCACCCGCTTCACACACCCGCGTCGCAGCGTGCCGTACCAGATACTCCACGGCCGCCCAGGTGGCAAACTGTGTGTAGGCCGCAGCACCTCACGCGCCTCACTTCGGACCGATAGCGCACGCGTTCCACCATGTAAGAGCCAGCCCTTTCAAGGTCTTGATCAAGATGTCCCGCCTTTGGCGCGTTTAAGCAGGCGAGCGGTACTGTGATGGGCGCGGGCTACCGCGCCTTCGACATAGGGTGCGGGTTTGCGGGTCTTGGGGCCACGCGTGCGTGTGCGCACCTGAATCGGGTCGACGCAGCGGGCCAGCTCGAGCAGTTTGCCGGTAATCCCGTCGGGCGTGGCATCGCTCCAGTGCGACCATTCATCTGGCGGCAGCGCGATGAGCATGCCCTCATACTGGCTGCGAATCTGCACGGCGAGGTAATACGTCGAGACGTCCGGCGGCGCTGCACCTGTTTCATCGGCGGCGGCATGCGCAGCTTCAACACTGCGCTTGAGCGTGGCCAGCACGTTGTACGCCAGCACCGCGACGGTAAAGCCCAGCAGCGCGGCACGTGGATGACCCAGGGTGCGGATCTCGCTGTGCAGGACCGACTCGAGTCGCTGGAACATGCCCTCGATACGCCAGCGCTTGCGGTACAGCCGGGCAATCTCGTGTGCGCCCACCGCGGCAGGCAGGTTGCTCCACAACAGAATCACGGTATCGCCCGCTTCAGTCGGCTTGTCCAGCGTCAGCTCGATGCGACGCCAGACGAAGCCAGCCTTCAGGTCAATGCGTTGCTCTCGCACCTGACCTGTCTCGATACGTTCACCGTCCACCCATGGCCCGCTGCTGGCAAGCGCCGGGCTGTTGCGGCCGTGTTCGCGCACGATGAAGCAGGCCTGTGCCTGATGCCAGCCCTGCAGGATGGTCCCGGTGCAGAAGTTCCGGTCAGCCAGCCACAATTCGCCCGCGCCGGCACATTCAATCAGCGGGGCCATGGCCGAGCGCTCCTGCGCGTGCGCATCCTCGATGGCGACCAGATCTGTGACCAGACCCAGATCCGGCTCGTAGACCACCAGCGCGTGCCCCGGCAACGCCGCGCCACGCTGCTCGCGCAACGCCGCCAGCCGTTTCTCACTGGCCGGCAGGTGATTGCCATCAAGCACCCGCACACGCCAGCCGGGCAGGCTGGGCTGGCATGGCAACGCCGCCAGCACCGGCTCCAGACGCTGTGCGCTGCCCTGTACCAGGGCGCGCAGGATCGCGGGTTCGGTGCGGTTGACCTTCTCGTAGAGCGCGGCCAGCGACACCGGCAGGGGCTTCGTCTGTGTCGCTGCAGCGTGCAGCGACGGACTCAGTCCCAGCGACACCAGCGTCATCAGTTCAACCACCGTCGAGAACAGCAATTCACGTGGATATTGCCGCTGCCGGTGCTCGGCGAACACCTCGTCGATCCATTGCGGCGCGATGGCTCTCTGCAGTGCCAGGCGTGCCATCACGCATACCGGTGCCTGCTGCTCGAAACGCTTCATCACCTCGTCGAACATCCCTTCGTACCCGTCGTTCCTTAACATCTCGCCAGGTTACCAGGTTTGCAGCGCAAAGACCTTGAAAGGGCTGCATGTAAGAGCGCCAAGCTATACGACGCGACAACCTACACATAGTTTGCCACCTGGGCGGCACATACCGTTCGCTGCCGTGAGCCCCATGTACGGGTGTTTGAAGCGGGTGAGGCGCTCATTCGAAGCGTTGGCAACTCGCGTGAACAGAAATGCTGCCGTGTGCAGCGTAGGACCGGTTAGGGGCCCTCGGGCAAAAACAAGAACTGGCGGTGTTAGCCGCTTTCTTTTGCCTACTTTTCTTTGCGGCGGCAAAGAAAAGTAGGTGCCGCCCCGCACAGGGGCGACGCTTGAAGCACGAAGGCAATACGCGGATGCCAGTGCAAAGGCAGACACACCAACCGGCGCCGCCAGCACACAAAAAGCAAGAGGCAGATGCCCGCGCAGCAAAGGCAAACACCAATCCGCCCGCGCCGCGAAGTCGCGACCCGATGCCAGCGAAAGCGAAAAACGAAAACCAAACCACACCACGATCGAACAGGCATAAAGTGTGACTGAGCGGGAACGCGCCAGGAGACCCCCAATGCAACGCACCGATCCGCAGCCAGACCAAAAAGAAAGCGCAGGGTCCGCCTCAGACCCGAATAGCGAACTGACCGATCAGCATGACTACCAGCGTTGCTTCATAGCGCTAGTCCCCGACACGGCAACCCGCGACGCGCTATCGTCCATCGACATCCCCACGACTGCGCGCCGCGTCCCCTACGAACAATTGCACCTGACGGTAACGTTCATCGGCGTACTGCCACAAGAAAAAGCCGCACCGCTGATCGAATCACTAACGCACGAGACAGTGCCACTCAAGCTCACGCCAATAACAAAAATCGAACATTGGCCACGCGCCTCACACCCGCGCCTGACGGTGGCGACACTCGCCATGTCCGATGAATTCATCGCACTGGACTGGCGCGTGCGCTCGTCGATGATCGCGCTCGGCCTGCCCGTCGATGCCCGTACATTCCGGCCGCATGTTACGCTCGCGCGCTACCGCCAAGACGCGGCGGCCGTCGGCCCCGCAACGGACTTGCAAGACGAGCTGATCGCGCGCTTCGACTCGTTGACGCTCTATTCGAGCACGCTGGCTCGCACAGGCGCGCGATATCGATCACTGGCGAGCGTGCCCGTCGTCTACGCATGACGCGCAAGGCAGACCAAACGCAGCAGACCAAACAAAAATCACGACCCGCGATAGCGCTCCAACGTCAACCCATCCAGATCGATTTCCGGCTCGCGCCGCGTAATCAGATCCGCGACCACCCGCCCCGACCCCAGCGACATCGCCCAGCCCGTCGAGCCATGTCCAAGATTGATCCACAATCCGTCAATGCCGGACGGCCCAAGCAACGGCGCGCCATCGGGCGTCATCGGACGGCGTCCAACCCAGAACTGTGCGGAAGAGGGCGCCGTCGCATGTGGGAACCAGTCGTCCAGCACTTTCATCAGCGTTTGCAACGCCTGCTCGCGCAAGGTCGTCTGCCGGTTGCCAAGCTCGGCCGTACCCGCGACGCGCAGATTCGGCCCGAACCGCGTGATCGCCGTCTTCAGCGATTCGTCCATCAACGCGGCACGCGGCGACTTTTCATCGTCGACGATCTGCAGCGTCGCCGAGTAGCCCTTCACGGGATATAGCGGCACTTTCACGCCAAGCGGCGCAAGCAGATCCGCGCTGTCGACGCCCGCCGCCACGACAATGGCATTCGCCACTAGCGTCTCGCTGCCCGCCGCGCTCTCGACATGCACGCCGTGCACCGCACGGCCACGCACGTCGAGCGCCGTCACGCGCGTATCGAAGCGAAAGCGCACGCCGTTCGCCTCGCAGATCGCGCGCAATTCGCGCGTGAAGCGCGCGCAGTCGCCCGCTTCGTCGTCGGGTAGATAGAGGCCGCTCAACGGCGCCTGACGCGCCCAGCGCAGTCCCGGCTCGATCTCGGCGCATTCGGCCGCGCTCACTTCGCGATGCTTGATGCCCGCGTCGCGCAGCACGGCAAGCGCGGGCTGCGCGAGTTCGACGTCGAACGCAGTGCGAAAGAGTTGCAGATAGCCCTGGCTGCGTCCGTATTCGAACGGATGATGCCCGCGAAACTCGCGCAGACATTCGCGGCTGTAGTACGCGATGCGCTGCATCCGCTGCTTGTTGACGCGAAAGCGCGCGAGATCGCATTCGCGCAGCCAGCGCGCGATCCAGCGCCATTGCGCGAGATCGAACGTCGGCCGGAAGATCAGCGGCGACGCGGGCTTGAACAGATACTTCAGGATCTTGGCCGGCATGCCAGGCGCGGCCCACGGCGTCACGTAGCCGGGCGCGATCACGCCCGCATTGCCGAAGCTCGTCGCGAGCGCGACGTCGGATTCGCGCTCGATCACGGTGACGTCGCAGCCGCGCTCGCGCAGGCAGAAAGCGGTGGCGACACCGATGATGCCGCCGCCGAGAACGATCGTTTGCATGGTGGTATTACACGTGTTCCGCCGATTCCGCGCTTTCGGCGGCAAGCGACTTGCCCTTTGTTTCAGGCAGCGCCAGCGCCGCCACGACGACGAGCAGATAGCCCGAACCCGCGACGATGCCGATCGCCTTCACGAGCGTCATCGTCTGGGACAGCGTGCCGACCAGAATCGGAAAGAACGAGCCGACACCGCGCCCGAGGTTATAGCAGAAACCCTGTCCCGAGCCGCGAATCGCATTCGGATACAGCTCAGATAGATACGCACCAACGCCCGCGAATATTCCCTGCACGACGATGCCGAGCGGAAAACCGAGCAGCAGCATCGCGCCATCGGTGATAGGCAGCATCGTGTAGATCATGCCGAGCAGGAACGAGCCGATCGCGAACAGGACGAACGACGCGCGCCGCCCGATCCGGTCCGAAAGAATCGCGCCGACGATATACCCGATGAACGAACCGACGATCAGCACGACCAGATAGCCGCTCGTGTTGAACACGGACAGATGGCGCACGGTCTTCAGATAAGTGGGCAGCCAGGTCGTGATCGCGTAGTAGCCGCCCAGCATGCCGCTGCAGAGCGCGCTGCCGAGGATCGTCGTTTTCAGGTGCGTTGCGGAGAAAATCTGCAGGAAGTGGGAGGTATCGATGCCGCTGTCGCGCGCGCGGCGCGTCGCGATATAAATGTCGGGATCGCTGACGTTGCGGCGGATATAGATGATCCACAGCGCGGGCAAGATGCCGATCCAGAAGCACGCGCGCCACGCATATTCTTCGGGCAGCAATGCAAAGAACGCCCAGTACAGAATCGCGGCCGCGCCCCAGCCGAACGACCAGCTGCTCTGCACGGTGCCGACGGCTTTCGCGCGATGCTGCGGCGAGCGGATCGTCTCCGCCATCATGATCGTCACCACCGACCATTCGCCGCCGAAGCCGATGCCTTGCAGCGTGCGCGTCGTCAGCAGTTGCCAGAAGTTGTGTGTGAAGCCGGACAGGCAGGTGAACAGCGCGAAGGTCGCGATCGTCCATTGCAGCACGCGGATGCGGCCGTAGCGGTCGGCGAGTACGCCCGCCATCCAGCCGCCTATCGCCGACGAGATCAGCGAACTGGTCGCGATCATCCCCGCTTCGCTTTTCGACATGCCCCACGTCGCGATCAGCGTCGGGATCAGGAACGAGTAGATCATGAAGTCGAACGCGTCGACGGCATAGCCGCCGAAGCCCGCGTAGAGCGTGCGCCTTTCGCGCGTCGACAACTCGGTAAACCACTGAAATGACGCCATCCCCTCTCCTGTGATCCCGTGTACGTGGGTTGCTATTGTGATTCTGATGTTCGTCCGGCGTGCCGCAGGTGGCTTGTATTCTACGGTCCGCCTCGATTGAGGCCAATGCGCGGCAAAAAAAGCGCGCCCGTATTTCAGCCCGCGTCTCACATGGCAGGAACGGCGGGCGAGGCGCCCACATTGCGATTCCTTACTGATTGCTACTGTGTAACCTTCGAGCTGTTTTCGTCCATTACACTGCACGTCGACGCCGTAAGTGATCGACCCATACGGTTAACTACACTGTCGATCGGTTCGTCAAACCTGCACGTGACCCGCGTGCGTCTTTCGCATCTGCGCGCGGCACTCGCGCCGCACCTTGTAGACACAACAATGACTTCCTCTGCGAAAGCGGACATTTCACTCGCCGCTGCGCATGATCTCTACGCCTTGCCGATTGCGCTGGCGCCATCGCGCGCGCGAGCGCAACTCGCGTCGCGCCGCCGCTTCCTGAAGAGCACGGCGGGCGCGCTGCTGCTCTCCGGCATGGGCAGCACGCTGCTGACGGCGTGCGGCGGCAACAACGCGGGCTCGGATCAGGCGCCGACGCCGCGTCTTCAGGTGCAATCCAGCTACGGCACGATGTCGGGCTATCTCACGCGCGGGCTTGGCCTCGCGCAATCCACGGTCGATACGTTGCGCGACCGCCTTCTTCTCTGACTTTTCCGTCGCGCAAAGAAAAAACGGCCCGTCCCAGGTGGCAGCGGGACGGACCGAACAGGGAGGCGCCGAGGACGCCGGATTGCACTATAGGTCCGCAGAGCGGTGAAATGGCGCAACCGTAAGGCAAGGTAAGCGCAAACCGCGCGTACGTAACATGAGTAACGTGTCCAACGTGCGTTCGCCGCTATTCACGGCCTGGAATCGCCTCAAGCTTCCGGCACGGAGACAGGCAGCGCGACGCGCACATGCAGTCCGCCTTCCGGGTGATTCTCCACCGTGCACTTGCCGCCGCGATGATGCGCAAGACGCACGACGATCGCGAGGCCGAGCCCGCAATGCCCTTCACCGCCGCGCGCCGCATCGAGCCGCACGAACGGCTTCATCGCGGCTGCGATGCGGTCTTCAGGAATGCCCGGCCCATGATCGCGGACGTCGATGAACCATTGCAGTTCGTCGCGCGACGTCGCGATTTCGACGGGCGGCGCGCCATGCTCGAACGCGTTATCGACGAGGTTGGTGACGAGCCGGTCGAGCAGCGTGCGCGGCAGCGTGAAACGCGAACCGGCCTGCAGATCGAGCCTGAAAAGCGGTGCTTCGCCGTTGTCGCTATCGTCGGCTTCATCAGCTTCATCAGCTTCATCGCCTTCACTGCCGTCCGTGGAAGAGAACTGCTCGCGCAGGAAACCGTCCACTTCCGTCATCGGTCCTGATTCCGCCGACTGTCCCGCGAACTCCAGAAACTGCTGCACGATGTTCGTCAGCGAATCGACGTCGCGGATCAGGCCCGCGCGTTCGTGCTCGTCAGCGAGCACGCTTGCGCGCAGCTTCAGGCGCGTGAGCGGCGCTTTCAGATCGTGCGCGACGCCAGCGAGCATCACGGCCTGATCGTCGCCCGCTTCGTTCAGGCGCCGCATCATGTCGTTGAACGAGCCGATCAGATCGCGCAGTTCGCGCGGGCCCTGTTCGGAGACGGGCTCGGGCCGGCTGCCTGCGCCGAACGCGCGCGCCGCATGCGCGACGCGCGTGAGCGGCCGCTGCATCTGCCAGACGGCGAGCAGCGACAGCAGCAGCGCGGCAAGCAGCATCGAAACGGATTCGATCACGAAGCGCGGGCGCGGCGGCACGTCGACGGGAATCACGACCCACATCGACTTGCGCGGAAAGCGCACCCACAGACGCGGCATATGCGTGTCGTCGACGGCGATCTCGGTGCCGGCGGGCAGGCTCGCGCGCAAATGGCGCGTGAGTTCGACGAACGGCCTGCGCGTGGGCGGTTCGAGATGGACGGTGGCCGGCATGTTCCATGTCGGCACGAGATGCACGCGCAGCGCCGGCGCGACGTCGGCGCCGTTGACGGGCTCACCGTTCGCGGCCTGTAGCGCGAGCAGAATGCCGCGCGCGTAGCCATCCACCTCGTGATGCGGCGGCTGCATCACGACCAGCACGAACCAGCCAGCCTGAATTGCAAACAGCACCGCCGACGACAGCAACGCCATCCTGCCGAACAGCGTATTCAGCGGATTCCTGATGCGGGTCACGCGAGCATCACGCGGGATCGGCGGCGAAGGGCGCGCCATTGGGGTCCGCGTCGGGGACGAACACGTAGCCCTTGCCGCGTACCGTCTGCACGTAGCACGGATTCGACGGATCGTTTTCGATCACGCGGCGCAGACGCCAGATAGGCACATCGAGACTGCGGTCGCGGAACGGCAGGTCGTCGCGATGCACGAGATCGTGAATCAGCACGCGCGACAGCACCTTGTACGGATTGTTGACGAAGATCTTCAACAGCGCGAATTCGCTGTCGCGCAGCGTGACGCGTGTCTCGTCGCGTGACAGCGTGCGCGTCGCGAAGTCCAGTTCGAACGGACCGAAGCGATAACGCTTGCGCGCTTCCGGCGCGCTCGTCGTGGCCGGGCCGCGACGGCGCAGCACCGTCTGGATGCGCGCGAGCAGTTCGCGTGGATCGAATGGCTTCGTCAGATAGTCGTCGGCGCCCAGCGACAGCCCGATGATGCGATCGGCCACCGTGCCGCGCGCCGTCACGAAGATCACGGGAATGTCGTCGCCGGCGGCGCGCAACGCGGTGAGCGCGCGCAGGCCGTCGGTGTTCGGCATCATGATGTCGAGCACCACGACGGAAGGCCGCTCCCGTTCGAGACGGCGTTGCAGATGCGTGCCGTCATGCAGCACGGATGCATCGTAGCCATTCGATTGCAGGAAGCGGCAAAGCAGATCGCGCACGACGGGATCGTCGTCGACGATGAGGACCTGTGGATTCATACCGAAATTCTAGTCCGGCAAGGCTGGTCGGCGGTTGAAGCTTTCCTTACGAACACTTACTCCAACTCTCATGCAGCGTGCACGCGGCGAGCGGCTTCTCAAGCCTTCCTTGCTGGGCGGGGCGGTGCGGGCCGCCGCGCGCGTTGCAGTCCGCAATATTTCTGTCACGCGCGCCTTCCGGATGTTGAGCGAAAACCGCTGCATTGTGCGGGTTTGGAAAGATTTCGCGTGCATTCGCAAGCGGTCGTAAGTACCTCAGAAATACGTGCGTTGCTTGAGCCATCGTGACAACGAGGCAGACGGGATCATTCGCTACGCCACACGCCGCCGTGTGCGCCGGACTCAGCGATGCTTTCGCGAACGGGCGCACGGCGATCCCGAAGACTCTCGCACTTCACGAGGTTTGCCATGACTGTTCAGAACAACCACTTCACCACGCAACTGCAAAGCATCGCCCGACCTTCCGCTGCTGAAAAGCCGTCCGCGCGCGGCACGTCCACGACGGCCGCCTCGACGGCGACGGGCGACAAGGCGGGCGCCACGCAAACGTCCGCGTCGCCCGTCGGCATGGTCGGCAATCACGTCAACACGACGGCCTGACGTGCCGGAGTTCGCCGTGCCGAAATCACGCTTTTACACGCGCGTAAGACGCGCTGCCGCGCGCCTCGCGATGTGGTCGGCCGTGGGCGCGGCGGTGCTGCCGCTCGACGGTTGCGCCGTCGCGGCGCTGCCGTGCCGGTTGACCTCGGCGACGCTGAAGATTCTGCCCGTCGTCGGCCATGTGGCCGCGACGCCGTTCGACGCCTGTGCCGCAGCCATCGACTGAGCTGCTGCCATCAGTTACGCGAGGCGAGCCATGCAACTCACTTCGATCGGGCGCGTGCTGACCGCATGCGCTGTGGCCGTGTCCTGCGTGCTGATGCCGTTCGCGGCGAGCGCGCAGAACATGTTGCCGCCGCAACAGGCGGCCGCGCTGCGCATGTCGGCGATCGGCGCCAAAAAGCGCACCGTCGACAAGCCGTTCGCGTTTCGCGGCATTCCGCTCGGCATCACGCTCGATGAATTTCGCGCCGTCTCGCGGGTGCGCGCGACGCCGCTGGGCAGCGTACCTGTCTGCGAGACGGACAACGTCGCGGGCTCGCTCGGCATGCGGCTGAAGACATCGCAGAGCCTGACGATCGCGTGCCAGTGGGCGCATCGCGCGGCGGACGGGTGGGAAGTATCGCGTGCCGTCGTGGACGGCACGCCTGCTGACGAGCATGTGCTGCGCTTCGTGCGCGTCGGTGGGCAGAGTGGCTTCCGTCTGTACGAGATTTCGTTCGTGATCGACGAGATCACGGCCGACGATTTGCGCGACGCGTTCGAGGACCGCTACGGCGCGCCACGTACCGCGACACAGGTGAGTTCGCCGACGGCTGGCCAACTGCCCGTTTACATCTGGGAAAACGACGTGAGTTCGATCACGTTGTGCCTGTTGCCCGCGACGCACAACGCGACGCTCATCTACCTGCTGAAGGACCCGGACGCGTATATGAAGTCGGTGGTGCGGCAATGGCAGGCGAGCAGTCCCGACGCGGGTTGACGGGAGATTTCGATTGGCTTCATTGCTTAATCACACGCAGAGGCATGACACACCATGAACGCCATGCACATGCCACGCGCCGCCGCCGTGCTGACGAGCGCCGCCGTTTTCTACGCGCTCGCCGGTTGCGGCGCCACCAAAGATTCGATCGTCGACACGCCGATGCTGCCGCCACTGTCGACCGCGCCGCTCAACGTGAACACGCAGGGCGCGATCTTTCAGGCGGGCACTGGGATTCTGCTGTACGAGACGCCGCGTGCGCAGCATATTGGCGACGTGCTGACGATCCGTCTGTCCGAGTCGTACACCAGCTCGAACAGCACGAATGCGCAGGCGAGCCGCGCGAGCGACATCACGGCCGAAGCCGCCGACAAATCGACGGGTACGGCGGCGCGTCTGGCGCGGCTGTTCAACATCGGCTCGGCGAGCACGACGTTCAAGGGACAGGGATCGATTGCCGATACGAGCGGCATGACGGGCACGCTCGCCGTCACGGTGATCGGCACGATGCCGACGGGCAACCTGGTCGTGTCGGGCGAGAAGCTGATTTCGATGGGCGGCAACCGTGACCGGCTGCGTCTGTCGGGCATCGTGAACCCGAAGGATATCGAGTCGGGGAACTACGTCGCGTCGAGCAAGGTGGCGGATGCACGCATCGAGCAGGCGGGGCAAGGCATGCTTGCCGATTCGACAACGCTTGGCTGGCTGCAGCGCATGTTCATGAGCGTGTTGACGTTCTGATGCTTTGCGCGGGCGGCGCGGCTCGCGCGTTCCTTCTTGCGTTGGCGGGCGGGCTGTTGGCGCTTGCCGATGTGCGCGTGAAGCGCGGCGCTGCCGAGCTTCAGAGATTCGCGACGGGCGCGTCGTAACGTTCCGCTGCGCCGATCTCGCCATCCGGCACGAACACATAGCCTTTGCCCCACACGGTCTGCACGTAGCGCGGCTCGGACGGATCGACTTCGATGAGCCGGCGCAAGCGCCAGATCGAGACATCGAGGCTGCGATTGCGGTGCGTATCGGTGCCGCCATGCAGTTTTTCGAGCAGTTGCGCGCGCGTGAGCACGGTCATCGCGTGCGAGACGAACACTTTGAGCATTGCGAATTCGCTGGAGCGCAGGGCGATGCGTTCGCCGTCGCGGCGCAGTTCTCGCGCGGGGAAATTCACTTCGAAGCGACCGAAGCGATACGGCGCGCGATTTTCGGGCGCGCTTGGCGCTGCGCTTTCGCGCCGGCGCAGCACGCTGCGGATGCGCGCGACGAGTTCGCTCGGATCGAAAGGTTTGCCAAGATAGTCGTCCGCACCCAGCTCGAGACCGATCACGCGATCGATCACATCCGCGCGCGCGGTCAGCAGGATCACGGGGATGTTGTCGCCTGCGAGGCGTAGCGCGCGTAATGCGCTGATACCGTCCAGCTCGGGCATCATGATGTCAAGCACGACGAGCGCGGGACGTTCGTGCTGCAGCGCCTGTTGCAGCGCCATGCCGTTTTCGAGCACGGACACCGTGAAGCCACGGCCTTGCAGATAGTCGCGCACGATGTCGCGGACGACGGGGTCGTCGTCGACGACCATAATGGATGAGTTCATCCTGGCGATAGTAGTTGGGGTGCGCTTCGCGCGGAAGCAGGGGATGCTTTCGAAATCTTTCATGCGTAAGAGGTTTTGTTTTTTTTGCCTGCGACGCTGGGTGGTGTTTCTGCCTTTTCGTTGGCATCCGCGTTATGGTGTCTGCCGTTCAAGCGTCGCCCCTGTGCGGGGCGGCACCTACTTTTCTTTGCCGCCGCAAAGAAAAGTAGGCAAAAGAAAGCGGCTCACACCGCCAGCTCTTGTGTTTGCCTGAGGGCCCTCTACCGGTCCCACACTTCACACGGCAGCGCATGTGTTCCCGTGCGTTGCCAACGTTTTTAACAGGCGCATCCCCCGTTTCGAACTCCCGCACAAAGGTCGGCGTTGTCGAACGACTTCGGCCCTATAGCGGCAAACTGTGTGTAGGTTGTGCCGTCGTACAGGGTAGCGCTTCTACATGGAAGCAGATCGCGCGCTTTCGGGTTCGAAGTGAGGCGTGTGCGGTGCTACGGCCTACACACAGTTTGCCGCGTAAGAACGTGGGAAATTTGATGTCGCGCGCAGCGACGTGGGGGCGTGAAGCGGGTGATGCGTGTATTCAAAGCGTTAGCAACGCACGCGAACAGATACGCTACCGTGTGGAGTGTGGGACCGTCTGGGGGCCCTCAGGCAAGAAGAAAGATTAGCGGTGTTAGCCGCCTTCTTCTGCCTACTTTTCTTTGCGGCGGCAAAGAAAAGTAGGTGCCGCCCCGCACAGGGGCGACGCTTGAACGGCAGACACCGTAACGCGGATGCCAGCGCAAAGGCAAACACACCGACTGGCAATGCACGAAGCGCAAAGGCAAACCACACCGCCCGGCAAAGCCCCTGCGGAGCACTACTTCCCAATAGCCGAAGTCTGAATAGTCTCAACCTGCAGATGAGCGATCTGATTCACAACCATCTTATCGATCAACCCATCAAGCTTCACCGAAGCACTCGAATACCGATCGACCCCAAGCCCACCCGTCTGATACCGCGCGGTAACAAGAATCCGCCCATGCTGAATCAGCGTGAGATCGATCATGGAAAGATACTGCATCGGTTCGTCACTGAACGAGCGGCGCCCATAGTCGACAGACGCGTTATACACGAGCCGCGCCTCGCACCCAGCCGGCGACGTCCCCGGGTTATACACGTCAGATCGAATCCCGCGCTTATCGAGCGCAAGTTGCAACGCAGGCACGAAGTCGCCAACAGAGACCAGCTGGTTCACCTCGATGCAAACAGTGCTGATCTTCGCGCGCCGTCCATTGATAAAAGTCGGCGACGAATAGTTCGAAGCGATCGCATAGCCCGCCTGAATCACGGACCCCGTCGCATCGGCGGCCGTAATCAGCGTCCACGCGCACCCGCCCAGCGACATCAAACAAAACGCCGCGAGCGAGAACCGCAAAACATGCGCGAATGAAGAGGCGATCACGATGCGCTCGCGAGCAGGCTGATTGAGATGACGTCAGGTCGTGTCAAGAGCGCTCAGCGCGCAATGCGCAGACGCAGTTCGTTCTGACCTTGCACGCTCGCCGTGACGCTCACGCGGCGGTCGGCCGTCTTCACGATGAAGTGCTGGCGCATCGGCGTGTTGATGTCGTGCACGACGTTCGGGAAGCACGCAGCGATATCTGCGCCGATTTCTTCGAGCGGATCGTTGACGAAGCCGTCGGCTTCCCAATGCGCGCGCCAGCGGCAGTCGTACGAATGCGCGTTGGCACGGCAGTCATCGATCGGATCGACGCCCGGCAGCGTCGCAGCAGGCTCGTCGCGCAGCTTCTTGAAGTCGGCGGACGACACGATGTGCGACAGCGCGGGGCACACGTCGGCGGGTTCGGCCTGCTTCACGGGCGCGGTCTGCGCGGCATTCGCTGCCGTCGCGAACAGCAGCACGGCCGTGGCCGTCAGCGCGGCGTCGCGGCTGGACTGCGCGATACGAAGAGACAAACGGGAAAGCGTGGGGAGGCGGCGGTCGAATGACATGGCAGGTATTTCCAGTGACGTTGAGTTTGCGTCGCGGGCTGCGCCAGGGGAGCGTTTGGCCCACGATGCAATCGTCGCTGGAAAGGCCCGCGCGCAAAGCGCGGAACAGCGCATGCGCTTCGGAAGTGCTTTCGAACTGTTCGAGAGTCTTTCAGGATGTTGCGCCGACTGGAAGCGCGTAAGGCTCGCGCGACGCCTAGCCGAGCGTCAGCCCGCCGTCGACGTGAATCACCTGACCGGTGATGTGACGCGCAGAGTCGGAAAGCAGAAAGGCGATCAGCGCGGCAATGTCGTCGGGTTCGGCGACGTGCCCGAGCGGCGTCGCCTCCGCCGCGCGCGCCCACGCGGGCGCATTCTCCGCGCTCGGTCCGCGATCCTTGCGCGTATAACCCGGCGCGACGCAATTCACCGTGACGCCGTGCGACGCCAATTCGGCGGCCGCCGTTTTTGCCAGCGACTCGAGCGCGGCCTTCGCGGCCGCCGTGCCCGCAAACGCGGAGTCCACGCGATAGCGATGCGCAACGAACGAACTCACGGCCACGACGCGTCCGCACTTCGATGTTTCGAGCGCAGGCGCCGCCCGTTTGACGAGCGCGCCGAACGCAGCGGGCATTGCCGCGAACGACTCCGCGAGCGCATCGAAATCGAGCGTGCCGATGGTCTGACGCTGCGCGTGTCCTGCGTTGGCGACGATCTGGTCGAGCGCGCCAAAACGCGCGAGCGTCTGATGAACGGCATGTTCGGATGCGCCGCGTTCGGCGAGATCGGCAAGCACCGTTGCGCACGTCGCGCCGCTCGCCGCGCAGGTCACTGCGACCTGATCGAGCCGCACGCGCGAAGCCTCGTCCGCGCCGCGCGCGTGCAGCATCAGCGCGACACGCGGCGCGGCGATGCGCCGGGCGAGCGCGGCACCGATGCCGGAGCCCGCGCCCGTCACCAGCACGACGCGCTCGAACGGCGCGTCGCTCACGCGGCCTCGCGCTCGACCGCGCGCTCGATGAACAGCGTGTGCTCGTGGAACGCTTCAAGCGTCTTGCGATGCGCGACGCTGACGATCGCCGCGTTCGGCAGACGCTCGATCAGCGCGTTGTAGATGATGCTTTCGTTCTCAGGATCGAGCGCGCTCGTCGCTTCGTCGAGGAACAGGAAGTCGGGCTGTTGCAGCAACGCACGCGCTGCGGCAAGACGCTGCTGCTCGCCCGGCGACAGTGAGCGTTCCCAATGCGTCGATTCGCCCAGGCGGTCCGCGAGTTCCGGCAAGCGGCAGACCGCGAGCACTTCGCGGCACGCTTCGTCCGAAAAGGCGGAAGCCTCCGACGGATAACAGAGCGCCGCCTTCAGCGTGCCGATGGGCAGATAGCTGCGCTGCGGGATGAACAGCAGTTTCGCGTCGGTGGGCTTTTCGATCGTGCCTTCGCCGAACGGCCACAGGCCCGCGAGCGTGCGCATCAACGTGCTCTTGCCCGCGCCCGAAGGCCCGCGCACCAGCCAGCGCGTTTTCGGCGCGATGGTGAACGAACCGACGTTCGCCATCGGCTCGCCGTTGGGACGCTGCAGACGAAGATTCGTCACTTCGATCGAATCGGCATCCGTGATGTGCACGTTGATGCCGCCGTGCGCGGTGCCTTCGACGACCGACTCATGCAGATGCTGCGAACGCATCACGCGATTGAATTCCCGCAGACGGTTGACGGTGGCGCGCCACTCGGCGAGCGAATCGTAATTGTTGATGAACCAGGAGAACGAATCGCTGACCGTGCCGAACGCGCCCGTCACCTGCTGGTACATGCCGAACGAGATGCTCTTCGAAAAGTACTTGGGCGCAGCCGCGATGTACGGAAAGACGATAGCCAGCTGCGAGTAACTGATGACGACGATGTTGAAGCGTCGCGTGAAGCGCATGATGAGGCGCCAGTTTTCGCGGATGTGCGAGAACACGCCCTTGAGCTGCTGCTCTTCCGAACGCTCGCCCTGATACAGCGCGATCTGATCGGCGTTTTCGCGGATGCGGATCAGCGAGAAACGGAAGTCGGCTTCCACACGCTGTTGCTGGTAGTTGATCGACACCAGCGGATGGTTGACCTTGTGCGTGACCCACGAGCCGGCTGCCGCGTAGATCAGTGCCGCCCACACCATGTAACCCGGAATCGAAAACTCCGTGCCGAACATGTGGAACGCGAACGCGCCCGACAGGTTCCACAGGATCACGATGAACGAGAACAGTGTGACCGTGGTCGACAGCAGGCCGAGCGACAGATTCAGCGAGGCGCTGGCCAACCCTTGCAGGTCGGCGGAAACCCGCTGGTCGGGGTTGTCGGCGAGACTGTCGCGCTCGATCCGGTAGTACGCGCGGTCGCCCAGCCAGTCGTTCAGATAGCGGTTGGTGAGCCACTGCCGCCAGCGGAATTCGAGCATCTGGCGGAAGTAGGTCCGGTACGAGCCGAGCAAGATCAGCGCGAGCGCAATCACCGTGAACTGCAGCAGCGAATATTTGAAGACGGGATAGTTGTATTGCTGGATCGCGTCGAAGAACGTGCGCTGCCAGGTGTTGAACCAGACGTTGGCCGCGACCATCGTCATATTCATCGCGATGACGAGCGCGAGCAGGCCCCGCGCTTTCCACCGATCCTCGGACACCCAGTAGGGCTTGATGAGGCCCCACGCGGTGATGTCCGTCGGATCTTTCGAGTTGTCGATCATAAGCATCCTTTCATACGGTCGGCCGGGCGGCGGCGAGATGCATTACGCAGCTGCATGGTGCTGCTGTCGCATCCCGTCGAGTGGGTGGCCCGGCTGCGATTGTTCCGGCACCGACTTAATCTGAACTTAAGCGGACGTTTCACCGTGCCTCGGCGCGGCCTCGCAAACCCGACAACGGCCTTGCAGTGGCGCGGCATTCCGTCCGCATTGACGCGTGCCATTGTGCCAGAGCAACAGGGAACCTCGCCAAAATCAGCCGCGGCCGATTGAGGTCTGCCCGGGTTTGCGGCGCGCGCAGCTTTTATGGTCTAATGGTCCGGACGAAACAGGGGTGCTTCGTGCGCTGGCAGTCGCTGCAGCGAGGCTGAGAGAAACCCTTCGCACCCGATCCGGGTAATACCGGCGCGGGAAGTTTTCGGGAAGTATTTCCTGGAAGTTCTCCTTCCGCCGGGTCGGCGTTCCCGTTTTTTGTGAGCGCCTATGCCCGGCTGGCCTTGCCCGCCGGTTTCGTCCTTGGGTACGTGCGCACTTTGCCGTACGGAAAGGATTTGATGACCGCTCATTCTTCACCTATTCGCTTTATTGCTGCGGGTTTCGCCCGTCGTTTTGTCGTGGGCGCGCGGTTTGCGACGCGCGAGGCTTGCTTCGGAGCCACACGATGAGGACTTCTGCTCAACCGGATTTCGCCGTGATCGGCGGCGGGCTGTGCGGGCGTCTCGTCGCCTGGCAACTCGCGGGCGAAGGGCATCGCGTTGCGCTTTATGAGCGCGGCGACGCGGCCGGCTCGCAGGCCGCCGCGTGGGTCGCCGCAGCGATGCTCGCGCCGCTGGCCGAGGCCGCCAGCGCCGAACTGCTGATTACGCGGCTGGGCGCGGCGTCGCTGGAAACGTGGCCGACCTTGCTCGCGCAATTGCCCGAGCCGGTGTTTTTCCAGCGCAACGGCTCGCTGATCGTCTGGCATCACAGCGATCGCGCCGAGGCGCCGCTCTTCGAGCGTCGGCTGCGCGCCAACGCGCCCGCCGAACTGCTCGACGGCGGACTCGTCGCGCTAGCAGGCGCGCAGGTCGGCGTGGCCGAGCCCGCGCTCGCCGGCCGCTTCACGCAAGGCTGGCTGCTGCCGCACGAAGGCCAGCTCGATAACCGCCAGGTGCTGTCGGCGCTGGCTGCGGGGCTGGCACAACGCGGCGTCGAGACGCACTGGAACACGTCCGTCAGCGACAGCGCGTTGCCGCCCGCGAAGATCACGATCGATTGCCGCGGGCTGGGCGCGAAGCCCGTGATGCCGACGCTGCGCGGCATTCGCGGCGAGGTCGCGCGCGTGCACGCGCCCGGCATCGATCTGACACGTCCGGTGCGCCTGTTGCATCCGCGCTATCCACTCTATATCGCGCCGAAGCAGGACGATCTGTACGTGATCGGCGCGACGGAAGTGGAGGGCGAGGATATGTCGCCCGTCAGCGTGCGCTCGGCGCTCGAACTACTGAGCGCGGCGTTTTCGGTGCACCCCGGTTTCGGCGAGGCGCGCATTCTCGAATTGAACTCGCAATGCCGGCCGACGCTGCCCGACCACCGTCCCGTGCTGCTGTGGGACGGCGCGAGCACGCTGCGCGTGAACGGGCTGTACCGGCACGGCTACATGATCGTGCCGGAAGTCGCGGGCGAAGCGGTGCGGCTCGCGTCGGCGCTGCTCGATGGCCGCGTCGCCGATTCCGACGGTTTCGCCGACTGGCAGCGCAACGCGCGCTGGAGCGAGCTGTTCCGGCTCGACCGCGAGCCTGCTGTCACTCTCAATGTTTGAACTCATAGACATGGACATCCAGATCAACCAGAAGCCGCTGTCGCTGCCCGAAGGCGCGACTGTCGCCGACGCGCTCAGCGCGTACGGCGCGCGGCCGCCGTTCGCCGTCGCGCTGAATGGCAATTTCGTCGCGCGTGGCCAGCATGCGGCGCGCGCGTTGCAGGCGGGCGACAAGCTCGACGTCGTGCATCCCGTCGCGGGCGGCTGAGGCCGAAGTAATAGCTAAAGCCAGCCCACGCGACGCAAGCCACTGACAAGGAATCACACATGAACTCACACGCGAACGCACCCGCCGACGCGCTCACGCTTTACGGCGAAACTTTCCAGAGCCGCGTGCTGCTGGGCACGTCGCGCTATCCGTCGCTGCAGTCGCTGTCGGATTCGATCGCGGCGTCGAAGCCGGGCATGGTGACGGTCGCGCTGCGCCGGCAGATGAGCGAGGGCGGCGCGGAAGCCGGCTTCTTCGATCTGCTCAAGCGTCACGGCGTGCCGCTCCTGCCGAACACGGCCGGCTGCCAGACGGTGAGCGAGGCGGTCACGACGGCGCACATGGCGCGCGAAGTCTTCGACACCGACTGGATCAAGCTCGAACTGATCGGCGACGACTACACGCTGCAGCCCGACCCCGTCGGCCTGATCGAAGCGGCTGCGCAACTGGTGAAGGACGGCTTCAAGGTACTGCCGTATTGCACGGAAGATCTCGTGATCGGCAGGCGTCTGCTCGACGCGGGCTGCGAAGCGCTGATGCCGTGGGGCGCGCCCATCGGCACGGGCAAGGGCGTCGTGAATCCATACGGCTTGCGCGTGCTGCGCGAGCGTTTGCCCGACGTGCCGCTGATCGTCGACGCGGGCCTCGGCGTGCCGTCGCATGCCTGCCAGGTGATGGAATGGGGCTTCGACGGCGTGCTGCTGAACACGGCCGTCTCGCAGGCCACGCACCCGGAGACGATGGCACGCGCCTTTGCAATGGGCGTCGAAGCCGGCCGCGAGGCTTATCTGGCCGGCCCGATGGCCGAACGTGAAACTGCCCACGCGAGCACGCCCGTCGTCGGCATGCCGTTCTGGCATCAGGATGGGAGCGCTGCGGCATGACGGAGACTCTGAAACTCGCGGGCCGCGACCTGTTCTGGCCGCCCGCCGACGAACTCACGGAACCGGCCGAACGTATCCGCGCGCGCCTCGGCGACTGGCCGCCGACGCACGTCAACTGGCGCATCTGCCTGACAGCGCCCGACGAAGCGAATGGCGGCGATCTGATCGTCTTCACCGACCTGAAGCAAAGCAGCGAGCAGCATGTCGAGCAGATCGCGCGCTGGCAGACGCAGGGCGCGGGCGTGATCGAGGCAGCGGCGGGCCGCGCAGTGCTGCATCTGGGCGGCGTGCGCTATCAGCTGGACGGGCATCTCGCGGAAGACTGGATTGCCGCGCTCGCGGCGTTTCTCGATTGCGGGTTCGATCCGCACGATGCGCTGGTGCTTGCGCTCGCGTGGCGCGACGGCGACGAGACGAAATCCGACGATGCGTGGCCGTGTGACATCTCGCGCTTCCCGCGCGTCGCCGGTTTGCCGGACGCGCCTGCGCAAGCTTTTGCCACATGTCCGGACGCACTCGGCATCTATGCCGTGCTGCCGACGGCGGAATGGGTCGAGCGCGTAGCCGGCTTCGGTGTGAAGACGCTGCAGCTGCGTCGCAAGACGGCGGAGCCGGACGAGCTGAAGCGGGAAATCGCGCGCTCGGTCGCCGCGGGCCGCGAGCATGACGCGTGCATTTTCATCAACGATCACTGGCAGGCGGCCATCGACGCAGGCGCCTATGGCGTCCACCTCGGCCAGGAAGACGTGCATACGGCGGATCTGCAAGCTTTGTCGAAGGCAGGTGTGCGCCTCGGCCTGTCGACGCACGGTTACTACGAAATGCTGACGGCGCTGCACTTCCGTCCGAGCTACATCGCGCTTGGCGCCGTGTTCCCGACCACGACGAAAGTGATGCCGACCGCGCCGCAAGGTCTGGCAAGGCTCGCGCGCTACGTGAAACTTCTGGAAGGCGTCGTGCCGCTCGTCGCGATTGGCGGGATTAACGGGGATGTGCTGCCGCAGGTGCTCGCTACGGGCGTGAAAAGCGCGGCCGTCGTGCGCGCGATCACGGAAGCAAACGATCCCGCGTCAGCCGCTGTGGCGTTACAAAAGGCGTTTTTGCAACAAAAAGTTTAGAAAAGTTAAATCGTTAGCGTCGTCAAGGCAGGGTTTGCACGAAGGCCCTATAATTCGGCCTTCCGTGTAAAAGGACTGTCAGTTACGTGCCTTCCTCTTCCGAGACCCTCCTTGAACTGCGCGACGTCGACTTCGGCTACGGCGAGCGGCTCGTCCTGTCGAACCTGAATCTGCGCTTCAAACGCGGCCAGGTGGTCGCGGTCATGGGCGGCTCGGGGTGCGGCAAGACGACCGTGCTGCGGCTGATCGGCGGCCTCGTGCGTGCGCAGCGCGGCCAGGTGCTGTTCCACGGGCAGGACATCGGCACGCAGACGCGTGAAGGCCTGTACGAGCTGCGTCGCAAGATGGGCATGCTGTTCCAGTTCGGTGCGCTTTTCACCGACATGTCGGTGTTCGAAAACGTCGCCTTCGCCCTGCGCGAGCACACCGATCTCCCCGAAGAACTGATCCGCGACCTCGTGTTGATGAAGCTCAACGCGGTCGGGTTGCGTGGCGCACGCGACCTCGCGCCGTCGGAGATTTCGGGCGGCATGGCCCGCCGCGTGGCGCTCGCCCGAGCCATCGCGCTCGATCCCGAACTGATGATGTACGACGAGCCGTTCGCCGGCCTCGACCCCATTTCGCTCGGCATCACGGCCAACCTGATTCGTGCGCTCAACACGGCGCTCGGCGCGACGTCGATCCTCGTCACGCACGACGTGCCCGAGTCGTTCGCGATCGCCGATTACGTCTACTTCCTCGCCAATGGCGGCGTCCTCGCCGAAGGCACGCCGGCGGAGCTGCGCGCGTCGACGGACCCGACGGTGCGCCAGTTCATCGATGGCACGCCCGACGGCCCCTTCAAATTTCACTATCCGAGCAGCACGCCGCTCGCGGCGGATTTCGGCATCGGCGGAGGCCGCGCATGATCAGCTTCATCGGCCGTTCCGTCATCTGCGGGCTCGGGCAGACGGGCTATGCGACGCGCATGTTCGTGCGTCTCGTGCTCGAATTCTTCCCGCTGCTGCGCCGTCCGCGTCTTGTCACGAAGCAGATCCACTTCGTCGGTAACTATTCGCTGGTGATCATCGCGGTGTCGGGGCTGTTCGTCGGCTTCGTGCTCGGGTTGCAGGGTTACTACACGCTCAACCGCTACGGCTCCGAACAGGCGCTCGGCCTGCTGGTCGCGCTGTCGCTGGTGCGCGAACTCGGGCCTGTCGTGACGGCGTTGCTGTTCGCCGGGCGCGCGGGCACGTCGCTCACGGCCGAAATCGGCCTGATGAAGGCGGGCGAGCAACTGACGGCGATGGAAATGATGGCCGTCGATCCCTTGAAAGTGGTCGTCGCGCCGCGCCTGTGGGCGGGCATCATTTCGATGCCGATTCTCGCGGCGATTTTCAGCGCGGTGGGCGTGCTCGGCGGCTACGTGGTGGGCGTGCTGATGATCGGCGTCGACGCCGGCGCGTTCTGGTCGCAGATGCAGGGCGGTGTCGATGCGTATCGCGACGTCGGCAACGGCGTGATCAAGAGCATCGTGTTCGGCTTCGCGGTGACGTTCATCGCGCTCTACCAGGGCTACGAAGCGAAGCCCACGCCGGAAGGCGTGTCGCGCGCGACGACCAAGACAGTCGTCTACGCGTCGCTGGCCGTGCTCGGTCTCGATTTCCTGCTGACCGCGCTGATGTTCAGCTAGGCGGTGGCGAGACAACCTTCGCGCGGTGCGCCGCGCAGCGCTCGCACCGCAGCGGCATAGATTCTCTTTGGGATGACGATGAAAAAAACTGCTCTCGATTTCTGGGTAGGTCTGTTCGTGGTGCTCGGCTTCATCGCGTTGCTGTTCCTCGCGCTGAAGGCGGGCAACATGAGCTCGCTGTCGTTTCAGGCGACGTACCCGGTCAAGCTGAAGTTCGACAATATCGGTGGCCTCAAGGTCCGCGCGCCCGTGAAGAGCGCGGGCGTGACGGTGGGCCGCGTCGAATCGATCGGCTTCGACAGCAATTCGTATCAGGCGCTCGTGACGCTCGATCTCGACAAGCAATATCAGTTTCCGAAAGACACGTCCGCGAAGATTCTGACGTCGGGCCTGTTGGGTGAGCAGTACATCGGTCTTGAGCCGGGTGGCGACAGCGAAATGCTGAAAGCCGGCGACACGATCACGATGACCCAATCGGCTATCGTCCTGGAGAATCTGATCGGACAGTTCCTGTATAGCAAGGCAGCGGATTCGGGCGCTGCCAAACCCGGTGCATCTGCTGCGGCGCCTGCGCCGGCAGACCCGGCTCCTGCAGCTTCGGCTGCAGCCGCTTCGGGTGCATCCGGCCAATAAGGAGAACAACAATGAACACGACACGCTTACGTGTCGCGGGGATCACGCTGGCGGTGGCAGTGCTGGCGGGTTGCGCAACCGTTCAGAATCCGACGAAGGAAGATCCGATCGAGGGCTTCAACCGTACGGTCTTCACGTTCAACGACACGCTCGACAAGTACGCGTTGAAGCCGGTCGCGAAGGGCTACGTGTTTGTCACGCCGCAACCGGTGCGTGACAGCGTCACGAACTTCTTCTCGAACATCGGCGACGTGTACATCGCGGCGAACAACCTGCTGCAGCTGAAGATCGCCGATGGCGTATCGGACATCATGCGTATCGTGATCAACACGATCTTCGGTGTCGGCGGCCTGTTCGACGTCGCGACGCTCGCGAAGCTGCCGAAGCACGACAACGACCTCGGCCTGACGCTCGGTCACTATGGCGTGCCGCCTGGTCCGTATCTGGTGCTGCCGCTGTTCGGGCCGAGCACGGTGCGCGACGGCGTGGGCATGGTGGGCAACTACTTCATCAATCCGCTCACGTACGTGCAGCCGGACAGCGTGAGCTGGGCGCTCTACGGTCTGAACGTGGTCAACACGCGCGCGAACCTGCTGAACGCAAGCGACGTGCTCGAAGGCGCCGCGCTCGACAAATACTCGTTCGTGCGTAACGCGTATCTGCAGCGCCGCCGCTATCTGCTGACGGGCGGCAATGCGTCGGCGGGGCTGCCGGACTACGGCAGCGAAGCACCGCTGCCGAAGTACGAGGACGTCGACGGCGGCGCGGCAACTGCGCCCGCACCCACGCCGGCTTCGGCGCCGGAGGCGGCTTCGGGTGCGTCTTCGAACGATGCAGCGGGTGCCGCGCAGCCGGCGTCGGGCACCGATGCGCCGCCGACCGTCCCCGGTGGCCAGATCGTGCCGCCGGCGCACTTCGGCTACCCGTCGCTGAAGCTGCGCTGAGGCATAACAAATGCGAGCGGCGTATCCGTCTGTCGTAACACTCGGATACGATTCTCGCAGTTTGGGCGTGGATGGCGGCTGAACTCGCGTGATATCGTCGCCTCCAACCCAAGCTTATTTTTTTTGCAGGACTGGAAATGAAAAAATTCTTCTTCTTTATCCCGTTTATTGCAGCTCTCTTTGCATTCAGTGGCGCGGCGTCGGCGCAAGCCGTCGATAGCAGCAATCCTGACGTGTTGGTCAAGACCGTCACGCAGCAGGTGATCGACGCCGTGCGCGCCGACAAGACGATCCAGAGCGGTAACATCGGCGCCGTCACGAAGCTCGTGAACGAGAAGATTCTTCCGTACACGGACTTCCGCCGCACGACGCAACTCGCGATGGGCCGCAACTGGCGCACGGCGACGCCGGAGCAGCAGAACGCGGTCGTCGAGCAGTTCAAGACGCTGCTGATCCGTACGTATTCTGGTGCGCTGGCTCAGGTGAAGGACCAGGAAATCCAGTACAAGCCGTTCCGCGCGAGCCCGGAAGACACCGACGTGGTGGTCCGCTCGGTCGTGATGAACAACGGCTCGCCCGTCGAACTCGACTACCGTCTGTACAAGACGCCGCAAGGCTGGCGCGTGTATGACCTGAACGTGCTCGGCGCATGGCTGATCCAGGCGTACCAGCAGCAGTTCAACGAGCAGATCCAGAAGAGCGGTGTCGACGGTCTGATCCAGTTCCTGACGGCACGCAACCAGCAACTCGCGAACGGCAAACAGTCGTGAACAACTTTGTCAGCACGCCGGTGAGCACGCCCGTCAACGCGTTCGAAACCGGCAGCACCCTGACCCACGCGAGCGCGAATGCCGCGCTCGCGGCGGGTCTCGCGCGCATCGGCAGCGGCGCGACGGCGGTCGACTGCGCGGCACTCACGCAATTCGATTCGTCGGCGCTGGCCGTACTGCTCGCATGGCAACGCGCGGCGAGCGCGCGCGGCACGCCGCTCGTCGTCGTCAACCTCCCTGCGGGGCTGTCCAGTCTCGCGCAAGCCTACGGCGTCGATACCCTCATCACCGTACGACATTGACGCTCACGCGTCAGTGAGCTTCGCGCCGCGTTTCACCCTTTGCGCTGGCTCTCGTTCTCCCAAGGCAAGTCGGGCGGTTCGACTTTTGCCCTATAATCAAACGTTTTTTGGCGCCTGGCCATTCCATCCCGCATCGCGGAAACGGCCGTAGAGGTTGCAGCAGCAGCGCAAGCGGTCTATTGCACCCGGCCCCAATTTCGTTCCCCCATGCATTCGCGCCCTTGCCGGGCGATCTATCAGGCGCTGTCCACTTTGACGGCGCACAGTCATGTCAGCGATTGAAATTCGTAACGTCAGGAAGCGCTACAAGGATCTGCAAGCGCTCAAAGGCGTCAGCTTCACCGTCGAACAAGGCGAATTCTTCGGGCTGCTCGGTCCGAACGGCGCCGGCAAGACGACGCTCATCAGCATCCTCGCCGGCCTCGCCCGCGCCGATGAAGGCAGCATCACGGTTCACGGCCACCACGTCGTCGACGACTTCCGTCTCGCGCGCCGCGCGCTCGGCGTCGTGCCGCAGGAACTCGTGTTCGATCCGTTCTTCACCGTGCGCGAGACGCTGCGCATCCAGTCGGGCTACTTCGGCCTGCGCAAGAACGACGACTGGATCGACGAAGTGATGGTCAATCTCGATCTCACCGAAAAAGCCGACGCGAACATGCGTGCGCTGTCGGGCGGGATGAAGCGTCGCGTGCTGGTCGCGCAGGCGCTCGTCCACCGGCCGCCCGTGATCGTGCTCGACGAGCCGACGGCGGGCGTCGACGTCGAACTGCGCCAGACGCTGTGGAAATTCATCTCGCGCCTGAATCGCGAAGGGCACACGATCGTGCTGACCACGCACTATCTGGAAGAAGCCGAATCGCTGTGCGACCGCATTGCGATGCTACGGCGCGGTGAAGTCGTCGCATTGGAGCGCACCAGCACGCTGCTCGAACGTTTCGCGGGCACGCAACTGTTCATCCGTTTCGCGCAGGGCGTGCTGCCCGCCGAATTGCGGGTGCTCGAAGTCGATCCTACCAATGTCAACGGACGTCAGCATCTGCTGCGTCTGTCGAGCTACGACGACGTGGAACGCATCCTCGCGCAATGCCGCACGGCCGGTTGCACGTTCGATGAAATCGAGGTCCGCAAGGCCGACCTCGAAGACGTGTTCATGCAGGTGATGAACGGGCCGGAAGTGGTCGAGGGGTTGGCATGAACGGTTTCCGTACTCTGTTCTACAAGGAATTGCTGCGCTTCTGGAAGGTCGCGTTCCAGACAGTGCTCGCACCGGTTATCACCGCATTGCTGTACCTGACGATCTTCGGCCACGCGCTGCGCGATCACGTGCAGGTCTATCCGGGCGTGCTGTACACGAGCTTCCTCGTGCCGGGCCTCGTGATGATGAGCGTGCTGCAGAATGCGTTCGCGAACAGTTCGTCGTCGCTGATTCAGTCGAAGATCACGGGCAATCTCGTGTTCGTGCTGCTGCCGCCGCTGTCGCACTGGGAGATGTATGGCGCGTATGTGCTCGCGGCCGTCGTGCGCGGGTTGAGCGTCGGGCTGGGCGTGTTCATCGTCACGGTCTGGTTCATCCCGATGAGCTTCAGCGCGCCGCTTTATATCATCGCGTTCGCGGTGCTCGGTTCGGCGATTCTCGGCACGCTCGGTTTGATCGCGGGCATCTGGGCCGAGAAGTTCGACCAGCTCGCCGCGTTCCAGAATTTTCTGATCATGCCGCTCACGTTTCTGTCGGGCGTGTTCTACTCGACGCATACGCTGCCGCCCGTGTGGCGCGAAATCTCGCGGCTGAATCCATTTTTCTACATGATCGACGGCTTTCGTTATGGCTTCTTCGGTATGTCGGATATCAATCCGATGTGGAGCCTGGCGATCGTCAGCGGTTTCTTCGTCGTGCTGGCCGTGCTGGCGATGCGCATGCTCGCGTCCGGCTTCAAGCTGCGTCACTGACTGGACCATTAACAGGAGCACTCATGCTACCCACTCCCGAACAGGTCAAGAATTACATCGCGGCGGGCCTTCCTTGCGAGCATCTCGAAGTGGAAGGCGACGGCCAACATTTCTTCGCGACCATCGTGTCGCCGAATTTCGAAGGCAAGCGTCTGATTCAACGGCATCAACTCGTGTATGCGGCGCTCGGCGACCGGATGCGCGAAGAGATCCACGCGCTCAGCATGAAAACGCTGACGCCCACCGAATGGCAAAGCGCCTGACTCGCGTATAGACATTACGCGGAAAAACCTGCTGTCTGTCGGAGGACGGCGCTCAATAACCTGGCTGCAAGAGCGGAAAAACAAGCTGCACAATAAGCTTTAGACGTGGCTGCAAATTAGCTGGAACATTAGTGCGACTTACACAAGAGAATCGCGACGCCGCAAACGGCGCCGCAGCAACCGCCCACAACAAGACGCCCGCAGGCGGACGGGCAGATCAGGAACAAACAGGCATGGACAAACTCGTGATTGAAGGCGGGCAGAAGCTCGCTGGTGAGATCGTTGTTTCGGGTGCGAAGAACGCGGCGCTGCCGATCCTTTGCGCAGGCTTGTTGAGCGCGGAGCCCGTTCATCTCGAGAACGTGCCCGATCTGCAGGACGTGCGCACGACGCTCAAGCTGCTCGGCCAGATGGGCGTTCGCACGGAAAGCAGCGACGGCCG
This sequence comes from Paraburkholderia hospita, assembly GCF_002902965.1. GTDB lineage: Bacteria > Pseudomonadota > Gammaproteobacteria > Burkholderiales > Burkholderiaceae > Paraburkholderia > Paraburkholderia hospita. The sequence goes on along the minus strand of NZ_CP026105.1, from coordinate 3,624,966 downwards.
CGTGATGCTCGACGCGTCGAAGGTCGACAATCTGGTCGCGCCGTACGAACTCGTGAAGACGATGCGCGCGTCGATTCTGGTGCTCGGCCCGCTCGTCGCGCGCTTCGGCGAAGCGAAGGTGTCGCTGCCCGGCGGCTGCGCGATCGGCGCACGTCCCGTCGATCAGCACATCAAGGGCCTGCAGGCGATGGGTGCCGAGATCAACATCGAGCACGGCTTCATCGAAGCGCGCGCGAAGCGTCTGAAGGGCGCGCGCATCATCACCGACATGATCACCGTCACGGGCACCGAAAACCTGCTGATGGCGGCCGTGCTCGCGGAAGGCGAGACGGTCATCGAAAACGCCGCGCGCGAGCCGGAAGTCGGCGATCTGGCGAATCTGCTGGTCGCGATGGGCGCGAAGATCGACGGCATCGGTACCGACCGTCTCGTGATTCAAGGCGTCGACAAGCTGCACGGCGCCAAACACACGGTCGTGCCAGATCGTATCGAAGCGGGCACGTTCCTGTGCGCGGTCGCGGCGGCGGGCGGCGACGTCACGTTGCGCCATGTGCGTCCGCAGATTCTCGAAGCCGTGACGGACAAGCTGCGCGAAGCAGGCGTGACGATCGAAGAAGGCGACGACTGGATGCGTGTTCGCATGAACCAGCGTCCGAAGGCCGTGTCGTTCCGCACGTCCGAATACCCGGCATTCCCGACCGACATGCAGGCGCAGTTCATGGCGCTCAACACGCTGGCTGAAGGCACGTCGCAAGTGGTCGAAACGATCTTCGAAAACCGCTTCATGCACGTGCAGGAACTGAACCGTCTCGGCGCGAACATCACGATCGACGGCAAGACGGCGCTCGTCAACGGCGTCGAGAAGCTGTCGGGCGCGAAGGTGATGGCAACCGACCTGCGCGCGTCGGCGAGTCTCGTGATCGCCGGTCTTTGTGCGGACGGCGAAACGCTGATCGACCGCATCTATCACCTGGACCGCGGCTACGACCGGATGGAATCGAAACTCACGGCAGTCGGCGCGAAGGTGCGCCGCATCAAGGGTAATCAGGCATGAGCGAACTGCCGCAAACGTCGACGTCGCCGGCGGTGGGCAAGCCGGTGACGCTCGCGCTGTCGAAGGGCCGCATCTTCGATGAAACGCTGCCGCTGCTCGCGGCAGCGGGCATCGAAGTGACGGAAGACCCGGAAACGTCGCGCAAGCTGATTCTGCCGACCACCGATCCGAACCTGCGCGTCATCATCGTGCGCGCCACCGACGTGCCGACGTACGTCGAGTACGGTGCTGCCGATTTCGGCGTCGCAGGCAAGGACGTGCTGATCGAGCACGGCGGCGGCGGTTTGTATCAGCCGATCGATCTGGATATCGCGCGCTGCCGGATGTCGGTGGCAGTTGCCGCCGGTTTCGACTACGCAAATGCGGTGCGCCAGGGCGCGCGTCTGCGCGTCGCCACGAAGTATGTGGAAGTGGCGCGCGAGCACTTCGCCGCCAAGGGCGTGCATGTCGACCTGATCAAGCTGTATGGATCGATGGAACTCGCGCCGCTGGTGGGCCTGGCCGACGCGATCGTCGACCTGGTCAGCTCGGGCGGGACGCTGCGCGCCAACAATCTTGTCGAGGTCGAAGAGATCATGCAGATCTCGTCGCGCCTCGTTGTGAACCAGGCGGCGCTGAAGCTGAAGCGCGCCGCGCTGGCGCCCATTCTCAACGCGTTCGAGCGCGCGTCGCAACGCACCGGCGCAACGGCCTGACGCAAAGGTCACAGCCGGGTCTGACTCGCGCGCCTTACCGAAACGGATACCAGCATGTCTATCAAGATTCGCAAACTCGATTCCAGCACTGAGAATTTCCAGAAGTCGCTGCATGCGGTGCTCGCGTTCGAAGCGAGCGAAGACGAAGCGATCGAACGCTCGGTCGCGCAGATTCTGGCCGACGTGAAGGCGCGTGGCGATGCCGCCGTGCTCGACTATACGAATCGTTTCGACCGTCTGAGCGCGAAGGATGTCGGCGCGCTCGAACTGCCGATGTCGGAGCTGGAAGCGGCGCTCGAAGGCCTGTTGCCGAAGCGCCGCGCGGCGCTCGAAGCGGCGGCGGCGCGCGTGCGCGGCTATCACGAGAAGCAGAAGATCGAATGCGGCAGCCATAGCTGGCAGTACACGGAAGCCGACGGCACTGTGCTCGGCCAGAAAGTGACGCCGCTCGACCGCGCGGGCATCTATGTGCCGGGCGGCAAGGCGGCGTATCCGTCGTCGGTGCTGATGAACGCGATTCCGGCCCGCGTGGCCGGCGTGCGCGAAATCGTCATGGTCGTGCCGACGCCCGACGGCGTGAAGAATCCGCTCGTGCTGGCGGCGGCGCTGCTGGGCGGGGTCGATCGTGTGTTCACGATTGGCGGCGCGCAGGCGGTCGGCGCGCTCGCGTACGGCACGCAGACCATTCCCGCCGTCGACAAGATCTGCGGCCCCGGCAATGCGTATGTCGCGTCGGCGAAGCGCCGCGTGTTCGGCACGGTCGGCATCGACATGATCGCCGGTCCGTCGGAAATTCTTGTGCTATGCGACGGCACGACCGATCCGCGCTGGGTCGCGATGGACCTGTTCTCGCAGGCCGAGCACGACGAACTCGCGCAATCCATTCTGCTGTGCCCGGACGAAGGTTTCATCGCGCGCGTCGAAGACGCCATCAACGAACTGCTGCCGACGATGCCCCGCCGCGACGTGATCCAGGCGTCGCTCGAAGGGCGCGGCGCGCTGATCAAGGTGCGCGACATGGAGCAGGCGTGCGCGATCGCCAACGACATCGCGCCGGAACACCTCGAAATTTCCGCGCTGGAGCCGCAGCAGTGGGCGCAGCAGATTCGCCATGCGGGTGCGATCTTCCTCGGCCGCTACACGAGCGAGAGCCTCGGCGACTACTGCGCGGGGCCAAATCACGTGCTGCCTACGTCGCGTACCGCACGTTTCTCGTCGCCGCTCGGCGTCTATGATTTCTTCAAGCGCTCCAGCCTGATCGAAGTGAGCGCGGACGGTGCGCAGACGCTCGGTGAAATTGCCGCTGAGCTTGCGTATGGCGAAGGCCTGCAGGCGCATGCACGCAGCGCCGAATACCGGATGAAGAACACAGGCTGACCTTGCGGCGAGCCGCCTTTTCACGCGGGCAACGCACGCGCTGAATTCGAGACGGCTCCGTTTTCACGAAGACAGAGAACTCAACCCGGGGCGGCTGCGAGCCGCCCCTATTGCGCTGTCGCCTGCCAGAAGGCGGGCGCGCCCCACGCCATGACGACACCTCAAGACATCATTCGCCGCGACGTGCTCGCGATGACGAGCTACCCCGTTGCCGATGCGACGGGCCTCGTGAAGCTCGATGCAATGGAGAATCCGTTCCCGCTGCCGGACGCGCTGGCCGCGCAACTCGGCGAGCATCTGGCGGCCGTCGCGCTGAACCGCTATCCGGCGCCGCGTCCGCAGGCGCTCATCGAGAAGCTCAAGCGCGTGATGAACGTGCCGGCGAACTGCGAGGTGCTGCTCGGCAACGGCTCGGACGAACTGATCAGCATCATCTCCGTGGCGTGCGCGACGCCGGGCGCAAAGGTGCTGGCGCCCGTGCCGGGCTTCGTGATGTACGCGATGTCGGCGAAGCTCGCGGGCATGGAGTTCGTCGGCGTGCCGCTGAACGCCGACTTCACGCTCGACGTGGAGGCGATGCTCGCCGCCATCGCTGAACACCGGCCTGCCGTGATCTACCTCGCGTTTCCGAACAACCCGACGGGCACGCTGTTCGATACGGCCGACATGCAGCGCATCGTCGCTGCGGCGAGCGGAAGCCTCGTCGTGATCGACGAAGCGTATCAACCGTTCGCGCAAGAGAGCTGGATGCCGCGCGCGGGAGACTTTGACAATGTCGTCGTGATGCGTACTGTGTCGAAGCTGGGACTCGCGGGCATCCGCCTCGGCTACATGGCGGGCCGCACGGAATGGATCAACGAATTCGACAAGGTGCGTCCGCCGTACAACGTCAACGTGCTGACGCAGGCGACGGCGGATTTCCTGCTCGATCATATCGACGTGCTCGACGCGCAGGCCGCGCAACTGCGCGACGAACGCACGAAGTTGGCTCAATTGGTCGCCGCGCTGCCGGGTGCTGAAGTGTTCCCGAGCGCGGGCAATTTCCTGCTGGTGCGCGTGCCCGATGCATCGGCGACGTTCGAAACCCTTCTTACTTCGCGGGTTTTGATCAAAAACGTGAGTAAAATGCATCCATTGCTCGCGAATTGCGTGCGTTTGACGGTCGGTTCGCCGGAAGAAAACGCTCAAATGCTCGCCGCGCTGAAACTCGTGCTGAACTGAAGTCAGCACGTTCACAACCCCACTTTTTCAAAGTCAGATTCGAGGAATTGCCATGCGCCTTGCGGAAGTCGTTCGCAACACCAGCGAAACGCAGATCCGTGTGAAGATCAACCTGGACGGCACCGGTCAGCAGAAGCTGGCCACGGGCGTGCCGTTCCTCGATCACATGCTCGACCAGATTGCCCGCCACGGGCTGATCGATCTGGACATCGAGTCGCATGGCGATACGCATATCGACGACCACCATACCGTCGAAGACGTCGGCATTACGCTGGGCCAGGCTGTTGCGAAGGCCGTCGGCGACAAGAAGGGCATTCGCCGCTACGGTCATTCGTACGTGCCGCTCGATGAAGCGCTGTCGCGCGTCGTGATCGATTTTTCCGGCCGGCCGGGCCTCGAATTCCACGTACCGTTCACGCGTGCGCGTATCGGCACGTTCGACGTCGATCTCTCCATCGAATTTTTCCGCGGCTTCGTCAATCATGCGGGTGTCACGCTGCATATCGACAACCTGCGCGGCCTGAACGCGCATCATCAGATGGAAACGGTGTTCAAGGCGTTCGGCCGCGCGTTGCGCATGGCCGTCGAACTGGACGAGCGCGCGGCGGGGCAAATTCCGTCGACCAAGGGCAGTCTCTGAGCGACCAATAGCCACCCAAGCCACCCAAAGGACCGGTTGCGCGGCGCGCGGCCGGCTTGAGATGGACACCATCAAGTCGTTTATTTCGCTGCTGGCGTTGATCAACCCGGTCGGCGCGATACCGTTCTTTCTGAGCCTGACGTCGCAGCTGTCGCCCGCTGAACAGCGCCGCACGATCCGTGTCACGTCGATTTCGGTGTTCTGCGTGATTACGGTGAGCACGTTGCTCGGGCAGCAGATCATCCGCTTCTTCGGCATTTCGATCGGCGCGCTCGAAGTGGGCGGCGGCATCATCATGCTGCTGATGTCGATCAGCATGCTGAACGCGCAGGTCGGCAATGCACGCTCGACGCCGGAAGAGCGTCACGAGGCGGAGATGAAGGACAACATCGCCGTCGTGCCGCTGGCGATTCCGCTGCTGACGGGGCCGGGCTCTATCAGTACTGTCCTAGTCTATTCGGCCAGCTATCCTCATTGGTACGAGCGGATTACTCTGATTGGCATCGGCGCTGTGATTGCGGCGCTCTGTTTCGGATCGCTGAGTCTTGCTGAACCGATTGCCCGCTGGGTCGGTCGGACGGGAATCAACATCGGCACGCGGTTGATGGGTTTGATGTTGTCGGCGCTGGCGGTGGAGTTCATCGTCAACGGATTGAAGGCGTTGCTGCCTAACTTGAAATGAAAACTTCGATTGCGATTGTGGATTACGGAATGGGCAACCTGCGCTCGGTCGCCCAGGCGTTGAAGAAAGCCGCGCCGGAAGCGGACGTGGCGATCGTCGACAAGCCCGAAGCGATCCGCGCGGCGGACCGCGTGGTGCTGCCGGGCCAGGGCGCGATGCCCGACTGCATGCGCTCGCTCGGCGAATCCGGCTTGCAGGAAGCCGTCGTCGAAGCGTCGCGCAGCAAGCCGCTGATGGGCGTGTGCGTCGGCGAGCAGATGCTGTTCGACTGGAGCGCGGAAGGCGCTACGAAGGGCCTGGGCCTGTTGCCCGGCAAGGTGGTGCGCTTCGATCTGGAAGGCCAGCTGCAGGACGACGGCTCGCGCTTTAAGGTGCCGCAGATGGGCTGGAACCGTGTCCGTCAGACGCAGCCGCACCCGTTGTGGGACGGCGTCGCCGACAACGCGTTCTTCTACTTTGTGCACAGCTATTACGTCGTGCCGGAAATCGCCGCGCATACGTCGGGCGAAACCGTGTACGGCGTGCCCTTTACCTCGGCAGTGGCGCGGGATAACATTTTTGCGACCCAATTCCACCCGGAAAAGAGCGCCGACGCGGGCTTGCGCGTGTATCGCAACTTCGTGGACTGGAATCCCTGATCCCTGCCGTCAGCATCTTTAACCGTCCATGTTCTCCGTCCGTTCTCGCTGCCTCGCTCCGATGCACACGCATCGGACGACCGTTGGCAAGGTCGCCGAAAGACATGTACTAAACTAGCGGAACGGCCTGGCGCGGGCGGCAGCCTGATTTCCCGCCAGCCGATCTTCAACTTTTCTCCCTGACAACACCCGATTGCTATGCTGCTGATCCCCGCCATCGACCTGAAAGACGGTCAGTGTGTACGCCTCAAACAGGGCGATATGGACCAGGCGACGATTTTCCACGAGGAACCGGCGGTGATGGCCCGACATTGGGTCGACCGCGGCGCGCGGCGCCTGCACCTCGTCGACCTGAACGGCGCATTCGCCGGCAAGCCGAAGAACGAAGACGCGATTCGCGCGATCATCGAAGAAGTCGGCGGCGAGATTCCCGTGCAACTGGGCGGCGGCATCCGCGACCTGAACACGATCGAGCGCTATCTGGACGACGGCCTCGAGTACGTGATCATCGGCACGGCGGCCGTGAAGAACCCCGGCTTCCTGCTCGAAGCGTGCACGGCGTTCGGCGGGCATATCATCGTCGGCCTCGATGCGAAAGACGGCAAGGTCGCCACCGACGGCTGGAGCAAGCTGACGGGCCACGAAGTGGTGGACCTCGCGCGCAAGTTCGAGGACTACGGTTGCGAGTCGATCATCTACACGGACATCGGCCGCGACGGCATGCTTCAGGGCATCAACATCGAGGCGACGGTGCGCCTCGCGCGCGCGGTGAAGATTCCCGTGATCGCGAGCGGCGGCCTGTCGAACATGGGCGATATCGACGCGCTGTGCGAAGTGGAAGCCGAGGGGATCGAAGGCGTGATCTGCGGCCGCGCGATCTATTCGGGCGACCTGGACTTTGCCGCGGCGCAGACGCACGCGGACCGCTTGCGCGAATCGGACGACGCCTGAGCGCCGGGTCGTCTGCGCATCGTGCGCGCCTGAGGCATCGTTCACAGGCACGCAGAGCGTCCGGCATGCCGGCCTTGCGCCGTTCCCCGCGCTTTGAAGCACGGCGAGCGGCATCACCAGCGGTACTGGCAAGAACAGAGCAAGATCATGGCTTTAGCTAAACGCATCATTCCCTGTCTGGACGTCACGGCTGGCCGCGTGGTCAAGGGCGTCAACTTCGTCGAGTTGCGCGACGCGGGAGACCCCGTCGAAATCGCGCGTCGCTACGACGAGCAGGGCGCGGACGAACTCACGTTCCTCGATATCACCGCCACGTCAGACCAGCGCGACCTGATTCTACCGATCATCGAAGCGGTGGCTTCGCAGGTGTTCATTCCGCTGACCGTCGGCGGCGGCGTGCGCGCCGTCGAAGACGTGCGGCGTCTGCTGAACGCGGGCGCGGACAAGGTCAGCATGAATTCGTCGGCGGTGGCGAATCCGCAGCTCGTACGCGATTCGACCGATAAATACGGCTCGCAGTGCATCGTCGTCGCGATCGACGCGAAGCGCGTGTCGGCCGATGGCGAAACGCCGCGCTGGGAAGTCTTCACGCACGGCGGCCGCAAGAATACGGGCCTCGATGCCGTCCAATGGGCGCGCAAGATGGCCGAACTGGGTGCGGGCGAAATCCTGCTGACCAGCATGGACCGCGACGGCACGAAGAGCGGATTCGACATTGCACTGACGCGCGCCGTGTCGGACGCGGTGTCCATTCCCGTGATCGCGTCGGGCGGCGTCGGTTCGTTGCAGCATCTGGCCGACGGCATCAAGGACGGCCGCGCGGACGCCGTGCTGGCCGCGAGCATCTTCCACTATGGCGAGCACACGGTCGGCGAGTGCAAGCGCTTCATGGCCGATCAGGGCATTTCGGTGAGGTTGTAACGTGAATCCGTCTGAAGTCGGCTGGCTCGACAAAGTGAAGTGGGACGCGAACGGCCTCGTGCCCGTGATCGCGCAGGAAGCATCGACCAACGACGTGCTGATGTTCGCGTGGATGAACCGCGAAGCGCTGTCGAAGACGATCGAAACGGGCCGCGCCGTCTATTTTTCGCGCTCGCGCCAGCGCCTGTGGTTCAAGGGCGAAGAATCGGGCCACGTGCAGCGTGTGCATGAGGTGCGGCTCGATTGCGACGAAGACGTCGTGCTGCTGAAGGTCGAGCAGGTGTCGGGCATCGCCTGCCACACGGGCCGGCATTCGTGCTTTTTCCAGAAATTCGAAGGCTCGGTCGATGCCGGTAACTGGGTTGCCGTCGATCCCGTGCTGAAAGACCCCGAACACATCTACAAATGACGCAAAACACGCAATCGACGAACGATACGCTTCGGCGTCTCGCTGCCGTCATCGACAGCCGCAAGGGCGGCGATCCCGACGCTTCGTACGTGTCGCGCCTGTTCCACAAGGGCGACGACGCGGTGCTGAAGAAGATCGGCGAGGAAGCCACGGAAGTCGTGCTGGCCGCGAAGGACGTGCGCCTCGGCGCGGAGCGCAAGGCGCTCGTCGGTGAAGTAGCCGATCTATGGTTTCATTGCCTCGTGATGCTGTCGCACTTCGACCTGAATCCCGCCGACGTGCTCGCCGAACTCGAGCGTCGCGAAGGCTTGTCGGGCATCGAGGAAAAGGCATTGCGCAAGAGCCGCGATCGCGAGCAGAACGGCGACTGAGCCCGAGCAGGACATAGCCGCGCGCGCAAGCATGCGCGCGGCGAAACATAGCGACGAGACACGCAGCACCGGCACAGCAACAGTATCCATTCGCCCCTCCAGGAGGACGCAAGCATGGAACAGTCGCACGGCGGTTATCCGCCACCGTCGTATCAGAGCGCAGTCGAAATCGACCGGCAGCGCAGCCTGCGCACGCTGACGCACATCATCTACGCGCTCTACGCCGTGTACTGGCTGACGGGCGGCATCTCGGTGCTGATCGCGATCATCATCAACTACATCAAGCGGCCAGAGACTATCGGCACGCCATACGAAGCGCATTTCGAGTGGCAGATCCGCACGTTCTGGATGGGGCTGATCGGGCATCTGATCGGCGTTGCGCTGTTCATCGTGCTGATCGGCGTGCCTATCCTGTGGGCTGTTGCGATTTGGACGTTGTACCGTATCATCAAAGGCTGGCTGTATCTGTACGACAACAAGCCGCTGACGAACCCGCGCGGCTGGTTCTGAGCAGCGCATCTGGCGCGCGCCGCGTTCGCCGTCCACCGAGACCATGAGCCACGATCCGAACTGCCTTTTCTGCAAGATCGCCGCGGGCGAAATCCCGTCGACGAAAGTCCACGAAGACGACGAGTTCGTCGCGTTCCGCGACATCCGTCCGGCGGCCGAAACGCATGTGCTCGTGATACCTCGCAAGCACATCGAGACGCTGTCGAACTGTACCGAGAGCGATTCGGCCCTGCTTGGTAAAATGTTGATATTGGTTGCACGTCTCGCCGATCAGCTGGGCGTTGCGTACAAGGGCGGGCAGACGGGTTTCCGCACGGTCATCAATACGGGGCCCGGCGGGGGGCAGGAGGTTTATCACCTGCACGCGCATCTGCTGGCGGGACCGCGCCCGTGGTTGAGGATGGGCTGACGGCGGGTCAAACGCGCAGCGAAACAGGCGAGTTGGCGCACGTTCGGTACGGAGCCGATCGACAAAGATTCGCCGCATCCGCTTTTTGACTACGCACAATGGCGGGCCCGGTATTGCGACGTCGTGACTTTATGTAGGGATGTAACGACAGCGACTCGCAGACATGTTCATAATGGGACCGAGGGCGCTGACGCAATAAAGTGGCGTCGGCGGTAGTTTTGCAGACGGGGCGTGTTCGTGAAGCGTGCTTCGATTCAGGCCGCAAGGCGCATAGTTGCCGTCGCCAGGCACGACGGTGGGGGTTAAGGAGATTCTTATGGGTTCGTTGAGTATTTGGCATTGGCTGATCGTTCTGCTGATCGTCGCACTGGTGTTCGGCACGAAGAAGCTGCGCAATATCGGTACTGATCTGGGCGGCGCGGTGAAGGGCTTCAAGGAGGGCATGAAGGACGGCGAAACACCTGAAGGGCAGCAGCGCGACCAGCTCTCGCGCACGAACACCGTTGATGTCGACGCGAAGGAAAAGGCGCCGCATTCCGGCGATTCCCGCTAATCCGGCGCCAGCCGAAGCTTGCGCTGACACGCGCGCACTGACGGGAAGCCCTATCCATGCTGGACCTCGGTTTAACCAAGATGGCGTTGATCGGCGTGGTCGCGCTGGTCGTGCTCGGCCCTGAGCGCCTGCCGCGCGTGGCTCGCACGGCGGGCGCGCTGTTCGGCCGCGCGCAGCGCTATGTCAACGACGTGAAGGCCGAAGTCACGCGTGAGATCGAGCTCGACGAATTGCGTCGCATGAAGACCGAGTTCGAATCCGCGGCGCATAACGTCGAAAGCACGATTCACGACAACGTGCGCAAGCACGAAACGGAACTGAACGAAGCGTGGACGCAGGGCACGTCGGTGTCGCCGAGCATTGCGGGCGGCGCGACGGACAGCCTGATGACCGCGACCGACGGTTCCGCCGCGACAACGGACGGCACGTCCTGGCGCAGCACCGACGCCGCCGCGTCCAAACGCAAGAACTGGCGCGTGAAGCAGACGGCCACGCCGAACTGGTACAAGCGCGCAACGTTGCGGCGCACGCGCGTACAGTCGGGCGCCGCGCGCGTCGCACGGCATACGCCTGTCAGCATGCGTCGGCCGACACGTTTTTTCTGATCGTCCGATGTCCCGCGCATCAATCTCCTACCGAGGGCCGGCGTGAGCGACCCCCAAAATCAGAACGAAGGCACTGAAGAGACCTTCATCTCGCATCTCGTCGAACTGCGCGACCGCATCATCCGCGCGGGCATTTCGGTGATTGTCGTATTCGTCGGGCTCGTCTACTGGGCGCCCGACATCTTCCGGCTGCTCGCGCGTCCGCTGATGAACAATCTGCCGAAGGACGGCAAGATGATCGTCACCGACGTCACCGGCTCGTTCTTCGTACCGATGAAAGTGACGATGCTCGTCGCCTTCGTGATCGCGCTGCCGATCGTGCTGTACCAGATCTGGGCGTTCGTCGCGCCCGGCCTGTATCAGCACGAGAAGAAGCTGGTCGGTCCGCTCGTCGGCAGCAGCTATACGCTGTTTCTGTGCGGGATGGCGTTCGCGTATTTCGTCGTGTTTCCGACGATCTTCCGCGTGATGGCGCATTACAACGCGCCGCTCGGTGCGGAGATGACCACGGATATCGACAATTACCTGAGTTTCGTGCTGACGATGTTCCTCGCCTTCGGCGTGACGTTCGAAGTGCCGATCGTCGTCGTGTTGCTCGTACGCATGAACATACTGACGATCAAGAAGCTCAAGGAGATCCGGCCGTACGTGATCGTCGGCGCGTTCGTGATCTCTGCCGTGGTGACGCCGCCGGACGTGTTCTCGCAGCTGATTCTCGCGATCCCGCTGATCGTGCTGTACGAAGCGGGGATCATCGCGGCGCGGCTCTTTGTCAGCAAACCGGTCGCCAGGGCTGAAAACGAGGGCGGGGCGGCGAGCTGAACGAACGCCGAGGCGCGTCAAGAAAGCAAAAAAGGGCAGTGCTCCGTTGGAGACTGCCCTTTTTGTTTGACTTCGCTAACCGACCGGCCGACCGATTGATCGCTCAACCGCCATCGTCGTCATCGCCTTCGTCTGAAGGCTGTTTCGGTGGCGGCGGGCGCTTGCCGATCATCACGTTCAGATCCATTTCCTTGTTCTTGCGCACCAGATGCACCTTCGCGTCGGTGCCGGGCTTGATCTGCGCGATCACGTTCAGAAGGCGCGTGGTATCGGTGATGTCCTGGCCGTTGACCGACACCAGAATGTCGCCGGGCTTGATCCCCGCCTTGTCGGCGGGGCCGCCCTTGAGCACGCCCGCGACGATCGCGCCTGACTTCTGATCCAGCCCGAACGATTCCGCGATCTCCGGCGTCACGTCCTGCGGCTCGACGCCGATCCAGCCGCGCGTCACGGTGCCCGTCGTGATGATGCTTTCGAGCACGCTGCGCGCCGTCGAAACAGGAATCGCGAAACCGATACCGAGCGATCCGCCCGAGCGCGAGTAGATCGCCGTGTTGATGCCAAGCAGGTTACCGTTCACGTCGACGAGCGCGCCGCCCGAGTTGCCGGGATTGATCGGCGCGTCGGTCTGGATGAAGTTCTCGAACGTATTGATGCCGAGGTGATTGCGGCCAAGCGCGCTGACGATACCCATGGTCACCGTCTGCCCGACGCCGAACGGATTGCCGATCGCGAGCACCACATCGCCGACGCGAGTCTGGTCCATGCGGCCGAGCGTGATGGTCGGCAGATTCGTCATGTTGACCTTCAGCACGGCGAGATCGGTCTCGGGATCGACGCCGATCACCTTCGCGTTCGTGGTGCGTCCGTCGGCGAGCGCGATTTCGATCTGATCGGCGCCGTCCACGACGTGCTGGTTCGTTAGAATGTAACCTTCCGAACTCACGATAACGCCCGAGCCGAGATTGGCCGCGGGTTGCTCGTGCTGCTTTTTGTTCTTGTCGCCGAAGAAGTAGCGGAACAGCGGATCTTTCGCGCGCGGGTCGGGCGGAAGCGAGCCGTCCTTGCTGGAAAACACGTTGACGACGGCGGGCATCGCCTTTTGCGCCGCGTCCGCGTAGGAATTCTGGGCATTGCTGCCGCTACCGATTCCGGGTGCCACCTCTCGGAGCGCGACGATCGGCTCGGCCAGTTGCTTGCCGAACTGCCCTTGACGCTGCAGCCACTGCGGTTTGAGGGTCGCAATGATGAACATCAGCGCCAGCAGCACGGTCACCGCCTGGGCGAAGAACAGCCAAAAGCGTCTGAGCATCTGAAAATTAGAGGGTGATATGGATCGGATCGAACTCGAATTGTACTTGAACAATCTCCTTGAAACTTCGCGGTTCAAGGACTATTGCCCCAATGGTCTGCAGGTCGAAGGGCGGCGCAAGGTAGAGAAAATCGCGACGGGCGTGACAGCGTCGCTGGCCTTCCTGGAAGCCGCGCTGGAGTGGGGCGCGGACGCCGTGCTGGTCCATCACGGCTACTTCTGGCGCAACGAGGCGCCGCAGATCACCGGCCGCAAATATCAGCGGCTCAAGGCGCTGCTCGCAAATGACCTGAATCTGTTCGCTTTTCATCTGCCACTCGACGATCATCCTGTGTACGGCAACAACGCGCAGCTCGGCGCGAAGTTCGGTCTGATCGCCGACGGCCGTTTCGGCGAAAACGACATCGGCTGGATGAGCACGCTGCCCATGCCGATCACGCTCGCGCACTTCACCGCGGAGGTTGAGCAGACCCTCGGCCGCACGCCGCTCGTGTTCGGCGACCCTGACAAGAATTTGCGCCGCGTCGCGTGGTGCACGGGCGCGGCGCAGGGCTATTTCGACGCAGCGATCGACGCCGGGGCGGACGTCTATCTGACGGGGGAAATCTCCGAGCCGATCGTGCACACGGCGGCGGAAAGCGGTGTAGCGTTCATCTCGGCCGGTCATCACGCGACCGAGCGCTACGGGGTACAGGCGCTGGGCGCGCATCTGTCCGAGCAGTTCGAGCTGGAACACCTTTTTATTGATATTCATAATCCAGTTTGAATGCCGGCCGGATTAGGCGAAGAAAAGGATTGAAAAACGGAGGAAATGCTTAATAAAAGCCGTAAAAATGTTTGCGATCCGTGCGGGGAAACCCTGATTTATCAATGACTTCGCACGGTTTTTGGCAATCGGCCCTTGTAAATGCCGACTCCATTCGAGCAAACTAGCGGCGGTAGACCCGACGTGAAGGAAAAATCCAACTCAGAAGTGGGGCGTGTGATGCGAGACAAGGAAGATGAACGCGTCGATGGCGGCCGCCGTAGCTGGCTGATTGCGACGACCGTAGCAGGTGGCATCGGAGGAGTCGCCACCGTCGTACCCTTTGTTAGTTCATTTGCACCATCCGAAAAAGCCAAGGCGGCGGGAGCCCCCGTCGAAGTCGATATCTCCAACCTCAAGCCAGGCGACATGATGACGGTCGCATGGCGCGGCAAGCCTGTCTGGATCATCAATCGCACTGACAAGCAGCTGGCCGACGTCCAGAAGGCCGACAAGGAAGTCGCCGATCCGGAAAGCAAGAACCCGTTTTCGATGCCCGAGCCGGACTACACCAAGAACGAGTTCCGCTCGCGCGCCGACCACAAGAATCTTTTCGTTGCCGTCGCGGTGTGCACCCATCTGGGCTGCACGCCGACTCCGCGCTTCCAGGAAGGCGCGCAGCCCAATCTCCCCGACGACTGGCCGGGCGGTTTCCTCTGCCCCTGCCACGGCTCGACCTACGACATGGCCGGCCGCGTCTTCAAGAACAAACCTGCGCCGCAAAACCTCGACATCCCGCCTTACATGATCACCGGCAACACGCTCGTGATCGGCAAGGACGAGAAAGGAGAAGCGTAATGGCGACGACCGAAAAAGAAGTAGAAACAACGGGACTCACGGGCTGGATCGATCGCCGCTTTCCGATGACGGCGACCTGGAAAGCTCACGTCTCCGAGTACTACGCGCCGAAGAACTTCAACTTCTGGTACTTCTTCGGCTCGCTGGCGCTGCTGGTGCTGGTCAATCAGATCGTCACGGGCATCTTCCTGACGATGAACTACAAGCCCGATTCGCTGCTCGCGTTCGCATCGGTCGAATACATCATGCGCGAGGTGCCATGGGGCTGGCTGATCCGCTACATGCACTCCACGGGCGCGTCGATGTTCTTCGTCGTCGTGTATCTGCATATGTTCCGCGGGCTGCTGTACGGCTCGTACCGCAAGCCACGCGAACTGGTGTGGGTCTTCGGCTGCGCGATTTTCCTGTGCCTGATGGCCGAGGCGTTCTTCGGCTATCTGCTGCCGTGGGGCCAGATGTCGTACTGGGGCGCGCAGGTGATCGTGAACCTGTTCTCGGCGATTCCGTTCATCGGTCCGGACCTGTCGCTGTGGATTCGCGGTGACTACGTCGTGTCCGACGTCACGCTGAACCGCTTCTTCGCGTTTCACGTGATCGCGATTCCGCTGGTGCTGCTGGGGCTGGTGGTCGCGCACATCGTCGCGCTGCATGAAGTGGGGTCGAACAACCCGGACGGCATCGAGATCAAGGCGAAGAAGGACGCGAACGGCATTCCGCTGGATGGCATTCCGTTCCACCCGTACTACTCGGTGCACGACTTCATGGGCGTGTGCGTCTTCCTGATGGTGTTCGCGGCGATCATCTTCTTCGCGCCGGAAATGGGCGGCTACTTCCTCGAGGCGAACAACTTCGTCCCGGCAAACCCGCTGCAGACGCCGCCGGAAATCGCGCCAGTCTGGTACTTCACCGCGTTCTACGCGATGCTGCGCGCCACGACCGACCCGTTCAAGATCGTGCTGATGATCGTGATTGGTCTGCTCGGGCTGTTCGCGCTGATCCGCGCGCGCGGCAAGTGGAAGCTCGGCCTGCCCGTGCTCGCCATTCTGGTGATCCTCGCGATGGCGTTCACGGAGTCCAAGTTCTGGGGCGTGGTGGTGATGGGCAGCGCGGTGGTGTCGCTGTTCTTCCTGCCGTGGCTCGACCGGTCGCCGGTGAAATCGATCCGCTACCGGCCGTTTTTCCACAAGGTGTTTTACGGGATCTTCGTCCTGGCCTTTCTGACGCTGGCGTTCCTCGGAACCAAGCCGCCGTCGGCAGCCTCGACGCTGATCGCACAGATCTGCGCGCTGATCTATTTCGCGTTTTTCCTCGGCATGCCGTTCTGGACGCCGCTTGGCAAGTTCAAGCAGCCGCCCGAACGAGTGCGGTTCAAACCCCACTAACCGCGAGCCAGGAGAAAACGAAAATGAGAAAACTGCTTTCGACGCTCGCGCTGCTCGGTGCAACCGTGCTGGCGCTATCCGCTTCGTCCGTTCGCGCGGAAGGCGAATTCCCGCTCGACCGTGCGCCCGACAACGCGGACAATATTGCCTCGTTGCAGCATGGCGCCCAATTGTTTGTAAACTACTGCCTGAATTGCCATAGTGCGAGCCTGATGCGGTACAGCCGATTGCAGGATATCGGCATTTCGCAGAAGGAAATTGAAAAAAACCTGCTGTTCACGACAGATAAAGTCGGTAACACGATGACGGTCGCAATGCGCCCCGACGACGCGAAAGCGTGGTTCGGCGCGCTGCCGCCGGATCTGTCGGTGGAAGCGCGGGCAAGAAACCGCGACTGGCTGTATACGTATTTGCGCAGTTTCTACCGCGATGACACACGGCCGACCGGCTGGAACAATATGGTGTACGAGAACGTGAGCATGCCTCACGTGCTGTGGGAGCTTCAGGGGCAGAGAACGGCGAAGTTCGAAGACGAAATCGACGAACACACGAAGGAAAAGGTCAAGAAATTCGTGGGATACCAGCAGGTCACGCCGGGGACGGTGTCGCCGGTAGATTATGATTCTGCTGTGGCCGACCTCGTGTCGTACCTGTCATGGATGTCCGAACCGACGCAGAAGACCCGTCGCCAGCTTGGCGTGTGGGTGCTGCTGTTTCTGGGCGTCCTGAGCTTTTTAGCCTGGCGACTGAACGCCGCGTACTGGAAAGATATCAAATAGTCACGCCGTAACTGGTGTGGGGCCGGCGCAAGGGGAGACCTGAAAAACGGTTTTTCCCGCTCGCTGGCCCTTTAAGTTTTTTGAGGAAACGCAAACATGATGGTTCTGTATTCCGGCACTACTTGCCCGTTCTCCCAGCGATGCCGGCTGGTGTTGTTCGAAAAGGGCATGGACTTCGAAATCCGCGACGTCGACCTGTTCAACAAACCGGAAGACATCGCCGTGATGAATCCGTATGGTCAGGTGCCGATCCTCGTCGAACGGGATCTGATCCTGTACGAATCGAACATCATCAACGAGTACATCGACGAGCGCTTCCCGCATCCGCAACTGATGCCCGCCGATCCCGTCCAGCGCGCTCGCGCACGTCTGTTCCTGCTCAATTTCGAGAAGGAGCTGTTCGTCCACGTCGGCACGCTCGAGAACGAGAAGGGCAAGGCCGCCGAGAAGAACCACGAAAAGGCGCGCCTGGCTATTCGCGACCGCCTGACGCAGCTCGCACCGATCTTCCTGAAGAACAAGTACATGCTCGGCGAAGAATTCTCGATGCTCGACGTCGCGATCGCGCCGCTCTTGTGGCGTCTGGATCACTACGGCATCGAACTGTCGAAGAACGCCGCGCCGCTGATGAAGTACGCCGAGCGTATTTTCAGCCGTCCGGCCTATATCGAAGCGCTGACGCCGTCGGAAAAGGTGATGCGCCGCTGAGTTTGAGATTGGCTTCGGGTGTGGCGCGCGGCGTCTGGTTCGCGCGCCTGCCCGGCAAAAGGACAGTTGATGCAAGAGATTTCCACGAAGCCGTACCTGCTGCGCGCGCTGTACGAATGGTGTACCGATAACGGCTATACGCCGCATATCGCGGTGCGTGTCGACAACCAGACGCGTGTGCCGCGCCAGTTCGTGCGCGACAACGAGATCGTGTTGAACATCAGCTTCGAGGCGACGAGCCAGCTGCAGATGGGCAACGAGTGGATCGAGTTCAACGCGCGGTTCTCGGGCAAGTCGCACAAGATCGAGGTGCCCGTTGCGAACGTGCTCGCCATTTACGCGCGCGAGAACGGGCAGGGCATGGCGTTCCCGGTCGAGTCGGCGGGCGGCGAGGCGACGGATTCCGAGGACGAAGAAGCCTTGATCGCGGAAGCGCCGGAAGCCACGCCACAGGCTGCTGCGGAAAAAGTCAGCGAAGCCGATGAAGAGCCGCGACCTGATGACGATGGAACAAAAGGCGGCGGAAGAGGTCACCTCAAAGTCGTGAAATGAAGTAGAATCGCGGTCTCAAGTCTCACGCCGGCTTAGCTCATCAGGTAGAGCGCTTGACTTGTAATCATGAGGTGGCGGGTTCGAGTCCTGCAGCCGGCACCAGTATCAAAAAAACGGGTTACACGGGCATACCGTGTAACCCGTTTTTCTTTGGTCCACTCCACTGTCTCCCGTTCAGTCGTCCTCAAAAGTCTCATCCCTCCGAAACGGACACGATGTCGACGAGGCCCAACGGTTCAATACAATACGGACATGACCAATTTCCCCACGCTGACCTGGCCCGAAGCCGACGGCCCGCAATCCGCTCGTTGGCGCTCGGAAGCCGCCGTTCCGCCCGCGAAGCGCGTCGTCATCGCTGACGATCGCACGACAGCCGACGTCGCCTATCGCCTCGCCTGCGAAGGCACCGCGCTGCTGTGGCGCGGCGATTTCCAGAACGCGCGTCAGTTGCTGCAAGCGATGACCCGCCGGCTCGAACGCAAGCCGCGCAAACAGGTTGCCGAAACCCCGCTGGACGCCTTCAACCTGCACCGGCAGGCGCAGTCGCAGCGCGCGCGCACGCTCGGCATGCTGCTGATTCCGCTCGAAGGCGACTACACGATCCCATTGCGCCGCGCGCCGAACGTCCAGCAGGCATGCGAGGAAGTCTACGGCCCGCCCGCGCAGGAGCCTTCCGTGGTGTCGCTGCGCGAGCTGCTCGGCCTGATCGGCGCGCATGAGTGGCGCAAGAAGGGGGTCGAAATTCCCGCGCTCGCCGAGCGCATCCATCCGTACTACGGCGTGTTTTCGCCCGTGCGCGGCGAGTATGTCGATCTGGTCGCGCGAACGCCGCTGCCATCGCAGCAAAAGGCGTTCGATATCGGCGCCGGCACGGGCGTGCTGTCGGCGGTTCTCGCGAAGCGGGGCGTCAAGCGTATCGTCGCAACCGATCAGGACCCGCGCGCTCTCGCGTGTGCGAGAGAGAATCTCACGCGGCTCGGCTACGACAGTCAGGTCGAGCTGATCGCAGCCGATCTGTTTCCCGAAGGGCGCGCGCCGCTCGTCGTCTGCAATCCGCCGTGGGTGCCCGCGCGTCCGGCGTCGCCGATCGAAAGCGCCGTGTACGACTACGAAAGCCGCATGCTGCTCGGTTTTCTGAACGGACTCGCCGATCATCTTTCACCGGGCGGCGAGGGCTGGCTGATTCTGTCGGACTTCGCGGAACATCTGGGCATGCGCACGCGCGACTGGCTGCTGGCTGCGATCGACAATGCGGGTCTGGTCGTCGCCGGACGCGAGGACATCAAGCCGCGTCATCCGAAAGCGACGGACGCCGCCGACCCGCTGCACGCCGCGCGCAAGGCCGAAGTCACGTCGCTGTGGCGGCTCAAGCCCAAGAGAATCGCAACGAAGCCGTGACCTGGTGAACTAGCGCCGAAGGCTATAAGCCAGCGCGCCGCGTCCAGCCACGAGGCCGCTGGCGAAGCATGCGGTCAACAGATAGCCGCCCGTCGGCGATTCCCAGTCGAGCATCTCGCCCGCGCAGAACACGCCGGGCAGTTGCCGGATCATCAACGCGTCGTCGAGCGCTTCGAACGGAATACCGCCCGCGCTGCTGATCGCTTCGTCGATGGGCCGCGCGCGCGTCAGCCGCAGCGGCAATGACTTGATGGCTGGCGCGAGCTTCGCGGCATCGGTGAAGTCTTCCTTCGACAAACACTCGTGCAGCAAGCCGAGCTTCACGCCCGTGATACCGATACGGCTATGCAAGTGACTCGACATTGATCGCGAGCCGCGCGGCCGCGTGACTTCGTCGATCACGCGCTGCGCGCTCAGGCCCGGCGCGAGATCGAGCGTTATCGTTGCTTCGCCATTGGCGAGCAGGCGATCGCGAATCACCGAAGACAACGCATACACAAGGCTTCCTTCGATCCCCGTCGAAGTCACGACGAACTCACTTTGTCGATGCTGGACCGTGCCGTCCACGCTTTCGACGGCGATCGAAACCGGCTTCACCGGCTGGCCCGCGTAGCGTTCGCGGAAGTAATCGGTCCAGTCCGCGTCGAAGCCGCAGTTCGCAGGTAGCAGCGGCGCGACGGGAATCTCGCGTTGCTGCATCAACGGAACCCACGCGGCATCGGACCCGAGGCGCGCCCAACTGCCGCCGCCCAAGGCGAACACAACAGCATCCACGCTCGCTTCGCGCTCACCCTCGGGCGTCGCGAAGCGCAGGCCATGCGCATCGGACGAAGCGGGCTCAGCCCAGCCGATCCATTTGTGCCGCATGTGAAATTGCACGCCCGCTTCCCGCAACCGATGCAGCCACGCGCGCAGCATCGGCGCGGCTTTCATGTCAGTCGGAAACACACGGCCCGAGCTGCCGACAAATGTCGCGACACCCAGTTCGTCAAGCCACGCGCGCAGCGCGTGCGGGCCAAACACATCGAGCAACGGCGCGATGTCAGCGCGGCGCTTGCCATAGCGGCCGAGAAACGGCTCGATCGGCTCGGAGTGCGTGATGTTCATGCCGCCTTTGCCTGCCATCAGAAACTTGCGCCCGACGGACGGCATCGCGTCGTACACGTCGACGCGCGCGCCTCCGCTCGCCAGCGCTTCGGCGGCCATCAGCCCCGCAGGGCCGCCGCCGATAACGGCAACGCGGGCGTGATGCGTGGGGTGATCGGACGAATTCGGCATCGATGAAAAGTGACGTGGATGGCGGTGAAACGCGCTCGGCGCGAAGGCCGGTATTGTCCCACCCGCCTGGAAGCGGGGCAAACCCGGAGCAGGCATGCACACACTGCGACCTATACTTTTCTCACACACCTTCCTTTCCGGCGCGCGCCGCGCCGCCCAGCCGCGCACAACTTACGCATTTCCCGCTGCCCGAAGCCTCACCGATATGCACGCCGAGGCGACGCCAACGCACGCGTTGCGCGCGATCACTTTGATCTGAGGAGTCTGTCATGGGCCGCAAATACATCGATTGCCGCGAATGCCCGAGCGACATCAACTGCACGGTCGCCCTGTGCGCAGATTCGGAAAACGAACTGCTCGAAGCCGCCGTCGCGCACGCGATGCAGGCGCACAAGCACAGCGACTCGCCCGAACTGCGCGCGCAATTGAAGTCGATGTTCCACGACGGCACGCCGCCGCTCGGCGCGCCTGCCGCATAACGTCAGTCCGGTCGATCCGCGCTCAGGTCACCACGCCGACTTGCCAGGGCACGAACTCGTTCTGTCCGTAGCCGTGCAGTTCGCTTTTCGAGCGCGTGCCCGACGCGCAGTCGAGCATCATCTGGAAGATGTCCGCGCCGAGCTGATCGATGGATGCCGTGCCGTCGATCACGCCGCCGCAGTTGATGTCGATGTCTTCTTCCTGGCGTTCCCACAGCGCGGTGTTGGTCGCGAGCTTCAACGAGGGCGACGGCGCGCAGCCATATGCGGAGCCGCGCCCCGTCGTGAAGCAGATCAGGTTCGCGCCCGACGCGACCTGGCCTGTCGCCGACATCGGGTCGTAGCCGGGCGAATCCATGAATACGAAACCCTTCGCGCGAATCGGCTGCGCGTACTCGTACACGTCGACGAGGTTTGTCGTGCCGCCTTTCGCCACCGCGCCGAGCGACTTCTCGAGAATGGTCGTCAAGCCGCCGACCTTGTTTCCCGCCGACGGATTGTTATCGAGTGCCGCGCCGTTGCGCGAGCAGTAGTCCTGCCACCACGCGATGCGCGCCAGCAGCTTCTCGCCGACTTCGCGGCTCACCGCGCGGCGCGTGAGCAGATGCTCGGCGCCGTAGGCTTCGGGCGTCTCCGACAATATCGCCGTGCCGCCATGCTGCACGAGCCGGTCGACGGCCGCGCCCAGCGCCGGATTCGCCGATATCCCCGAATAACCGTCCGAGCCGCCGCACTGCAAGCCGACGATCAGATGCGACGCGCTCACCTTCTCGCGCACCGCGCGGTTCGCGTCGGCGAGCATGTCGCGCACCATCGCGATACCGCGCTCGATGGTTTTGCGCGTGCCGCCGCTGTCCTGAATCGTGAAGCTGCGCAGTTGCGCGGTGTTATCGGCGAGACCGCCCGATTCGAGCACGCCGCCAATCTGGTTCGTCTCGCAACCCAGCCCGACGAACAGCACCGACGCGAAGTTCGCGTGCGCCGCGTAACCCACCAGCGTGCGCTGCAGGATCGCCATGCCTTCGCCGCGCAGATCGACGCCGCAGCCAAGTCCATGCGTCAACGCGATCACGCCGTCGACGTTCGGGAACGCCGCGAGTTCTTCCGGATGCACGTCGCGCCGGAAATGATCGGCGATGGCGCGCGCGACGGTCGCCGAGCAGTTCACGCTCGTCAGAATGCCGATGTAGTTGCGCGTCGCGACGCGGCCGTCCGCGCGACGGATGCCCATGAAATGCGCCGGCTCACGGGCCGCGGCAGTCGGATGCGTGTCGACGCCGAATTCGTGCTCGCGCGCGAATTCGGCCATGCCTAGGTTGTGCGTGTGCACGTGCTGTCCGCGGGCAATCGCCTCGCGCGCGACGCCGATGATCTGGTTGTAGCGCTTGACGGGCTCGCCCTTTGCGATCGCGCGCGTCGCGATCTTGTGGCCGGGCGGAATCAGACCCGTCACGACCAGGTCCTCGGTTTCGATGCGCGTGCCCGACACGAGCTGGCGCGTCGCGATGATCACGTCGTCGTTCGGATGAAGGCGGATTGCGGCGTGCGCGGCGATGGCTGTCGACATGATTCGGTGCCTTATTGAAAAATCAGACGTGCGAGCGTTGCGCGCCTTCCGGCACGTATGGGCGCTCGGGATCGGCGGGCAGTGGCTCGATGCGGCCGACGATCACAAGATAGCTGAACGCGCCCAAAAAGCAGAAGCCGCCCGCGACAACCAGCGGAATCGTGAACGAGCCTTTGGTCAGCGCAACCATGACGCCCGTGAACGTCGTGATGACGATCCCCGCCAGGTTCGACGCGAAGTTCTGGATGCCGCTGATCGACGCGACGTGACGCGGGGTGGGCGCGACGTCGGCGGGCAGCGACCAGATGCTGGCGGCGGCGAACGCGAGGCTGCCGTACGCGATGCCGAAGAACGCGAGCATCAGATAGATGTTGGACGTGAACGCCGACAGCGTGATCACCGACGACACCAGCATACCGCCGACCATGCACGTCTTGCGCGCGGCCGTGAGGCTCCAGCCGCGCCGGAACAGCGCATCCGACACCAGCCCGCCGATCCAGCCGCCCGGAATCGACATCAGCGCGGGAATCATGCCGAGCGTGCCGAGCGACTTCAGCGAAAAGCCACGCGTTTGCACGAGGTAGCTCGGAAACCACGTGATGAAGAAATAGATCACGAAGTTCAGGCAGAAGAAGCCGAGCATCATGCCCCACAGCGTGCGATGGCGAAACAGCGACGCCCATGTGACCTTGTCGGCGGCGCGCGCGGCGCGGGTATCGGGCACGACGTCCTGCTCGCCCGTCATGTCGCCGTGCGCCGGGCTGCGGTAGATCACGAGCCAACCGACGATCCACACCGCGCCGATGATCCCCGTGACGACGAACGACGCCTTCCAGCCAAGCGTGCCGATGATCAGCGCGACGACGGGAATCGACAGCGCCGAGCCGACGCGCGAGCCGCTGTCGAAGATGCTCGTCGCCAGCGCGCGCTGCGACGGTTTGAACCATTGGCTGACCAGTTTCGCGCAGGACGGATACGCGCCCGCCTCGCCGACGCCGAGCATCAGCCGGCAGCCGAACATGCCGGCGACGCTGCTCGCGCCCGCCGTCGCCGCCGTGAACAGCGACCACCAGCCGACTGCGAGCGGCAACGCGATGCGCGCGCCGACGCGATCGACGAACCAGCCGAACGGCATCTGCATCAGCGCGTAAGTCCAGAAGAAGCCGCTCAGGATAAAGCCCATCTGCGCGGGTCCGATGCCGAGCGCCTTCTGGATTTCAGGCGCGGCGACGGCCAGATTCGCGCGGTCGATGTAGTTCACCGCGATAGCAAGAAAGCAGAGCAAGATCACCACCCACCGCATTTTCCTCATGACGACGTCTCCTCCTTTGGCGGCATCTGTCGTATGGTTGGCGCCCCTCGGCGATGCCGGTCCGGTGGCCGCTTTCCTACGTCGTGCTGCGAGCGTGTGGCGGATGCTGTGTGTCGGCGTCCCGCTCTGCGGCGGGACTACCGTATTGGATGAGTCGGGACGAAGAGGCGGCTTGCGTCTTATGCGCTTATTGAATTTCGGCCTGACCAGTTGGGCATGATAGAAGTCATCTCGTGCAGGCGCATGCTGCGACGCAGCGACATCAGCATGTGAGACGCGAGGGGAAAAGGGAAGCTACGCGTGGGCCGAGGTGAAAAACCTTGGCCAAAGGCTGTCGCGATCGGCTACGAGCCGCAGCAGACAAAGGGAAAGCGCGGAAAACTCGGAAAACGGCTGCGCGAGCGGGCCGCGCAGCCGTCGGCGGACTCAGCCCGGATAGGCTTCGTCGACTTTGAGTCCGGCCAGTTTGAAGATCACGCGCAGCGTCTGAGGCTTGATGTCGCGGCGCGACGCGAGCGTCGTCATCACGAAGTCCAGCACTTTCGCGTATTTGAGCAGGGTCAGGCACGTCTCCATATCGACGCTGCCGTCGCGCATGACTTCCGCGAGCCGCAGCATCTCGACCGAGATGTCGCGCGCCATTTCGAGTTCCAGTTGCTGCTTTTCTGTCCACTCGGGTGTGGCCAGCAGCTTCGCCATGAGCTCCTGAAACTTCTGCTCGGCGTTTCCGTTGGGTGTCGTATCCATTTGCCGCCTCATCAGATCCGAGCGCGCTTCGTTGCAGTCCCGGCGCACTTCAGGTTACGTAACGTTCGAACCCCTGTTCCGGCTCGACCTCCCCCACGCGTACCGGCGGTTTTTCGACGTTGCAGTAACCGGTAGCTTGTCTTTCTTTATGTATCTTGCAAGCCGCCATGCTATATCTGGCTTGCATCAGACGACTGCCTTGCGACACGCTTTTCAGCAGGTTCGAACCCGGGCGATTCTCATGCACGAACGATTCCAGGCCGGGTGCGATGTCGCAGTCCGCGCGCAAGAACTGGGACCGTCCCGCGCGCTTTGGGTAAACTGACAGACACTTTTCCCTTTTTCCGTCACCTGACGCACGTTCGCGATGCAATCGGTGGCACGCTCATTCGATGTCCAGCAAATCCTACGAAGTCCGTCCTAACCAGTCCGTCGAGCTGCTGAAGGAACTCCATATCCTCACGCGCGACGGCAAGATGAACCAGGACAGCCGCCGCAAGCTCAAGCAGGTCTACCACCTGTTTCAGTTCATCGAACCGTTGCTCCAGGACGTAAAAGAGACGAAAGGCGAACTGTCCCTAGTTGATCACGGCGCGGGCAAGTCCTACCTCGGCTTTATTCTCTACGACCTGTTCGTCAAGGAACTGCGGGATAACTCGCATATCTACGGCATTGAGACGCGCGAGGAGCTCGTCTCGAAGTCAGAAGAGCTGGCGGCACGCCTCGGCTTCAAGGGTATGTCGTTTCTTAATCTTTCCGTAGCCGAATCGATTACATCGGACAAACTGCCGCCGAACGTGGACATCGTCACCGCCTTGCACGCGTGCGATACGGCCACCGACGACGCCATCCGCTTCGCGCTCGAAAAACATGCGAAATACATCGTCGTCGTGCCGTGCTGTCAGGCGGAAGTGGCAGGCGTACTGCGCAGGAACAAGGGTAAGTCGCTGGCGAACGCTTTGACGGAAATCTGGCGGCATCCGCTACATACGCGCGAGTTCGGCAGTCAGATCACCAACGTGCTGCGCTGCCTGCAACTGGAAGCGCACGGCTATCAGGTCAACGTGACGGAGCTGGTCGGCTGGGAGCATTCGATGAAGAACGAGCTCATCGTCGCGACTTACAAGGACTTGCCGCGCCGGCGGCCCGCCGAGCGGCTCAATGAAGTGATGGACACGCTCGGCATTCCGGAACTGCGCGAGCGGTTCTACGTTGAGGCGTGAGCCCCGCCGAGCGTTAGCCGGTCAGTCTTTGGCCTGCTCGCTCATCCATTTGTGCCAGCCTTCCGGGCCGAGACGGCGCAACGTATCCATGTTGCGCTCGTAGATGTCGGCGGCGTCCGGAAAGGCGTCGACCGCGCGGTCGATGCTCGCTTCCCGCAGCAAATGCAGAATCGGATAGGGCGCGCGGTTCGTGTAGTTTTCGATATCGTCCGGCTCGTGGCCTTCGAATTGATACTGAGGGTGAAAGCTGGCGATCTGCAGCGTGCCTTCGAGGCGCAGTTGCTTCACCATCCGGTCCGCAAAGAACAGGCAGTCGTTGTATTCGAGGAAATCGCCGAGCGCGTGCGGAATGATGAGCAGCGTCGTGTCGATGGCGGCGGGATCGGCATCCGCCAAAGTGCGCAGCTCCGCTTCCAGATCGGTCAATACGCCTTCCATGCCCGTCGCTTCGCTGATCGCGTAGCGAATCTGGTTTTTCACATGCACTGCTTTCGCGAACGGGCACAGGTTTAGCCCGATCACGGCACGCGTCAGCCAGTGGCGCGCGGCGTCGAGGATGGCATCGTGCGAAAGAGGGGACGTTGAAGACATGGCGGTGCAGGCAGGAAACGCAAAACCGCTATTTTACCGACGCCTCTCCGCACGCCTGCGCGACAAGTTGTTCTGCCACTCGCGGCGCGACCGAAATCGGTCCGCAACCCGGGCCGTAGGTCTGGCTCGACGCGTAGATCCCTTCGATCAGCAACGCGAGCGCGTTCGCTAGCTCGCCCGGATCGCGTGCGCCTGCTTCCGTGCAGAGCGCGTGGAGCCGATCCATCAGCTTCGTCTTGTTGTTCAGTACACAGAGCCGCGCCGGATGCGCCGGGTCCGGAAATTCCGCCGATACATTGACGAACGGGCAGCCGCGATAGTCTTCCTTCGACGCGCGCCCTGCCAGATCCTCGAAATACTGGACGACCTGTTTCCGAGGCTCACCCGGATGTTTGGCCAGGCTTTCGTCGAAACGTCTGAAGAACTGCTCGTCCGACTGTTCCAGGTACGCCACCACCAGATCGTCTTTCGAAGAGAACTGGCGGTACAGACTCATCTTGTTGACGCCCGCCCGCTCGACGACGGCATCGACGCCCACCGCGCGCACGCCTTCCTTGTAGAACAGATCAGCGGCGGCGCGCAAAAGATGCTGCTGCGCTTCCGAGCCGGCCGTTTGCGAACGACGGCTCGCCGCGCGCTTGGCGGTATCAGGATCTGCCGTTTGCGAACGACGGCTCGGCGCGCGTTTGGCGGTGTCGGAATTAGCCATGATGGTGTTGTGGTCCTTGAGTCGACGCCTTGACATGTTACCGATCGGTAACTAAGATCGCAACACCGATTGTGACGAGTCAGTCACAAGTCTATTACGAAAGCGGTAAAGATCATATGCGGCTGGCATCGCAGCACCGTGAGCCGTGACGGAAACCTTGGAGAACCGATGAACTGGGCAGCAAGAATAATTGGTGGGCGTTTCCACTACGGCTGGCTGGCCGTGGCCGTGGTGTTTCTGGTGCTGCTCGCGGCGGCCGGCACGCGCGCAACCCCGAGCGTGATGATGTTGCCGCTCGAACATGACTTTGGCTGGAGTCGCGCGACGATCTCGCTGGCCATCTCGGTGAACATCGCGTTGTACGGGCTGATGGGGCCGTTCGCGGCGGCGGCGATGCAGCGTTTCGGCGTGCGTCCGACCATTCTGACGGCGCTTGGCGCGATGGCGGTGGGCGTCGGCCTGTCCTCGCTGATGACGCACCCGTGGCAGATGATTCTCGTGTGGGGCGTGATGGTCGGCGGCGCGACGGGCGTGGCGGCGCTGACGCTGTCGGCGACGGTCGTGAACCGGTGGTTCAGCACGCATCGCGGTCTCGTGATGGGCATTCTCACCGCCAGTTCGGCGACGGGCCAACTGGTGTTTTTGCCGCTGCTCGCGGCGATCGCGCAGCATCATGGTTGGCGGCCCGTCGTGTGGACGGTCGCGATCGCGGCGGCCCTCGTGTTGCCGCTGGTGGCGTTCCTGCTGCCGGAGCGTCCCGCTGACATGGCGCTGCGTCCGTTCGGCGAACCTGCTGACTCGCCCGTCAAATCGGACATGAGCAAGCAGAATCCGCTCGCGATCGCGTTCGGCACGCTGGCAATGGCGAGCAAGACGCGCGACTTCTGGCTGCTGTTCTTCAGCTTCTTCATTTGCGGCGCGAGCACGAACGGCTACGTCGGCACGCATTTGATCGCGATGTGCGGCGACTACGGGATGACGGAAGTGCAGGGCGCATCGCTGCTCGCGGCAATGGGTATCTTCGACCTTTTCGGCACGACGCTGTCGGGCTGGCTGTCCGACCGGTTCAATGCGCGCGTGCTGCTCTTCTGGTACTACGGGCTGCGCGGCCTGTCGCTGATGTTTCTGCCGCACGCTTTCGGCATCGACTTCTTCGGCTTGCCGCTGTTCGCGGTGTTCTACGGTCTCGACTGGATCGCGACCGTACCGCCAACGGTGCGCCTCGCTACCGATGTCTACGGCAAGGACTCGGCGCCCGTCGTGTTCGGCTGGGTGGTCGCGGGCCATCAGCTGGGTGCGGCCTTCGCGGCACTCGGCGCGGGCATGCTGCGCGCGAGTCTCGGCACGTACACGGTGGCGTCGATGATTTCGGGCGGACTGTGTATCGTTGCCTCGGTCATCGTGCTGCG
Organism: Paraburkholderia hospita; assembly: GCF_002902965.1. Lineage (GTDB taxonomy): Bacteria > Pseudomonadota > Gammaproteobacteria > Burkholderiales > Burkholderiaceae > Paraburkholderia > Paraburkholderia hospita. Next base: position 3,596,059 of record NZ_CP026105.1, on the reverse strand, counting down.
GATCAACCGTGGCGAGCAGAGCGTCGCGGCGCAGGCTGCTTGATGGTGTAGTCCGCTTCACGGCATGAAAGAGCGCGTTGTGGTCGAAGGGCCTCGACGCGCTTTTTTCATGCGCTCTGGTGTTTTAAATCTGCGCGACCAGCAGGGCGCGAATCGGAGCGCTCGGGTTATGCTAGTGGGCCTTCGGGCTGCTGCCCGCCGATCATGAATTTCGACCGAGAAATGCGCATGACCACCAAACCCGCACGCACCGACGTTCCCATTCATGAACTGATCGCCGGCCGCTGGAGCCCGCGCGCGTATTCGAGCGAGCCCGTGAGCCGCGAGCAACTGCGCACGGTGCTCGAGGCGGCGCGCTGGGCACCCTCGTCGTACAACCTGCAGCCTTGGCGCTTCGTGGTGTTCGACCGCACGACGGACGAAGTCTCGTTCAAGAAAGCGTTCGACACGCTCGTGCCGTTCAATCAGGGCTGGAATTCGAAGGCGCCGGTGCTGATCTGCGTGACGGCGCACACGCTGACGGCGAAAGGCGAAATCAATCGTTGCGCGCCGTACGACGCGGGCGCGGCGGCGCTGTCGCTGGTGTTGCAGGCGCACGCGCTCGGCCTTGCCGCGCATCAGATGAGCGGCTTCGACGTCAATGCGTTCCGCAAGGCGTTCACGGTGCCCAATGACATAGAAGTGATCGCGATGATCTCGCTCGGCCATTATGGCGAAGTCGACAAACTCGACCCCGTGCTGCGCGAGCGCGAAAAGGCGGCGCGCACGCGCGTGCCGCTCGGTGATATTGCTTTTGCGGGCGGGTGGAATAAGGCGTTCTGAGTTTTCGCCAGCGCGTCATTTGTTAAACACGGAACGCGGCCGACGGCCGCGTTTTTTTGTTGCACGGCTGTCTTTATTGCGCGGCTGTTGCTTGCGCTCATTGGCGGTCAGTCGTCGTCGATTGCGGATAGCGGCGCGGCGACGCTTTCGAGTGGCCGCCGTTCCGCGTCCACGCCCCAGATCGCCGCGATCACCGCTGCGGCCAGCATCAGCGCCGAGCCGACCAGATAACCCGAAAATACTTCGCTGCGCTGCTGCGTGTCGATCAGCCTGCCGAAAAACGCCGGCCCCGCGATACCGCCGAGCGCTGTGCCGAACGCGTAGAACACCGCAATCGCGAGCGCGCGAATTTCAAGTGGAAACGATTCGCTGACGGTCAGATACGCCGAACTCGCCGCCGCCGACGCGAAGAAGAAAATCACCATCCACGCGATGGTCTGCGTCGTTACGGTGAGCAACTGCTGTTCGAACAGGTAGCCGCTCACGGTCAGCAGCAGCGCCGAAATCGCGTAGGTCGCGGCGATCATCTTGCGGCGCCCGATCACGTCGAACAGCCTGCCGATCAGCAGCGGCCCTGCGAAATTGCCGAGCGCGAAGGGCAGGATGTACCAGCCGACATGGTCGCCCGGCACATGATAGAAATCGGTCAACACGAGCGCGTAGGTGAAGAAAATCGCGTTGTAGAAGAACGCTTGCGCTGTCATCAGCGACAGCCCGACCAACGCCCGGCGCCGGTGCACCATGAACAGCGTGTGGAAGACCTCGCGCAGCGTCGTGTGCTCGCGGGCGCGCAGGCGCAGGCGTTTGAGCGTATCGTCGGCGAGCGTGTGATTTTCCGCGCGAAAGCGCGCCTCGATCCCTTCGACGATCTCGCGCGCTTCCTTTTCCTCGCCGTGCGTGAGCAGCCAGCGCGGACTTTCGGGGATCCATACGCGCATCGGCAGGATTGCCAGTGCGAGCACCGCGCCGATGAAGAAGCACGCGCGCCAGCCCCAGTCGCCGGGCAGCAGATGCGGGTCGAGCATGACCAGCGAACCGACCGCGCCAAGCGCCGCGCCGATCCAGAACGTGCCATTGATCGCGAGATCGGTGTGTCCGCGCACGCGGGCGGGCGTGAATTCCTGGATCGTCGAATTGATCGCCGTGTACTCGCCGCCGATGCCCGCGCCCGTCAGGAAGCGAAACACCAGAAAGCTCGTGAGATTCCACGAGAAAGCGGTCGCCGCCGTTGCCGCGAGATACAGCGCGAGCGTGATGAAGAACAGCTTGCGTCGGCCGAGCCGGTCGGTCAGCCAGCCGAAGCCGAGCGCGCCCAGCACAGCGCCGGCGATATACGCGCTGCCGGCCAGCCCCACGTCCGCGTTTGAGAAGCGCAGCACCTCGCTCGACTTCAACGCGCTCGCGACGGACCCCGCAAGCGTCACCTCCAGCCCGTCGAGCAACCACGTCACCCCGAGCGCGACGACGATCAGCGAATGGAAGCGGCCCCACGGCAAGCGGTCGAGCCGCGAAGGCAGATCGGTTTCGACGATGCTGGCCGAGTCGGCGCGAACCGTGGCGGCGGAAGGTTCCTGCATCGAGTCTCCTGAATCTCCTGAATGAGCGAGTCAATGTTTATGAGGATTCTGTAAGCGGGCCGTCGAACAGCGTATCCTGTCGGATTCATTCGAGCCCGGCGCAACCTATCGATGAAGCAATCTGCATTCCCCATCGCCGCAGCGTGGACTGCGCGCGCCCGGTTGATGGTGTCACAGCTTTCATGTTACAAAGCCCGTCCTTTTTCTGTGCGCGCCTGCGTGAGCGGCGAATCCTGCCATGACCTATTGCGCGATTGACTTCGGCACGTCGAATTCGGCAGTTGCCGTTCCTGTCGGCGGTTCTCCAGCCGGGCAGGCGACGCTGAAGCTGGCGCCTGTCGAAGGCGCCTATACGACGCTGCCTACGGCCGTCTTCTTCAACACCGACGAAAACCGGCGCGAGTACGGCCGCGCGGCGCTCGAAGCGTATGTCGACGGCTTCGACGGCCGGCTGATGCGCTCGATGAAGAGCATTCTCGGCTCGGCGCTGGCCGACAACAATACGGATCTCGGCGACGGCTCCGCGATCAAATACACCGACGTGATCGCGATCTTCGTCACGCATCTGAAGCGCTGCGCGGAACAGACGGCGGGCACGCCGATCAGCCGCGCGGTGCTCGGGCGTCCGGTGTTTTTCGTCGACGACGATCCGCGCGCCGATCAGCTCGCGCAGCAGCAGCTCGAAGCGGCGGCGCGCTCGGTAGGTTTCAACGAGATTCACTTCCAGTACGAGCCGATTGCGGCCGCCTTCGATTACGAAGCGCATCTGACGCAAGAAGGGCTGGTGCTGGTGGCGGATATCGGCGGCGGCACGTCGGACTTCTCGCTGGTGCGCGTCGGGCCGGAGCGGATGAAGCGTATCGAACGCAAGGACGATGTGCTCGCGCATCACGGCGTGCACGTCGCCGGAACGGACTTCGACCGGCGCGTCGAGCTGGCGACGATCCTGCGCGAACTCGGCTATCAATCGCTCGATCCGGAAGGGCGCGAGATGCCGAACCGTATTTACTTCGACCTCGCCACGTGGCATCTGATCAACACGATCTATACGCCGAAGCGCGTGTCCGAGCTTGCGTTGATGCGGCATCTCTATTTGAACACGCGGCACCATGACCGGCTGATGCGCGTCGTCGAGCAGCGTTTCGGCCATGCGCTCGCGGCGCACGCGGAAGAAGCGAAGATTGGCGTGGCGGCGGGCGGCGAGACGCTGATCGATCTGGAAATCGTCGAGGAGGATTTGCGTCTCGCATTCGACGAAGCGCAACTGATTGCGGCGGGCAAGGACGAGACACTGCGCATCGTCCAGGCTGCGCGCGATACCGTGCAACGTGCGGGCGTCGCGCCGCGTGATGTCGACGCGCTGTACTTCACGGGCGGATCGACGGGGTTGGCGTTTTTGTCGGGCGCACTGGCTGCGGCGTTTCCCGATGCGCGTCCCGTGTTCGGCGATCGCCTCGCCAGCGTTGCAACAGGCTTAGGCATTCACGCACAACGCGTATTCCGGTAAAGATTTTAGATTTCGCGCCGAAATCACGATTAACCCAGAAAAGAAAAAACCCCGCCTAGGCGGGGTTTTTCTGCGTTCCGGAAGGAAGCTAAGCTTAGACCGGCTTGATGTTAGCGGCCTGCTTGCCCTTCGGGCCCGTCTTGACGTCGTAGGTAACCTTTTGGTTTTCCTGCAGCGTCTTGAAGCCTTCTACGCGGATTTCCGAGAAATGCGCGAACAGATCTTCGCCGCCGGCGTCCGGCGTGATAAAACCAAAGCCCTTTGCGTCATTGAACCACTTGACGGTACCGGTTTCCATATTACTGTTTCCTAAAAATGGTAAATAAGGCCGAAGCCCGAGGGTGCATGAAAATCAAGGAAGGGTAATAGGACCAACCGGAGTACCGTTGATGGGCGAACTACGAAAGAACCAATTCACTCGCCGCTTGAAATCCTGCCCGTCCTTTATACGGATATTTCGAGAGAAGGTCAACCGTAATCTTTAAATCCTCATATAGATCGGGGCTATTAGGCACAAAAATGCTTACAAAGCTTGCTATTTTCTCGGTTTTTTTGTAGGGCTCAAACGTATTTTGACTGCAATCGGACGGTGCAACCGTTAAACTAGGCCCCGCGCACGACCGGTTGCACCTGTGGAAGAAACCCGCAATTGCAATCGCGACCGCCCGCCGTATGCCCTAGTCTTTCCTATGACTTCTAGCCGTGTCTAACGGCCGCGGCAGCGGCGTGCTTTCAGATATAGGAGAAGACGTGAAAAGTTCTATTCAACGGCACATCGGCCCATTCGCGCTGATGCTGACGGGACTCGGCTCGATTATCGGGTCCGGCTGGCTGTTCGGCGCCTGGAAGGCGGCCAAGATTGCAGGCCCTGCGGCGCTGTGCGCGTGGGTGATCGGCGCAGTGGTGATTCTCGCAATCGCGCTGACCTATGCGGAACTCGGCGCGATGTTCCCCGAGTCCGGCGGCATGGTGCGCTACGCGCGCTATTCGCACGGCGCGCTGGTGGGCTTTATCAGCGCTTGGGCCAACTGGATCGCGATCGTGTCGGTGATTCCGATCGAGGCGGAAGCGTCGATCCAGTACATGAGCACCTGGCCGTACGAATGGGCGCACAACCTCTTTATCAACAGCGAGCTGACGACGCCCGGCCTTCTGCTGTCGGCCGTGCTGGTGGTCATATACTTCCTGCTGAACTACTGGGGCGTGAAGGTGTTCGCGCGCGCTAACACGACCATCACGATCTTCAAGTTCATCATCCCGGGCCTGACGATTCTCGGTCTGATGATGAGCGGCTTCCACAAGGAAAACCTCGGCGAAAGTTTCGGCGGCACGGGTGTGTTCGCGCCGTATGGCTGGTCGGCGGTGCTGACGGCGGTGGCGACGAGCGGCATCGTGTTCGCGTTCAACGGCTTCCAGAGTCCGATCAACCTGGCCGGAGAAGCGCGCAATCCGGCGAAGAGCGTGCCGTTCGCGGTGATCGGCTCGATCCTGCTGGCGCTGGTGATCTACGTGCTGTTGCAGATCGCGTACATCGGCTCGGTGAATCCGGCTGACGTGATGAAGGGCTGGAGCCAATTCAACTTCAAGTCGCCGTTCGCGGAACTGGCGATCGCGCTGAACCTGAACTGGCTGGCAATCCTGCTGTATGTCGACGCGTTCGTGAGCCCGAGCGGCACGGGCACGACCTACATGGCGACCACGACGCGCATGATCTACGCGATGGAGCGTAACAACACGATGCCGAAGATGTTCGGCACGGTGCATCCGCTGTACGGCGTACCGCGTCCGGCGATGTGGTTCAACCTGTTTGTATCGTTCATCTTCCTGTTCTTCTTCCGTGGCTGGAGTTCGCTGGCGGCCGTCATTTCGGTGGCGACGGTGATCTCGTATCTGACGGGCCCGATCAGCCTGATGGCGCTGCGCCGCGCGGCGACCGACATCGAGCGTCCGCTGCACATTCCCGGCATGAGCGTGATCGCGCCGTTCGCGTTCGTGTGCGCGTCGCTGATCCTGTACTGGGCGAAGTGGCCGCTGACGGGCGAGATCATCCTGCTGATGGTCGTCGCGCTGCCTGTGTTCTTCTACTTCCAGGCGAAGTCGGGCTTCGGAGGCTTCAACCAGGATCTGAAGGCGGCATGGTGGCTGGTCGCGTATCTACCCATCATGGCGATCCTGTCGCTGATCGGCAGCAAGCAGTTTGGCGGTCTGGGCGTGCTGCCGTATGGCTGGGACATGCTGGTCGTGATCGCGTTCTCGTTGATCTTCTACTACTGGGGCGTGCATACGGGCTATCGCACCGAGTATCTGAACGAGCGTGAATCGCACGACGAGATTCTCGAAGGCATCGGCGCCTGATCGACTGCGATTGATCGTCTGCCGCACGAAAAAGCCCGCCAGATTCTGGCGGGCTTTTTTTGGTGCGCCCAGCATGTGCGCACTCCAGTGGGTGCAAGTCCCACCGCAAGTTGATCACAGCGAGCGAAGCGAAGCGCAACTGCGTGAGGGTGACTGAGCGTGGGGAGGAAGCGTGGAGCGAAACTGCGAGCCGATGGACAAGAACCGGATAGAAGGCGTTGCCGACCAGGGCGAGCGGGCCAGAAACCGCAAAGCTCTCGTGATCAAGGGGCGGTGGCGTAAATCCGGCGGTTGTGCAGTGAAAGAGTGCGTTCTTACCTGGGGAGATCTCGCCTCATGCCTGAAAGGGCAACGGCGTCGAGCCGGAGCGAGAAGTCAGCAGCGGCCGTAGTAGTCACAGGACAGGCCGGTGAGGCTGAGGCTGGTGACGAAGGGCCAAACGGGAAGGAGTGTCCAGCGTCATGTCGATGCGACAGGCATTGCGTCAGATGCCCGTGCAAACGGGGCGAGTGGGGGAGGCGCGCGGTGAAGCTGCGCGCGTACCCGCTAGCGATGAAGCCTGTCGCCCGCGCCATGAATCCGGGGACACAGGGTCAGCGCTGCTGGCAGCGGCGCTGACGAGAGAGAACCTGAAGCGGGCGTTCAAACGGGTGAGGGCTAACAAGGGAGCCGCTGGCGTGGACGGTCTGGACATTGACCGGACGTCGCGTCATCTGGTGACGGCGTGGCCCGCGATCCGTGAACAGCTGCTCAAGGGGACGTACCGGCCCAGTCCGGTACGGCGGGTCACGATTCCGAAGCCGGATGGAGGCGAGCGCGAGCTTGGCATCCCGACAGTGACGGATCGGCTGATCCAGCAGGCACTGCTGCAGGTGCTGCAGCCGGTTCTGGACCCCACCTTCAGCGAGCATAGCTACGGCTTCCGGCCCGGACGGCGTGCGCACGATGCGGTACTTGCCGCGCAGTCGTACGTGCAGTCGGGGCGGCGAATCGTGGTGGACGTTGACCTGGAGAAGTTCTTCGACCGGGTCAACCACGACATCCTGATCGACCGTTTGCAGAAACGCATTGGGGACGCCGGAGTGATCCGGCTGATCCGGGCGTATCTGAACAGCGGCATCATGGATGACGGCGTGCTCCAGCAGCGGGATCAGGGCACACCGCAGGGTGGGCCGCTATCCCCGTTGCTGGCCAACGTGCTGCTCGACGAGGTGGACAAGGAACTGGAGCGGCGGGGCCACTGCTTCGCACGCTACGCCGACGATGCGAATGTCTATGTTCGCAGCCGCCGTGCGGGCGAGCGGGTGATGGCACTGTTGCGACGCCTGTATGGGCGATTGCGCTTAAAGGTCAATGAGACCAAAAGCGCAGTGGCGAGTGTGTTCGGTCGCAAGTTTCTGGGCTACAGCCTGTGGATGGCTGCGGGCGGTGTGGTCAAGCGCAAGGTGGCGGCCAAACCGCTGCTGGCGTTCAAACACCGCATTCGTGAACTGACCCGTCGCTCAGGCGGGCGCAGCATGCGGGACGTGGTGGAACGGTTACGGCCTTATGTGTTGGGATGGAAGGCGTACTTCCGATTGGCGCAAACACCCGGTGTGTGGTTGGCACTGGAGGAATGGCTGCGTCACCGGTTGCGTGCGATCCAGCTTAAACATTGGCGCCGTGGTCTAACCATCTACCGGGAACTACGTGCGCTGGGCGCGTCGGCAGACGTTGCGCGACAGGTGGCGGCCAACAGCCGTCGCTGGTGGCGCAACAGCAGTCAGTTGCTCAACAGTGTGCTGACCAACGCATACTTCGATCGGCTGGGAGTGCCTCGACTCTCATAACTTCAACTTCCCGAACCGCCCGGTGCGGACCCGCATGCCGGGTGGTGTGGCAGGGGTACGGCCTCATGGCCGGCCCCTATGCCGATTATGCGCGACGCGTGGCGGAGACCGCTTACGCGTTGCCGAACACGTAGTTCGTCATCGCCAGCGAGCGCTGGAACGTCCCGAGCGACTGAATGCCGAGTTTGTAGTCGTCCGGCGCGGCGCCCAGTGCGGCGAATACAGGCAGCAGATGTTCGTCGGTTGGATGCATGAACGCGGCGTGCGGTGCCTGACGCCGGTAATCGAGCAACGCATCGATATCGCGGTCGGCGAGGCGCGCCTCGAACCAGTCGGTGAATTCGGTCACACGCGGATCAGCGTCTTCCGGGCTCGCCGAGAAATCCGCTTCGCGCAGATTGTGCGTGATCTGCCCCGAACCGACGATCATCACGCCCTCGTCCTGCAGCGGGCGCAGCGCGCGCCCGACGCGGAAGTGATGCGCGGGATCGAGCCTCGGCTGGATCGACAACTGCGCGATTGGCACGTCGGCTTGCGGGAACATCAGCAGCATCGGCACCCATGCGCCGTGGTCGAGACCGTGCGGTTGCGTCGCGGTCGGAATGCCCTGTTCGCCGAGCAGCGCGGCGGCGCGGCGCGCGATATCGGGCGCACCCGGCGCCGGGTACTGAATCTCATACAACTGACGCGGGAAGCCATAGAAGTCGTGAATCGTCTCGGGCGCGTCCGACGTGCTGGCCGCGGGTTGTTGCGTCATCCAATGGGCGGACAGCATCAGGATCGCTTTCGGGCGCGGCACTTCAGCAGACAGGGATGCGAACTCCGCGCGTGGCATCGACGGGTCGATCGGCAGCGTCGGCGCACCGTGCGACAGGAACAGGGAAGGCAAGCGGGTCATGGCAGTGCGGGCCGGATGAAGGCCGGATAAGTTTCGTTAAAGCGAATATAAGGCCGCACTGTCATTTGATAAACGGTGAAACGGGGATTTGATTGTCTCCCGGCAGTTGTGAATCGAGCGGCGCCAGCGGCGCGCTTCACTGCGACGGACTGTTTAACCCTTGCCACGCGGGCGCCGACGCCGGACCCAGCGCGAACAGGTCGAGCACGCGGGCGACGGTATCGTCGACCATCTGGTCGATCGTCTCCGGCCGATTGTAGAAGGCGGGCAGCGGCGGAAAAATCACGCCGCCCATTTCGGTAACGGCCGTCATGTTGCGCAGATGCGCGAGGTTGAACGGCGTTTCTCGCACCATCAGCACGAGCCGTCGACGTTCCTTCAACGTGACATCGGCGGCGCGTGTGATCAGATTGTCGGAAAGGCCGTGCGCGACACTCGCGAGCGTTTTCATCGAGCACGGCGCGATGATCATGCCGTCGGTCGAGAACGAGCCGGACGCGATGCTCGCGCCGACGTCGCGCACGGAATGAACGACATCCGCGAGCGGATGCACGTCTTCACGCGACAATTGGAGTTCGTGCTGGATATTGAGCCATCCGGCGCTGGAAATCAGCAGATGGCTTTCGACGCCGCCCAGTTTGCGCAGCGTCTGGAGCAGCCGGACGCCGTAGATGGCGCCCGTCGCTCCCGTGATGGCGACGATGAGACGGCGAGGCGCCGCGGCGCGTGTTTCCATGACGTGCGGCGCCGTCTCTCGTGGCTTAGGCTGCAGCGAAGAGTTGCTGCAGTTCGCCCGACTGATACATCTCCATCATGATGTCCGAGCCGCCGACGAATTCACCGTTGACGTACAGCTGCGGGATGGTCGGCCAGTTCGAGAATTCCTTGATGCCCTGGCGCACGGCGTCGTCTTCGAGGACGTTGACCGTCTTGAACTGATCGACGCCGCATGCCTTCAGAATCTGCACCGCGCGACCCGAGAAGCCGCACATCGGGAATTGCGCGTTGCCTTTCATGAAGAGCACGACGGGGTTTTCGTCGACGATTTGCTTGATGCGTTGTTGCGTTTCCATGACTGACCTTGCGGTTCCGGTGTGTATAAGAGATAGAGTGAAATGATAGCGGATTTCTCCGATAGCGACCGGCGGCTGGATCGGCGCGATTAGGCGCTGTCGCAGCGTGCCGCGCCACCGCCTATCAGCCCGGCCAGCGACCGCCGCTGATGCGTTCGATATCCGCCAGATCGCATTCCGAACGCACGTCGGCAAAACCTTGCGCCGTGAGGATCGCGCGAACGGCTTCGGCCTGATCATAGCCGTGTTCCATCCACAGCACGCCGTTCGGCACGAGCCGCGACGGCGCGCCCGCGACGATCGCGCGGATCGCCGAGAGGCCGTCGGCTTCATCGGTGAGTGCGCCGCGCGGCTCGAAACGCAGATCGCCTTGCGAAAGGTGCGGGTCGCCACTCGCGATATACGGCGGGTTGCTGACGATCACGTCGAACGTGAGTGAATCGTCGAGCGCGGCGTACCAGTCGCCTTGCACGAATTGCAGATCACCGCCGGGGCGCTTCGGCTCGAGAAGCTTGATGGCGTTGCGTCGAGCAACCTCCAGTGCTTCCGCCGAGCGGTCAACAGCCCAAACGCGCGCGTCCGGCCGCGACCACGCGATCGACACAGCAATCGCCCCCGTGCCCGTGCCGAGATCGAGCACGCGCGAGCGCGGGGCGCGGCCTTCGAGCGCCTGCACGGCCGTTTCGACGAGCAATTCGGTTTCGGGCCGCGGAATCAGCACGTCCCGTGTGACCTGGAAGTCGAGCCCGAAGAATTCGCGCAAGCCGATCAGTTGCGCGATTGGCTCGCCCGCCACGCGCCGTGCTTCCAGATCGCGAAAGGCCGCCACCTTGGCGGCATCGAGCGCGTCGTCGGCGCGCGTGATCAGTTCCGTACGACGCCAGCCCAGCGCGTGCCCGAGCAGAATGCGCGCTTCCAGCGCGGGCAGTGGCGACGCGTGAAGCAACGTGGCGACGGTATCGACGGTATTCATGCGTGCCGCTCAGTCCGCGTCGCCGAGCGACGCGAGCAGTTCCGCCTGATGCTCGGACACGAGCGCCGCGATCAGCTCGTCGAGATCGCCTTCCATCAGCGCTTCGAGGCGATACAGCGTCAGGTTGATCCGGTGATCGGTGAGCCGGCCTTGCGGGAAGTTGTACGTGCGAATGCGCTCCGAGCGGTCGCCCGAGCCGATCAGGCTCTTGCGCGTCGCGGCTTCCTTCGCGTGCTGCTCGTGGTACTGCTTGTCCTTGATGCGCGCGGCGAGCACTTTCAGCGCGCGGTCCTTGTTCTTGTGCTGCGAACGGTCGTCCTGACATTCGACGACGATGCCCGTCGGCAAGTGAGTGACGCGCACGGCGGAGTCGGTCTTGTTGATGTGCTGGCCGCCCGCGCCGGACGCGCGGAACGTGTCGATGCGCAGATCGGCGGGATTGATCTCGACTTCGCCGATTTCATCCGCTTCCGGCATCACGGCGACCGTGCACGCCGACGTGTGAATGCGGCCCTGCGTTTCGGTCGCAGGCACGCGCTGCACGCGGTGGCCGCCCGACTCGAACTTGAGCTTCGAATACGCGGCATCGCCCGCAATCCGCACGATCACTTCCTTGTAGCCACCCAGATCCGATTCGCTGGCCGACATCATCTCGACCTGCCAGCGGTTGCGTTCCGCGTAGCGCAGATACATGCGCAGCAGGTCGCCCGCGAACAGCGCCGATTCGTCGCCGCCCGTGCCCGCGCGGATTTCGAGGAAGATGTTGCGCTCGTCGTTCGGGTCTTTCGGCAGCAGCATCTTCTGCAACTCGCCTTCGAGCTTTTCCATCTGATCGCGCGCCGAGCGGATTTCCTCTTCCGCGAAGTCCTTCATCGATGCATCCGACAGCAGTTCCTGCGCGGTGGCCGCGTCGTTCATCGACTGGCGCCAGAGAGCGTAATGCTCGACGACAGGCTGCAGTTCCGCGTGTTCGCGCGTCAGCTTGCGGTACTGGTCGATGTTCGACGTGATGTCTTCGCGGCTCAACAGGTCGTTCAGTTCGGCCAGCCGGGTGGTGAGCTGGTCGAGCTTGGCTTGCATGCTCGTTTTCATTGGGGCGGTCGGAGCGGGCTCCGGAAAGAACGGCTGATTCGGGAAATCGGGAAGATAACCCGGGACGAAAGCCCCGGACAATGGGATGAAGCACCACGCGGGCCTGGTCGGCAACCCGCGCGATGCCGCGGCGTGTAGCGCCGCTAACGCTCGGAAGAAGAGTGAGCGTGCTTGTAGAAGCCGCTCATCAGTTCGATGAGCGAGTCGCGGTCCTCGGTGCTGGCGCGGTTGAGCGCGTGCGTCGGACCGTGGATCAGCTTGTTCGTGAGCGCCTGCGACAGCGCTTCGAGCACGGCAGCCGGATCGTCGCCGCGCGCGAGCAACTTTTGCGCCTTTTCGACTTCGGCGCGGCGCAGCGCGTCGGCTTGCGTGTGCATGTGCCGGATGACGGGCACGATGCTGCGCGCGTCGAGCCACTGCATGAAGTTCTGCACGCGCGTTTCGATGATCGTCTCGGCCTGCGCGACGGCGGCCTGGCGCGACGCATTGCCTTCGCGGACGATCGCACCGAGATCGTCGACCGTGTACAGGAACACGTCTTCGAGCTTGCCGACTTCCGGCTCGATGTCGCGCGGCACGGCGAGATCGACCATGAAAATGGGGCGGTGACGGCGTGCCTTCACCGCGCGCTCGACGGCGCCAAGACCGATGATGGGCAGCGTCGATGCCGTGCACGACACGATGATGTCGAACTCGTGCATGCGCGTGGGCAATTCCGACAGCGGAATCGACCGGCCATTGAAGCGGTCGGCAAGACGCTGGCCGCGTTCGGCCGTGCGGTTCGCGACGACCAGCTCGCGCGGCTGTTGCGCGGCAAAGTGCGTTGCGCAAAGTTCGATCATCTCGCCCGCGCCAATGAACAGCACGCGCTGATTCGACACCTTGTCGAAAATCCGCTGCGCGAGGCGCACCGCGGCGGCGGCCATCGAAACCGATTGCGCCCCGATTTCAGTCGTGGTGCGCACCTCTTTCGCGACCGCGAAGGTGCGCTGGAACAACTGGTTCAGATACGTGCCGAGCGCGCCGGCTTCCGACGCCGTGCGCACCGCATCCTTCATCTGGCCGACGATCTGCGTCTCGCCCAGCACCATCGAATCCAGCCCCGACGCGACGCGAAACGCGTGGCGCACGGCTTCCGACTGCGGCAGCGCGTACACGTGCGGCGCGAGTTCGTCGATGGTGATGTTGTGGTACTTCGACAGCCAGTGGATGGCGGCCTCGCGGGCGGCCTGGTCGTCGGTGGCGCAGTAGAGCTCGGTGCGGTTGCAGGTGGACAGAATGGCCGCTTCCGGCGCCGTGCGGGCCGTGCGGGCGAGGAAGATGTCCTTGAACGTCGAGAGTGCCGGCTTGATCTGCTCGACCGGAAACGCCACGCGTTCGCGCAAGGCGACGGGCGCGGTGTGATGGTTGATTCCGATCGTTAGCAGTTGCACGGGGACACTATGGCGTTTTTGGCGCGACGTATTGGGGCTATGGTTAGGCCCAATATTATAGCGTTTCCGCGATTCTTTCAGTCGGCGCGGGTTTATCCGCGCTATCCGTGTTTTCGACTGGAATCTGGTCCAGACGATAGCCGTAACCGTACAGCGGCGTAAGGGTGTAGCCGAATTCCGGCCGCAGTTCGAGCTTGGTGCGGATGCGCGACGCGTGCGTGTCGAGCGTGCGCGACTTTACGTCGCGGCGGCGCGACCAGACGGTTTCCAGGATGTGCGCGCGCGACACCGGCCGCGACATATTGGTAAACAGCAGCAGCGCGAACTGGAGTTCTTTTGGCGTCAGGGTAACGCTCTGTCCCCGAAAGCTGACGATGGAACGGCCGGCGTCGAACGCATACTCGCCGAACATTTCGCGCACGCGGTTGCGCGGGCGGCGGATCCCGGCGCGACGCATCAGCGCTTCGATGCGGGCCAGCATTTCGGGACCGCGCACGGGCTTCGACACGCAGTCGTCGGCGCCCGATTGCAACATTGCGACCAATTCGCTTTCGCGCGGCGTCGTCATCATGGCGATGACGGGCAGGCCCGGCAGAACCTGGCGCACCCGCATGATCACGTCTTCCGCGGCGGCGTCGCCGCAATACGCGTCGGTGACGAGGAGATCGAAGAACTCGCTTGCGGCGCCCGTCAGAAAAGGCGCGCTGGAGGGGAAGTGATGGCAGGCATGTGCGTCCAGCGAAGGCTGGCGTGTTCAGCAGGAGCTAGACCTGCCGGGGTAAAAGTCAGGCGCCCCGTAGCTCGGATAGCAGGGTGGCGGGAAACCAAGACTCTGAAGCCTATCGACAGGTGGCCCTTGGGGGCCGCGCGAGTCATCGGGCCGTAACAAAAGTGAACGTGGATGTGGCCTCGAAAAATCAAGACCCGAAGGCCGAGCCCTCATGCTTGGGGCGAAGGCAGCATGGATAACCGAAATCTGACCGATACGGTTACTCCACTTCGGCGGGGTGAAAGCGATGGCACGATGACAAGGACACGCTAAGCAACTGGAGAAGCCCTCCTCGTCCCGGCGCGAAATCGCCGGAGCAAGGTAGGTCCTATAACCGGCGACCCCGGGAAGTGGGCCGAAGGCGAGAGGGTGGCGGACGGGTTCGTACTAGCTGTGAAGTCGGGTAACTCCGATGGAGCGAAGGAACCCTGCTGTTTTGTAACTTCCTCAACAACATGGGAGGCAAGGACGAGATGACAAAGGCGTCCAGCAGTTTGCAGGACCTGAGGCGGGGAATATATGTCAAGGCGAAGGCTGAACCGTCCTGGCGTTTCTGGGGTTTGTACGTCCATGTCTGCAAGATGGAGACACTACGCGAAGCGTACGAGTTGGCCAGAATAAACAACGGAGCGCCGGGAATTGACGGCGTGACGTTCGAGGTCATTGAGGCGCAAGGTGTGGAGGCGTTCCTCGAGCAGATACGGGACGAACTGGTTGAACGTACCTACCGGCCACTGCCGGCACGGCGGCGGGAGATACCGAAGGACGGGGGGAAATTCCGCGTCCTATCGATACCCGCTATCCGTGATCGAGTGGTCCAGGGTGCGCTCAAGCTGATACTGGAGCCGATCTTCGAGGCAGATTTCCAGCCGGGGTCGTATGGCTATCGTCCCAAGAGGACCGCGCATGAAGCGGTGCAACGAGTGGCGACGGCGATCGTGCAGGCGAAAACTCTGGTCATAGATCTGGATTTACGCGCTTACTTTGACACCGTGCGGCATCATCTGCTGCTCGACAAAGTGGCGCGCCGGATCAACGACCGGGATGTCATGCATCTGCTAAAGCTGATGCTGACAGCATCGGGCAAACAAGGCGTTCCGCAGGGTGGGGTAATTTCGCCGCTTCTCAGCAACATCTATCTCACAGAGGTAGATCAAATGCTGGAACGAGCGAAGGCAACCACGCGCGACGGGAAGTACACCAATGTCGAGTATGCCCGTTTTGCTGACGATCTGGTCGTGCTGATCGATGCCCACCCGCGCCATGCCTGGCTGCTCGGGGCCGTGACCCGACGCCTACGGGAGGAGTTTGCCAAACTACAGGTCGAAATCAATGAAGAGAAGAGCCGTACCGTGAATCTGGCATGTGGAGAGAGCTTCGGCTTTCTCGGATTCGACTTCCGCCGCATCCGAAGCGGCTGGAACAAGGTGTGGCGACCGCAATACACGCCCAAGCTGAAGAAGCGAACGGCGTTATTGCGCAAGCTCAAGGAAGTGTTCAGGCGACATCGGTCACAACCGGTGGATCGGGTTGTAGCACTGATCAATCCGGTACTGCGTGGCTGGGTGAGTTACTTCGCAGTAGGACATTCCAGTGGGTGCTTCGGCTTCGTGAAGAACTGGGTCGAAAAGAAGATCAGGCGTCACATGCAGCGATCCCGGAAGCAACAGGGCTTCGGCTGGGAGAAGTGGAGTAAGCGGTGGCTGTACGACGAACTGAAGCTGTTTAATGGCTACAAGGTTCGCTACCAGACAGCGTCGAAAGCGACCCCAGCATGATAGGTCCCATAACCCTTGAGATGAAGCAGACAGGAGAGCGTAGTGCCGGAAAACGGCCAGCTGCGTTCGACGAGGCGGGAGCTGGAAACGTGGCTATGGCAGCCGGACTGAGGCCCACTGCGAAAGCAGGGGAACTG
Source organism: Paraburkholderia hospita (assembly GCF_002902965.1). Lineage (GTDB taxonomy): Bacteria > Pseudomonadota > Gammaproteobacteria > Burkholderiales > Burkholderiaceae > Paraburkholderia > Paraburkholderia hospita. The sequence continues at coordinate 3,579,816 of NZ_CP026105.1, read as the reverse complement.
CCACCGGAGCCTAACGTGCGCGCGCCAGTTCTCGACCCTACGCCCCCCGGCAAGCAGTAGTCGGCCGACGATTTCCGCATGCCGGAGGTCAGGCTCAATAAGGGCAATTCGCATGGACGGTGGGGTGGGCGCAGCGATCTGGCACGGGAGGCTTTCAGCTTGCTTAACCTAACCCCGGCCCCTAAACTCAACCGCTACGCAGAAAGCCGCGCGGACCTTCTAGTGAAAGAGAAAAAATGCTAGCCATCGATAAAACAGCTGCCTATCAGAACAGTCTTAATTTGATGGGCGGTGGACGCTAATGGGCTGGCCCGGACTGATCATTCTTGGCGCCGTCGTTGGCGCGGCCAGCTGGTGGCTGCATCCGCTGCGGCGCGCGAGCCACGTCGCGCTGTGGATGGCGATGCTGATTGGCGTGGCGGGTGCCGTCATCGCGCACATGGCTGGCAATGTCACTCAGCTCTTCCACGACGGCGACACGCTCGAGTGGCCCGTCTGCACCGCTATCGCCCTGGTTGCCGTTGCCGTGACGGTCGGCTTGTTCTCCCGTCGATGAATTCTTGCAGGTGAAACCGATGAACGTACGACTCCCCGAAACCGCCTCGATCCCCGAGCGCATTGCGCAACTGCGCAGCGCCATGAAGCAGGCAGGGCTCGCCGCCTGGCTCGTGCCATCGGCGGATCCGCATCTTTCCGAATATCTGCCCGGCCGCTGGCAAGGCCGCGAATGGCTGTCGGGCTTCACCGGCTCGGTCGGCACGCTGGTCGTGACGGCGGATTTCGCCGGGCTGTGGGTCGACAGCCGCTATTGGGTGCAGGCCGAGGCGCAACTGGCGGGAACGGGCATCCAGCTGATGAAGATGTTCGGTGGGCAGCAAAGCGCGCCGCACATCGACTGGCTTGCGCAGAACGTACCGGCGGGCGCGTCGGTCGGCGTCGACGGCGCGGTGCTCGGCGTGGCGGCAGCGCGCGCGCTGACCGACGCGTTGACGGCTCGCGGCGTCGAGTTGCGCATGGACCTCGATCTGCTCGACACCGTCTGGCCGCAGCGTCCGTCGCTGCCGACGGGCGCCGTCTACGAACACGTCGCGCCGCACGCGAGCGTCTCGCGCGCGCAGAAGCTGGACCAGATTCGCCGCGCGATGCAGGAGAAGGGCGCGCAGTGGCACTTCATCTCCACGCTCGACGATCTCGCCTGGCTGCTGAATTTGCGCGGCGCGGACGTGAACTACAACCCGGTGTTCGTCGCGCACGCGCTGATCGGGATGGAGCGCGCGTCGTTGTTCGTGGTCGACGGCAAGGTGCCGGCGGAGCTGGCCGAGTCGCTCGCGCGCGACGGCATTCGCGTCGAGGCGTACGCGAAAGCGGCCGACGCGCTCGCCGCGCTGCCGAACGGCCAGACGCTGCTAATCGACCCGCGCCGCATTACGTATGGCCTGTTGCAATCGGTGCCTGCTTCGGTGGGGATCGTCGAGGCTGTGAATCCGTCCACGTTCTTCAAGTCGCGCAAGACGGAAGCCGAAGCCGAACACGTGCGCGCGACGATGGAGCAGGACGGCGCGGCGCTCGCCGAATTCTTCGCATGGTTCGAGGGTGCGCTGGGCCGCGAAAAGATCACCGAGCTGACCATCGACGAAAAGCTCACGGCAGCGCGCGCGCGCCGGCCGGGCTTTGTCACGCTGAGTTTCGCGACCATCGCCGGCTTCAATGCGAACGGCGCGATGCCGCACTACCGCGCGACGCCCGCGTCGCATTCGACGATCGAAGGAAACGGCCTGCTGCTGATCGACTCGGGCGGCCAGTATCTGAGCGGCACGACTGACATCACGCGCGTCGTGCCGATCGGTGCGATCAACGACGAACATCGCCGCGACTTCACGACCGTGCTGAAGGGCATGATGGCATTGTCGCGCGCGAAGTTTCCGCGCGGCATCCGTTCGCCGATGCTCGACTCGATCGCGCGCGCGCCGATCTGGGAAGCGGGCGCGGACTACGGGCACGGCACGGGCCACGGCGTTGGCTACTTCCTGAACGTCCACGAAGGCCCGCAGGTGATTTCGCACTACGCGCCCGCCGAGGCGTGGACGGCGATGGAAGAGGGGATGATCACGTCGATCGAGCCGGGCATCTACCGTCCGGGCAAGTGGGGCATCCGCATCGAGAATCTGGTGTTGAACCGCGCGGCAGGGAAGACCGAGTTCGGCGATTTCCTCGAATTCGAAACGCTGACGCTGTGTCCGATCGACACGCGTTGTGTCGCGTTGAACCTGTTGAACGACGACGAGCGCGCGTGGCTCAATGCGTATCACGAGATGGTGCGCACCCGCGTGTCGCCGCATGTGTCGGGTGACGCGAAGGCGTGGCTCGAGACGCGCACGCAGCCGGTCTGACGCGCTGCGCCGCGTTCCGCTGCGCGATCGATCGAAAGCAATTCGAGTCGATCGTGCAGCGGGTTTTCACACAGAATCCCATTCGCAGCTATGCTGACGAGTCGCTTCTAAACGGTGACTCGGCCGTTTAATGTCGCCGTTTCGCTCAATCCATCACCAACGAATAGCGAGGCTCGCATGCCCGGTGTTGCCGTCATCGTCATCGACGTACAGCAGATGTTCTTCAGCGGACCTTCGCCCGCGTATCGCGGCGAAGAAGTAATCGACGGCATCAACCGGCTCACGGCCTCGGCGCGCAAGGCGAATGCGCCCGTCTTCTTCGTGCAGCACGAGAGCGACGCGAACGGTCCGCTCGCGCGCGGCAGCGACGCCTGGCAATTACCTGCCACGCTAGTGCGCGAGCAAGCGGACGCGTCGATCCACAAGACGGTCGGCGATTCGTTCCATGAAACGCCGCTTGCCGATCAGCTCCGTCAACAGGGCATCGATAGCGTGGTGATCTGCGGTTACGCGTCCGAGTTCTGCGTCAACGCAACCGCGCGCCGCGCCGAACTGCTCGGCCTGCGCACCACAATCGTCGCCGATCTGCACACCACGCAAGACAAGCCGCACCTCGCCGCCGACAAGATCGTCGAGCACCAGAACTTCGTCTGGGCGAACTCGTCGATGACGGGCAAGCGCGTCAAGGTGCGTCCTCTCGCTGACATTCTGCAAACGGAGTTCGCATGACCATCAAGGCAGTCGTGTTCGATTTCGGCGGCGTGCTGATCGACTGGAGCCCGCAGTATCTGTATCGCGAACTGATTTCCGACGATGCCGAGCGCGCATGGTTCCTGTCGAACGTCTGCACGATGGACTGGGTCATCCGTCAGGACGGCGGCCAGCCGATCGCGGAAGGCACGGCCGAACTGGTCGCGAAGTTTCCCGAGCACGAAGCGCTGATTCGCGCGTTTTACGAGCGCTGGCATCAAATGGTGGCGGGCGTGCTCGACGACGGCGTCGCGACGGTAGAGAAACTCGAAGCCGCAAATATGCCGCTCTTCGGCCTGACGAACTGGTCGGACGAGACCTTCCCGTATGCGTGGGAGCACTACCCCGTGCTGCGGCGATTCAAGGACATCGTCGTGTCGGGGCGCGTGAAGATGGTCAAGCCGGACCCGGCGATTTTCGCGGAGATGTTGAGCCGTATCCGCGCGCATCTGCCGGACATCGAGGCGCACGAACTGGTTTTCATCGACGACAACCTGAAGAACGCAGCCGCCGCGACGGAACTGGGCTGGCACGGCGTGCACCACACGAACGCCGCGCAAACCGAAGCGAAACTCAGGGAACTGGGTCTTCCCGTGTAAGACCGCGCTGAAGCGGGCCTCACTGTCCCAGCAAATTCTTCAGCGCGTTCCCAAGCCCTTTCACCGTTTCACCCGCGCCCTTCGCGACGCCCTCGGCGCTGACGCCGAGCGCCTTCGCGAAGTTCGCACGTAGCTCCGTCATCACGCTTTCATTGAGCTTGAACTTCGGGTCGCGCAGATTGCCGTCTATGACGAAGTGCAGCGTGATGTCGTCGCCGTGTTGTTTGAGCGCGGCGACGGCGGCGCGCGCCGGGATCTGCATGAACGTGTCGAGCGGGTCGTCCGTCGCGGCGAGTTGCAGATGATGCAGCGTGACCGTGCCCGGTGCGTGAATGTGATAGCTCGTCACCGTCGCCTGCAGGTTGAGGTCGAGCGTGCCGCCCGTCACCTGTGTTTTCGCGCCGGCCTTTTTCAACAGATACGGATCGAGTGTCACGACATCGACGCCGCGCAGCGTCGTGGTCGTTTGCGAGTCCTTGCTGGCGATCTTCATCCAGCCGTCGAACGTCACCGTACCCGTGTGCGTCGGACCTTTGATCAAGCCTTTGACGGACAGACTGGTCGGTTCGGTGAGGTCGGGCAGATGGATGTGGTCGACGCTCGCATTCGCGTCACTGACTGTCACCTTGTAAGGCGGCTTGCGGATCATCTCGTCGTAGAAGACGAACTGGCCGTCCGCGAACGCGATGTGGTCGATGAGTTTCTCGGCGGGTAGCGGCGGCCGGTTCGGTGCCGCGCTGCTCGCTTCGCTTGCCGGCTGGCCGGGACGGCTCACCGTTTGACGCAGCTTCGGCAAGATTTCCAGCCTGCCGCTCGCGGTGCGCACGACTACGAGACTGAAGCCGCGCACCACGACGCTTTGCAGATGCACGCGTTGCGCGAGCAGATCGCGAATGTCGGGTGTCATCGTGATTTCGTCGGCGGTGAAGGCCTCGGGTGTCGGCCAGTCGCCGGGTGCCGTCAGCCGGACGTGGCGCAGCGTGATCGCCGAAAAACCGACGTCGATGCGCTCAGCCGTGCCGAGCGGCGCAAGCGCTTCGGCGACGCGCTCTTTCACTTCGTGTTGCACGAAGTACAACCCGCCGAGCGCAATCACGACGAGCAGCACGATCGCGCCTGCGACGGCCAACGTCACGCGCTTGCCCATCGACATCGCCATGCCACCTCCTCGTCCGTGCGCTGGCCGTGGTTCGGGTTAGATAGGGTGGATCTTGCCGCGCTTCGGCGAGCGGCGCAGGCAGCGGGTGCCCGCGTCTGAAACTGCCTGGATCGAATGCGACTTGCGAGTGACGGAGCAACTCTTATGCCGTCCGCATCGGACCGTGCAAAACGGCCCGGCTGCGGACGGCGATACAGCGGAATAGCGGAGGCTTAACGGGTGATCGGCTTGTAGCGCAGACGCTTCGGACGCGCCGCTTCTTCGCCGAGACGCGCGCGCTTGTCCGCTTCGTATTCCTGGTAGTTGCCGTCGAAGAACGTGACTTGCGAATCGCCTTCGAACGCGAGGATGTGCGTCGCGATACGGTCGAGGAACCAGCGATCGTGCGAGATCACCATGACCGAGCCGGCGAATTCGAGCAGTGCGTCTTCGAGCGCGCGCAGCGTTTCGACGTCGAGATCGTTCGACGGTTCATCCAGCAGCAGCACGTTGCCGCCTGCGATCAGCGTCTTGGCCAGATGCAGACGGCCGCGCTCGCCGCCCGACAGATTGCCGACGATCTTCTGCTGGTCGCCGCCCTTGAAGTTGAAGCGGCCGATATACGCGCGCGACGGCGTTTCGTACTTGCCGACCGTCAGCACGTCCGCGCCGCCGGAGATCGCTTCGAACACCGTCTTCGAGCCGTCGAGCGCGTCGCGGCTCTGATCGACGTAGGCGAGCTTGACGGTCGGACCTTGCACGATTTCGCCCGAATCCGGCTGCTCCTTGCCCGTCAGCATGCGGAACAGGGTCGACTTACCGGCGCCGTTCGGGCCGATGATGCCGACGATCGCGCCTGCCGGGATCTTCAAGCTCAGGTCGTCGATGAGCAGGCGATCGCCATACGACTTGCTGACGTTCTTGAACTCGATCACTTCATTGCCGAGCCGGTCGCCGACGGGGATGAAGATTTCCTGGGTTTCGTTGCGCTTCTGGTATTCCTGGCTGTTCAGTTCCTCGAAGCGGGCAATACGCGCCTTCGACTTTGCCTGACGGCCCTTCGGGTTCTGGCGCACCCATTCCAGTTCTTTCTTGATCGCCTTTTGACGCGCGGATTCGCTCGCTTCTTCCTGCTTCAGGCGGTCTTCCTTCTGGTCGAGCCAGCTGCTGTAGTTGCCCTTCCACGGAATGCCGTGGCCGCGGTCGAGTTCGAGAATCCACTCGGCGGCGTTGTCGAGGAAGTAGCGATCGTGGGTGACGGCGACGACGGTGCCGGGGAAACGCGTGAGGAACTGTTCGAGCCATTCGACGGATTCGGCGTCGAGGTGGTTGGTCGGTTCGTCGAGCAGCAGCATGTCGGGCTTTTGGAGCAGCAGCTTGCACAGCGCTACACGGCGCTTTTCGCCGCCCGACAGGTTCTCGATCTTCGCGTCCCACGGCGGCAGGCGCAGCGCGTCGGCGGCGACTTCGAGCTGTTGCTCGGGGCTGCCGCCGTCCGATGTCGCGAGGATGGCTTCGTACTTCGCCTGCTCGGCGGCGAGAGCATCGAAGTCGGCGTCCGGCTCGGCGTAGGCGGCGTAGATCTCATCGAGCTTCTTGTGCGCCTGGAACACGTCGCCGAGACCGTCTTCGACGGCTTCGCGGACGGTCTTTTGCGGATCGAGCTGCGGCTCCTGCGGCAGATAGCCGATGTTCAGGTTCGGCATCGGCGTGGCTTCGCCTTCGATGTCCTTGTCGACGCCGGCCATGATCCTGATCAGCGTGGACTTGCCCGAGCCGTTCAGGCCGAGCAGGCCGATCTTGGCGCCGGGGAAGAATGACAGCGAGATGTCTTTCAGGATTTGACGCTTGGGCGGCACGATCTTGCCGACCCGGTTCATGGTGAAGACGTATTGGGCCATTTGCTTACGCTTGGGTTGGGGGCGCGGTCCGCGCGACGGCGGACGGCGTCAGGTGAATGGGTTTGGTGTAGCTGCTTGTTGTTGCCGGGCGCTGCGGGTATTGGATTGGCGCGCGCCGCGGGCGGAAACCGTATTGTACTTCGTGTGTGTTCGACGCTTTTTGTTTGGGGTAGGGGTTTGACACTGCGTGAAGTTGTTGTGCGGGTTTTGTCTCTGCGGGGCGTTGGGGTAGTAGCGGTTCGCACTTGGTTTCGCTGGCATCCGCGGATTGTTGTCTAGCGTCACGCGTCGCCCCTGTGCGGGGCGGCACCTACTTTTCTTTGCGGCGGTGCAAAGAAAAGTAGGCAAAAGAAAGCGGCTAACACCGCCATTTCTTGTGTTTGCCTGAGGGCCCCCAACCGGTCTCACGCTTCACACGGTAATCACGTGACCCATGTTCGTTGCCAACGCTTTGAATGAGCGCCTCTCCCGCTCCATACACCCGCGTCGCAGCATGCCGTACCAGATATTCCACTGCCGCCCAGGTGGCAAACTGTGTGTAGGCCCAAGTGCTCCACACGCCTCACTTCGGACCGATAGCAGACGCGTCCCACCCTGTAAGAGCGCTAACGTGTATGACACGACAACCTACACACAGTTTGCCACCTGGGCGGCACATACCGTTCGCTGCCGCTGGCCCGTGCAAAAGCATTCGAAGCGGGTGGGTCGCTCATTCAAAGCGTTGGCAACGAGCATCGACCAGGGCACTTCGGTGCGAAGAGTGGGGACGTTGGGGGCCCGTGGATAAGAACACGTGCTGGCGGTGTTAGCCGCTTTCTTTTGCCTACTTGTATATTCCCCTCCGTGGCACCGACCCGATCAGTTGTCGCCACACGGACAGTCAGCTCGTCTGCCTATAGTGCCTTGAGCTCGCAGAAAAGCCTGAGCGACTGTCCTTCTCATCGTCTTAACCCGAACAGTTGACTGAGCCTCGAGCTCGTATTTTCCTGCAAGTATGGGTACCGTGATGAACCAGACTTCTTCGTCCCTTTATATCGGCATCGACGTCAGCGGTAGCACGCTCGACGTTGCCATCCACGACACGACCGAACATTTCAGTGTCGACAATGAAACCGCCGCCATCGAACAGTTGGTCCAGCGTCTGATCGCGCTGGGTCCCACCCTGATCGTCATGGAGGCCACCGGCAAGCTCGAACTCGCCGTGCTCAGGGCGCTCTGCCAGGCCGGCCTGCCCGCTGTCGCGGTTAATCCCCGACAGGTGCGCGACTTTGCCAGAGCCACCGGCAAACGGGCGAAGACCGACCGCATCGACGCGTTCGTCATCGCCCATTTCGCCGCCGTCATCAAACCCGTCGTGCGCCCGCTCAACGATGTGCAGACCGAGCAGCTGCAAGCCCTGCTGCTGCGCCGTGCCCAGCTCATCGACATGCTCGTGGCCGAAAAAGCCCGCCTGGAGCGCGCTCATGCCGCGGCTAAGGAAAGCCTGAATGACCATATCAAATGGCTCAAACAGCAGCTCACCGTCGCCGACAGGGACATCGATTCGTTCCTGCGCGCTTCGCCCGCGTGGCGTCAGAAGGAGGACCTGCTGCGCTCGGTGCCCGGCATCGGTCCCGGCGCCGCGGCCACACTGATCGCGTTCATGCCACAACTCGGTTCATTGAACCGCCGCGAGATCGCCGCGCTGACCGGTGTTGCTCCGTTCAATTCCGATAGCGGCAAGCACACCGGCAAGCGTCGCATTCAGGGCGGTCGTGCCATCGTGCGGCGCGCGCTTTATATGGCTTGCATCCCCGCGCTGCGCTTCAATCCGACCATCAGGGCCTTCTACGACCGTCTGCGTCAGGCCGGCAAACCCTTCAAGGTGGCCATGACCGCGTGCATTCGCAAGCTCATCGTGACGCTCAACGCCATGGTCCATAACTCAACACCCTGGAACCCATCGACGAACTAACCGGCGGTATAGCTTTGCCTGGATGCTGTGCCTGAACGCGATCACTCGCGTGGTTTGCGCTCGCCTGTACGGAACCGGCAACCACATTGAGAATCCAGCACCCCGGAACAGCCTCCCGCTTGACTTCCAATACGGTTGCTTTTCTTTGCGGCGGCAAAGAAAAGTAGGTGCCGCCCCGCACAGGGGCGACGCTTGAAGCGAGCTAACAAATCGCGGATGCCAGCAAAAGCGAAAGCAAAAACAAAGGCGAAAGCAAAAGCGAAAGCAAAAGCAAAACCGCACAGCTCAATTGACCCGCCGCCCCGTTTCCTCATCGAAGAAATGAATATGCTGCGCGGGCAACGCGACCTGAAGCCGTTCGCCGGCTTGCGGCCGATGCCCATGTGGCAAACGCACAGTCACATCGTGCTTGCCCCAGCGCCCATGCGCGAGATTATCGGCGCCGAGCAATTCGCAAGAATCAACGGCAAGCGTGGCCGAAGGCACAACGGCGTCCGAGGGCGTCATATGCTCCGGCCGAATTCCAAGCACACACGCCTGTCCCGCCGCGACTTCGCGGCCAACGCACGGCACGCCCGCCAAAGGCAACTTCGGTCCCTCTCCCGCAACTTCAAAAAAGGCGCCATCCTCCGTGATCCAGCCGTTCAGCAAATTCATCCCCGGCGAGCCGATAAAACCAGCAACAAACGTCGTCGCAGGCCGCTCATAGACCTCGGTGGGAGCACCGATCTGCTCCGCATGCCCGCGGTTCATCACGATCACACGCTGCGCGAGCGTCATCGCTTCGATCTGGTCGTGCGTCACGTATAGGCTCGTCGTCTTGAGGCGGCCATGCAGCCGCTGAATTTCGAGCCGCATCTGCACGCGCAGACGGGCATCCAGATTCGACAGCGGCTCGTCGAACAGAAACACAGCCGGCTCGCGCACGATCGCGCGGCCCATCGCGACGCGTTGTCGCTGGCCACCCGACAACTCGCGCGGCTTTCTCGACAGCAGCGGTTCCAGTTCGAGAATCTTCGCCGCCGTCAGCACCCGCGACTCGATCTTCGACTTCGTCAGCCCCGCAATCTTCAGCGCGTAACCCATGTTCTCCGCAACCGTCATGTGCGGATAAAGCGCGTAGTTCTGGAACACCATCGCGATGTTGCGATCCTTCGGCTCCAGGTTGTTCACAACCTTGCCGTCGATCGCAATCTCACCCTCGGTGATGGCCTCCAGTCCCGCGACCATCCGCAGCAAGGTCGACTTGCCGCAACCCGATGGCCCGACCATCACGACGAACTCGCCGTCCTCGACGTCCGCGTTGATGCCGTGCAGAACGTTCTGCTTGCCGTCGTACGATTTCTTTACGCCTTTGAGCGCCAGTGCAGACATGACTCTTTATCCTTATTTTTCCGCATCCACGAGACCGCGCACGAACCAGCGCTGCATCGCCAGCACAACGACGAGCGGCGGCAGCATCGCGAGCAGCGTCGCGGCCATCACGAGATGCCATTCGGTCGCGGTGTCGCCGGAAGCGATCATGCTCTTGATGCCGACCACGGCCGTCGTCAGCGATTGCTGGCTGGTGATCAGGATCGGCCACAGGTATTGATTCCAGCCGTAGATGAACGTGATCACGAAGAGCGCCGCGAGGTTCGTCTTCGACAGTGGCAGCACCACGTCCCAGAAAAAACGCAGCGGCCCCGCGCCGTCGATACGCGCCGCTTCAATCAATTCGTCGGGCAGCGTGAGGAAGAACTGGCGGAACAGGAATGTCGCGGTCGCGGACGCGATCAGCGGCAGCGTGAGGCCGGCGTACGTGTTGCTCAGATGCATCGACGACACGACCTGCACAGTCGGAAAGATGCGCACTTCGACGGGCAGCATCAGCGTGATGAAGATCAGCCAGAACGCGACGCTGCGGCCCGGAAAGCGGAAGAACACGATCGCGAACGCCGAGATGATCGAAACGGCGATCTTGCCGATCGCGATCACCAGCGCCATCACGAGGCTGTTGACGAGCATCGTGCCGAACGGACTGGCCGCGTTGCCCGTGCCGTGCGTCCAGATGTTGGCGATGTTGTCGAACAGATGCGTGCTCGGCACGAGCGACAGCGGCACGTTGAACACTTCATGCTCGCTCATCGTCGCCGCGCAGAACGCGACGTAGACGGGAAACACGACCAGCACCACGCCGATCAGCAACACGACGTGGCAGAAGATATCGAAGCCGCGGCGATTCTCGATCATGAGTATTGAACCCTCCGCTCGATGAAACGGAACTGCACGACGGTCAGCCCGACCACGATCAGCATCAGCACCACCGACTGCGCGCCCGAACTGCCAATATCGAGACCCTGAAAGCCTTCCGCGAAGATCTTGTAGATCAGCGTGCGCGTCGATTGCGCGGGACCGCCTCCCGTCGCGGCGTCGATGATCGGGAAGGTGTCGAAGAACGCGTAGACCAGGTTGACGACGAGCAGAAAGAACGTCGTCGGCGACAGCAGCGGCAGCGCGACGCCGAAGAAGCGCCGCACGGGACCCGCGCCGTCGATCGCGGCCGCTTCGATCAGCGAGCGCGGAATGGCCTGGAGGCCCGCGTAGAAGAACAGGAAGTTGTAGCTGACCTGCTTCCACACGGAGGCAAGCACGACGAGGAACATCGCCTGACCGGGATTGAGCGCGTGATTCCAGACAATGCCCGCCTTGCCGAGCGCAAAGGTCACGAGGCCGATGCTCGGGTTGAAAAGGAACGACCACAGCACGGCGGCAATCGCGGGCGCGACCGCGTACGGCCAGATCAACAGCGTCTGATAGGCTCTCGCGCCGCGTGTCACGCGGTCGGCGCAGGCGGCGAACAGCAGCGAGATCGCGAGACCCGACACGGTGACGAGCGCGCAAAAAATCAGCGTCGTTTCGAACGATGCGAGATACAGCGGATCGCCGAATAGCTGCTTGAAGTTGCTCAAGCCGACAAATTCGCTCGACGTGCCGAACGCGTCCTGTGTCTGCGTCGATTGCCAGAGGGCTTCGCCCGCGGGCAGCAGAAAGAACAGCAGGGTGATCGCGAGTTGCGGCGCGACGAGCAGATACGGCAGGAAGCTGGTGCCGAAGCGGGAACGCTTGTCCATCGACGTCCTTAGCAACAGTGAACGGATGAGGCGCGCTTTACGCTAACGCTTTGAAAGCGCGCCTGTCTTGAGGATCAGCTACCCGCTTTCTCGAAGCGGCGCAGCAGTTCGTCGCCGCGCGACACCGACGAATCGAGCGCATCCTTAGGCGTCTTCTTGTCGGACCAGACCTGTTCGAGTTCTTCGTCGATGATCGTGCGGATCTGCGGCATGTTGCCCAGACGCAGGCCCTTCGTGTACGGCAGAGGCGGCTTGTTCAGCATCTGCTTGATAGCCGTGTCGCTACCGGGATTCTTTTCATAGAAGCCCTGTTGCTGGGTCAACTGATAGGCGGCCGTGGTGACGGGCAGATAACCCGTGTCCTGATGCCATTTCGCGGCGACGGGCGGCGAGCTGAGATAGGCGAGGAACTTCGCGACGCCCTTATAGACGGCCGGGTCCTTACCCGACAGCACCCACAAGCTCGCGCCGCCGATGATCGCGTTCTGCGGCGCGCCCTTCACGCTCGCGTCGTACGGCATCATGCCCGTGCCGAAGTCGAACTTCGCGTACTTGCGGATGGTCGCCAGCGAGCCGGACGAGTTCGTGATGATCCCGCAGTCGCCGCTATAGAACTTCGACACCGGTTCGTCCTTGCGACCGACATAGGTGAATGCGCCTTCCTTCGCCATCTTCTGCAGGAACGTGATGTGCGCGATCTGCAGCGGCTTGTTGAATTCGAGCTTCGCGTCGGCGCCGTCGAAGCCGTTGTTCTCCGTCGCGAACGGCGCGCCGTGCCATGCGCTGTAGTTCTCGAGCTGAATCCAGCTTTGCCAGCCGGACGAATAGCCGCACGACATGCCCGCTGCTTTCAGTTTCAGCGCGTCCTGCTCCAGTTCGGCCCACGTTTTGGGCGGCGTGTTCGGATCGAGGCCGGCCTTCTTGAAGGCTTCCTTGTTGTAGTAGAGGACGGGCGTCGAGCTGTTGAACGGCATCGAAATCAGGTGGCCTGTCTTCGAGTCACTGTAATAGCTGGCGATGGTCGGCACGAAGGCTTTTTCGTCGAGCGTCATGTCAGCCTGCTTGAACACGTCGGAGACGGGAATGACGGCTTTCTTCGCCTGCATCATCGTCGCCGTGCCGACCTCGTAGACCTGCAGGATCGCGGGCGCGTTGCCGCTGCGATACGCGGCGATGCCGGCTGCGAGCGTCTGGTCGTAGGTGCCCTTGAAGACGGGGACGATCTTGTAGTCGCTCTGCGATGCATTGAAGTCGTTGGCGATCGTGTTCAGACGTTCGCCGAGGGCGGCTTCCATCGCGTGCCAGAACTGGATTTCAGTGGCGGCGTAAGCGCTTTGGTGGACGCCGAAGGCCAGAACGGCCGCGACGGATAGCGAACGGAAGAGCGGCTTGCAATGCATCGAGAGTCTCCTTTGTCGGCCAGAGTTGGCGCTTTAGCGCCTCACTCTGGTCCCATGCAACGAGGTTGCGGTTGGAAAGCGCGGAATTGCGGTCGCGCGATTCTAGTTGTGGTCGATGACAGGAAAGCGTCGGAAGTACTATGCGCGTGCTAGTTGTTGGTGCAAACGGTTTGGTGAAAGCGGAAATGTAGCATTGGTTGACTTGGAAAAGCGGTTTGAGTCGTGGTGCATATTCTCGAAAGGATTCGACACACTCTTTGAATTGAGCGCTTGCCATCGAGCTTTGGGCGCATGCAAGAATCGGCGATAGTCCTTTTTCGCTGGTGAGATGTCGATGGCAAAGAACGATGCAGCAATTCAGCTTGATGTAAGTGACCGTGCATTCGAGCAGGTCGTGCATCTTCACCGACAGGCGATGGAGCACGCTGACGCAGCGATGTATTTTCAGTCGCATGGCGATGAAGCCCACTTCCTCGCGGAAACGACACTTGCTCTCGAACTGGAAGAGCGCGCGGTCGGAATGTTGTCTTGCGCTGAATCGTCGGAACCGACTCGTACCGTTCTGCTTCGTAGCGCGGCGACACTTGCGTTGCGGTGCAAGCAGGTCAGAAGCGCGGAGCGGCTGGCTGCGCAGGCGCTGCTTGGTTTTGGACCCGAGGCGCTGCTAGAGGAGGTTCGCGACGTGCTCAAAGATGTTTACCTTGAGCAGCACTTGATTGTGCGAGGCAATGGGCTTTCGGACAATGACGTATAGGCGGCGTTGTCTGGCTTTGTGGTCCATCAGAATGGAATGGCGCACCACGTTCCCTTCTGCCGAACCCGAAGCGAGTTGCTCGCCGAGCAATCCGCCGAATCGTTCGACCGCTTTGGGGGCAATCGGTGAGAGCGACCGTCGAGCGTCAGCCCGGCACGAAGGCGCCGGTGTTGATCGACGTCGAGAGTCTGGATATGTGACGAAGCGCCCGGTCGGGCGCTTCTCTCCGTGAGGATATCGCCGGGACAGGCGACCCGGCGATTAAAGGCGTCTGCGAAGCAGACGTCAGACGTTGAACAAAAAGTTCATCACGTCGCCATCATGCACGATGTACTCCTTCCCTTCCGCGCGCATCTTGCCCGCTTCCTTCGCGCCTTGTTCACCCTTGTACGCGATGTAATCGTCAAAGCCGATCGTCTGCGCGCGAATGAAGCCGCGTTCGAAGTCCGTGTGAATCGCGCCCGCTGCCTGCGGCGCGGTATCGCCGACATGGATCGTCCACGCGCGCACTTCCTTCACGCCCGCCGTGAAATACGTCTGCAGGCCGAGCAGCTTGAAACCCGCGCGAATCACACGGTTCAGACCCGGCTCGTGCATGCCCATGTCGGCGAGGAACACTTCCTTGTCTTCATCGGCGAGATCGGCGATTTCCGCCTCGATCGCCGCGCACACGGCGACCACGGGCGCATTCTCCGTTTCGGCATACTTGCGGACCGCGTCCAGGTGCGGATTGTTCTCGAAGCCGTCTTCCTTGACGTTCGCGACGTACATGGCCGGCTTGGCCGTAATCAGGCAGAACGGCCTGATCAGCAGAAGCTCTTCTTCCGTCAGATCCAGCCCACGAACCGGCTTGGCCTGATCCAGCTGCGCGCGAACCTTTTCCAGCACGGCAGCGAGCTTCACCGCTTCCTTGTCGTTGCCTGACTTCGCGGCTTTCGCATAGCGTGTGAGCGCCTTTTCGACCGTCGCGAGGTCGGCGAGCGCGAGTTCCGTGTTGATCACTTCGATATCCGACACGGGATCGACCTTGCCCGCGACGTGAATCACGTTCTCGTCTTCGAAGCAGCGCACGACGTGCGTGATCGCATCCGTTTCGCGGATATTCGCGAGGAACTGGTTGCCGAGACCTTCGCCCTTGCTCGCTCCTGCCACCAGACCCGCGATGTCGACGAACTCGACGACGGCGGGCACGATGCGCTCCGGCTTGACGATGCCGGCGAGCGCCGTCAGGCGCGCATCCGGCACTTCGACCACACCGACGTTCGGCTCGATCGTGCAGAACGGATAGTTTTCGGCGGCGATGCCCGCCTTGGTCAGCGCGTTGAACAGGGTGGACTTGCCGACGTTAGGCAGGCCGACGATGCCGCATTTGAGGCTCATGAAGGTTCTCTACAAATCAGGTGGTGACAGGCTTCGGCGAACGGAGCGCGGGCTACATGTGGCGCGGCGCGATGCTGGCCGCGGCCCGCAAGTCCGCTGGCGCCAGGCACGTGCCAGAAGCACGCGCCGAAAACACGCGGCACAGGCGGACTGTCGTAAGACACCCGCCGCGCTGCAAACGCGCGCCGGAGGTGCCGGATAACCGAAAACCGCAATTGTAACCCTGTCCGGCGGCGCGCTCGCGGCAGCGGAGAAGCGGTGGCGCGTGCCGTTCGCTGTACGAGCGCGTGCATATGCAGTCCACAATCGACGAGACTTGTGCCCGATCTGCATCAATCACTGCTCAAACAACGCTGAAACCGCGCCAAAAGCCTGTCCCGCCGATCCGTCCCCGGCACCCCTCACGGCTATAATGGCCGCATGAATGCTCACCATCAGTCCTTCGACGTCGCCGTGATCGGCGGCGGGCTCGTCGGCAAGACGGCGGCGCTTGCGCTCACGCAAAGCGGCCTGCGCGTCGCATTGCTTGCGCAGCATTGTCAGCCGCTGCCCGCCGACGCCGTATTCGACTCGCGCGTCTACGCGCTGTCCGCGAGCTCGCAGGCGCTGCTCGAACGCTTGCGCGTGTGGCAGGCGCTCGACACGTCGCGGCTCGCGCCCGTCTACGACATGCGCGTCTACGGCGACGCACATGCCGAACTGCATTTCTCGGCGTTCCAGGCA
Source organism: Paraburkholderia hospita (assembly GCF_002902965.1). Taxonomy (GTDB): domain Bacteria; phylum Pseudomonadota; class Gammaproteobacteria; order Burkholderiales; family Burkholderiaceae; genus Paraburkholderia; species Paraburkholderia hospita. Next base: position 3,563,714 of record NZ_CP026105.1, on the reverse strand, counting down.
TCCGTGCCGCAGCTCGCGTGGATCGCCGAATCGTCGCTGATCGAACAGGCGCTCGACGCCGCGCTGCGCTTCCAGCCCAACCTCACGTGGCTCGACACCCGCGCGCAGGGGCTCGACGTCAAGACGGGCGGCGCGACCATCGGTCTCGCAAACGGCAACGTGCTCGAAGCGGATCTCGTGGTGGGCGCGGACGGCGCCCATTCGTGGGTGCGCGCGCAGATCGGCTCGAAGGTGAACCGGCGCGACTACCGGCAGACGGGCGTCGTCGCGAACTTCAAGGCCGGGCGCCCTCACGGCGAGACGGCGTACCAGTGGTTCCGCGACGGCGAGATCATCGCGCTGCTGCCGCTGCCGGACGGCCACGTGTCGCTGGTCTGGTCGGCGATGACCGATCACGCGAACACGCTCGTCAAACTCGATCCGGCGCAACTCGCGGCGGAAGTCGAACGCGCGACGATGGGCGCGCTCGGCACGCTGGAATGCGTGACGCCCGCCCAAGGCTTTCCGCTTGCACTGCAAACCGTCGACCGGCTGGTCGCGCCACGCGTCGCGCTGGTCGGCGATGCCGCGCACCTGATCCATCCGCTCGCGGGGCAGGGCATGAATCTGGGCTTGCGCGACGTGGCGTCGCTGGTGGACGTGATCGTGAAGAAAGAGGCGTTCCGCGATATCGGCGACACTGTGCTGTTGCGCCGGTACGAACGCTCGCGCAGCGAAGACATCCGCGCGCTGACCATCGCCACCGACGGCCTGCAGAAGCTGTTCGGGCTGCCGGGCAATATCGCGCGCGCGGTTCGCAACACGGGCATGGCATTCGTCGGCGCGCAGCCGCTGGTCAAGCGCTGGCTGGTTTCGGCGGCGCTGGGCTGAACAATGCGCCAGCCACGCGCCAGGTGGAACGGAACGGCGGCGCGCGCGATCTGACAGGATCGAACGCAAGGCATACCATCTGCGCAGCACTGCCTGAAGCACCCACACGCATCGATGCAAAAGGGAATACTCCGGCACACACCCGGAGCCCCGCGCGGAACTTGAACACAGGCGCAGACGAGCGGCAAATGGGCCGCGCGCCGAATCGAATCAGGAGCAGCAGCATGAAGAAACGTATCCGCATCGCCGCGCTGGCGCTGGCCGTCTCGACCCTCGGCCTCGGCTGTTCGGCGCAGGCCGACCAGACCACCGACAAGCTCAAGTCGACGCTGCAATCGCGTCTGAGCGAAGCGACGATCAAAAGCGTGTCGAAGTCGCCGATCGACGGGCTGTACGAGGTGAACCTCGGCTCGCAGATCGTCTATAGCGACGCGACGGGCGACCATCTGATTCTCGGCGACATGATCGACGCGAAGACGCGCCAGAATCTGACGGAAGCGCGCCTGTCCGAAACCAACCGCATCGATTTCGCGAGCTTGCCGTTCGCGAACGCGGTGAAAGTGGTGAAGGGCAATGGCAGCCGCAAGATCGCCGTGTTCTCCGATCCGAACTGCCCGTACTGCAAGCAGCTTGAAACGACGCTGAAATCGATGGATAACATCACCGTTTACACGTTCCTGTACCCGGTCCTGTCGCCGGATTCGACGGTGAAGTCGAAGTCGATCTGGTGTTCCTCCGACCGCGCGAAGGCATGGGAAGCCTGGATGCAGGATCACCGCGCGCCGACCGCGCCCGGCACCTGCGACACGGCCGCGATCGACAAGAACCTCGTGCTCGGACAGTCGATGAACGTGAGCGGCACGCCGACCGTGTTTCTCGCGGATGGACGTCGCCTGCCGGGCGCCGTGCCGGCGGACCAGCTGGACAAGGCGTTGTCGTCGGTGCGCTGAGCTGCGCGCATCGTCTGAATCTGTTTGAAAGGAGGCGCGCGGCGCCTCCTGTCGTTTCTTCACGAGTTTCCACACACGAGCGCCGATGAAGCCGATCCGCTACACCATCGTTCCGAAGCAACCCGCCGCCCATCTCTTCGAAGTGACCGTGACCGTCGCCGAGCCCGATCCGTCGGGCCAGCGCTTCATGCTGCCCGTGTGGATTCCCGGCAGCTACATGGTCCGCGAATTCGCGCGCAACATCGTCACGCTGCGCGCGTTCAACGACGCGGGCCGCAAGGTGCGGCTCGAAAAGACCGACAAGCACTCGTGGCAGGCGGCGCCCGTCAAGGGCGCGCTGACGCTGCGCTACGAGGTCTACGCTTGGGACATGTCGGTGCGCGCCGCGCATCTCGACGACACGACGGGCTTCTTCAATGGCACAAGCGTGTTCCTGTCGCCGCTCGGGTTCGAGGACGCACCGTGCGTCGTCGATATCCAGAAGCCTGCCGGTCCGCAATTCCGCAACTGGCGCGTCGCGACGGCGCTGACGGAAGCGCGCGGCACCAAGCGCTATGGCTTCGGCGAGTACAGCGCGCAGAACTACGACGAGCTGATCGATCATCCCGTCACGCTCGGCGAATTCGAACTCGCGACGTTCAAGGCGCACGGCCTGCCGCACGACATCGTGATCGCCGGGCGCGTGATCGGGTTGGACATGGCGCGGCTGTCGGCGGATCTGAAGCGCGTGTGCGAAGCGCAGATCGCGCTCTTCGAGCCCCGCTCGAAAAAGGCGCCGATGGACCGCTACGTCTTCATGACGCAAGCCGTCACCGATGGCTACGGCGGTCTGGAGCATCGCGCATCGACTGCGCTGATCTGCAATCGCGCGGATTTGCCCGTCGAAGGCCGCGACGAGACGACGGACGGCTATCGCACGTATCTCGGCCTGTGCAGCCACGAATACTTCCACACGTGGAACGTGAAGCGCATCAAGCCAGCCGTGTTCGCGCCGTACGATCTGACGCAGGAAAATTACACGTCGCTGCTGTGGCTGTTCGAAGGCTTCACGTCGTACTACGACGACCTGGTGCTCGTGCGCAGCGGCCTGATCAAGGAAACCGACTATTTCACGCTGCTCGGCAAGACGATCGGCGGCGTGCTGCGCGGCAGCGGGCGCCTGAAGCAGACGGTCGCCGAAAGCTCGTTCGACGCATGGGTCAAGTACTACCGTCAGGACGAAAACGCCGCGAACGCGATCGTCAGCTATTACACGAAGGGCTCGCTGGTCGCGCTCGCGTTCGATCTGACGATTCGTGCGCAAACGCAGAACCGCAAATCGCTCGACGACGTGATGCGCCTGCTGTGGCAGCGCTACGGACGCGACTTCTTCAAGGGCACGAGTCAGGGTATCGAGGAAGCCGACGTCGAGGCGCTGTTCGCCGAGGCCACGGGCGCGGACCTGTCGGAGCTTTTCGCGGAAGGCGTGCGCGGCACGAGCGATCTGCCGCTCGACACGCTGCTGGCGTCGTTCGGCGTGACACTCGAGGCGGACGTCGATCTGAAGGGCAAGCCGTCGCTCGGCGCGCGCATGCGCGGCGGCGCGGACTGCACGGTGGCGGCCGTTCATGACGGCAGCGCGGCGCAGAAGGCCGGCCTGTCGGCGGGCGACGTGCTGATCGCCGTCGACGGCTTGCGCGTGACGGGCTCGAATCTCGACGCGCTGCTGTCGCGCTACCAGCCCGGCGCGAAGGTCGAGGTGCACGCGTTCCGGCGCGACGAGCTGCGCGCCGCGCAGGTCAAGCTGGACGGACCGGAGGTCTCGCGCTACAAACTCACCGCGAACGACAAACGCGCGGCGGCCGTGACGGCCCGCAAACGCTGGCTGGGCGGCAAGTAAGGCGCACCGGAGGGCTCGCCGGCGGCGCTCGCACGGCGCAGCCCGGCGGCGGATTGTTCTATCGTTGCAACAATCCGTCGCCGCCGCGCTACTTTTTCCCGGGCGGGTAAAAAAACACAATGGCTCCACTCGCGCAACACAGCGCGCCCCTCACTGGAGTCACAGATGACCACGATCCTGCAAATCAACTCGTCGGCTCGCTCGCAAGGCGCCCAATCGACGCTGCTCGCGAACGAACTGACGGCAAAGCTGCAACAATCGAATCCGGGCGCGCAAGTCGTCGTCCGCAATCTGCACGAAGGCGCACTGCCGCACCTCGACGACGCGATTCTCGGCGCGTTCTTCACGCCGGCCGAGCAGCGTACGGCTGAACAGCAAGCGATCGCAGCGCGCAGCGAAGCGCTGATCGCCGAACTGCAAGCTGCCGACCTCGTCGTGATCGGCGCACCGCTGTACAACTTCGGCATCACGTCGCAACTGAAGACGTACTTCGACTTCATCGCACGCGCTGGCATCACGTTCAAGTACGGCGCGAATGGTCCGGAAGGTCTCGTGACGGGCAAGAAGGTGTTCGTGGTTTCGGCACGCGGCGGCAAGTACGCCGGCACGCCGGGCGACACGCAGACGCCTTACATCACGACGTTCCTCGGCTTCCTCGGCATGACGGACGTGAACTTCATCTACGCTGAAGGCTTGGCCATGGGCCCGGACGCAGCGAACGCGGCACTGGCTGGCGCGCGCGAAGCGATTGCTGCTGCCTGAGCTGTCTGAAACGGTTATGCGGTGAGCCATCCGGCTGGCCGCTTGCCCGTCCGATATGGTGATCGGCCGTTTCGTGACGGCAAAACACAACGCCACGGAACACAATTCCGTGGCGTTTTCTTTTTGAGTTTTCGGCGGATTGCGGTGCGCGTCAGGCGAACACTTCGCCCGTTTCCGGCAAACGCCAGTCGATGGTCTGACGGCCGTGCGCTTCGAGAAATTCGTTGGCGAGCGCGAAATGCCGGCAGCCGAGAAACCCGCGATGCGCCGACAGCGGCGAGGGATGAGGCGCTTCCAGCACGCAATGCGACTTGCCACCGAGCAGCGCGCGCTTGGCCTGCGCGTGCGCGCCCCACAGCATGAAGACGAGCCCATCGTGACGCATCGCGAGTTCGTGGATCAGCGTGTCGGTGCATTTTTCCCAGCCGCGCTTCGCGTGACTCGCGGCGCGATCGCGTTCGACGGTCAGCACCGTGTTGAGCAACAACACGCCTTGTCGCGCCCACGCGTCGAGACAGCCGTGCTGCGGCGCCTCATGGCCGAGGGTTGCGGCGATTTCCTTGAAGATGTTGCGCAGCGACGGCGGCGGCCGCACCGAAGGTGGCACTGAAAACGCGAGGCCGTGCGCCTGCGGCGTGCCACGGTCTTCGCCGTGATACGGGTCCTGGCCGAGAATCACGACCTTGACGTCGTCGGGACTCGTGAGTCGCAGCGCGCGGAATACGTCGGCGGGATAGACGGTCTTGCCGGACGCGCGCTCGCCGTCGACGAACTGGCACAGCGGCGCGTACATATCGCTATCGATAAACGGTTTGAGGTGTGCGCGCCAGGCCGGCGGCAGGGCTTCGAATTGCGCTTCGAGCGTCTGAATGTCTGTGACGGGAGAGGGCGCGGCGGCGTGGGTGTCGTCGTCGGTAAAGAGCGACGGCTGCGTCGGCGGGGTGCGGGAGCGTTTTGCGGAATTCATGGCGGGCTAGTGTGGCAGCAAACGCGTGCGCGCTCAAGGTTCTGCGCGCGTGCTTGCGTGTTTGCTGCTTTCGCCGCTTATTGCGAGCTGCTTTCGCGCAGACGATAACCGCGCTGCGCCTTGCTCACGTCATCGGGACGCAAGCCGTGCACGGCTTGCGCGAGTTCTGCCGACAACGCTTTCAGCGCGCCCGCGTCACCGTCCTTCAGTTCCAGTTCGATCTCGCAGATCGGTGCGCGGCGCGTTTCGCCGTTCACGACCGCGACAACCTCGCCCTGGTCGATGGCCGCCTCGACGTCGGCGCCGTCGATGCTCACGTGCCAGATGGTCCGCGAGAAATTGGTGCTGAACAGCGGAATCAAGTCGTCACGCGCGCTACGCAACGCTTCCTTCGACGGTTCGTCGTCACAGGCTGCGAGCAGCGCGTCGATCTCGAGCGCGTTGCCCTTGATGGCCATTTCCCACTCGTGCCGGCTGTGCAAGCCGCCACTCGACGTGCCGACCGTCTTGTACGTCTGCAGCCAGCCGTCCGGCGTGCGGCGCACGCGCACCGCGCTTTTCGCGCGCGCGAGCGTCAGCGACGGCGTGTCGTAATAGCTGTTTTCGAGCGTGATCGTGCGGCCCTTGCTACCGGCGCGTTGAATCAACCATTGCGTCGCGGCGCCGACCTGACCGGTCGGCAGCGACAGCTTGATCTCGTGTTCCATGCCCATCGCGCGGCTCGCTCGGTAACGTGGTGAGAATCAGAAGAACATCCGCGCAAGCTCCGCGCCCGGTTCTTCGGCGCGCATGAACGCCTCGCCGACGAGGAACGAGTTCACGTCCATCGCGCGCATCCGCTCGACGTCGCCGCGCGACATGATGCCCGACTCGGTCACGACGATGCGGTCGTCCGGCATCATGTCCAGCAGGCCGAGCGTGGTGTCGATCGATGTTTCGAACGTGCGCAGATTGCGGTTGTTCACACCCATCAGCGGCGTCTTCAGCGTCAGCGCGTCGACCAGTTCATCCTTGTCGTGCACCTCGACAAGCACCGCGAGGCCAAGCGAGTGCGCGTACGCTTCGAGATCCTGCATCTGCGAGAGTTCGAGTGCAGCGACGATCAGCAGGATCGCGTCGGCGCCCATCGCGCGCGCTTCGAGGATCTGATACGGATCGACGATGAAATCCTTGCGCAGAACGGGCAGATCGCACGCGGCGCGCGCCTCTTCCAGATACTTCGCGCTGCCCTGGAAGAACTGCACGTCGGTCAGCACGGACAGACATGCCGCGCCGTGCTTCGCGTACGAACGCGCGATCTCCGCCGGTACGAAGTTCTCGCGCAGCACGCCTTTCGACGGGCTCGCCTTCTTGACCTCGGCGATCACGGCCGCGAGACCCGCCTCATGCTTCGCGCGAATCGCGCCGACGAAATCGCGCAGATCGCGCGACGATGCCTGCAGGCGCAACTCTTCGAGCGGCGCGCTTTGCTGCGCGGCGCGTACTTCTTCGCGCTTGACGTCGATGATGCGGTCGAGAATATCGCTCATGTAAATCCCGTTTATTTCTTGAACTGTTGCGTGAAGCGGACCAGGTCGTCGACCTTCGCACGCGCCTTGCCGCTCGCGATCGCTTCGCGGGCCAGCTGCAGGCCGTCTGCGATCGACTCCACGACGTTCGCCGCGTACAGCGCGGTGCCCGCGTTCAGCGTGACGATTTCGCGCGCGACACCCGGCTTGTTGTCGAGCGCTTCGAGCAGCAACACTTTCGATTCTGTCGCGTCCGCGACTTTCAGCGTGCGGTTCGACACCATCTGCATGCCGAAGTCCTCGGGGTGAATCTCGTACTCGGTCACCCGACCGTCGCGCAGTTCGCCGACCAGCGTTGCGCCGCCTAGCGAGACTTCATCCATGCCGTCCATACCATACACGACCAGCACGTGGTTTGCGCCGAGACGCTCCATCACGCGAACCTGAATGCCGACCAGGTCGGCGTGAAACACGCCTTGCAACTGGTTCGGCGCGCCTGCCGGGTTCGTCAGCGGACCGAGAATGTTGAAGATGGTCCGCACGCCGAGTTCGCGGCGCACGGGCGCGATGTTCTTCATCGCCGGGTGATGGTTCGGCGCGAACATGAAGCCCATGCCCGTTTCGGCGATCGACGCGGCTACCTGTTCCGGCTGCAGATCGATATTGACGCCGAGTGCTTCGAGCACGTCCGCGCTGCCCGACTTGCTCGACACGCCGCGATTGCCGTGCTTCGCGACTTTTGCGCCCGCAGCCGCCGTCACGAACATCGTCGCCGTCGAGATATTGAACGTGTGCGAGCCGTCACCACCCGTGCCCACGATATCGACGAAGTTCGAATTGTCCTGCACTTCAACGTGACGGGCGAACTCACGCATCACCGTGGCGGCCGCGGTGATCTCGCCGATGGTCTCTTTTTTGACGCGCAGCCCCGTGATGATCGCGGCCGCCATCACGGGCGACATGTCGCCGCGCATGATGAGGCGCATCAGGTGCAGCATTTCGTCGTGGAAAATTTCGCGGTGCTCGATCGTGCGTTGCAGCGCTTCCTGGGCCGTAATCATTTTGATGTCTCCTTGTTAGGCGCTACGCGCCACGGCCTTCGACTGCTTCACGAAGTTTTCGAGCAACGCGTGGCCGTGTTCCGACAGGATCGATTCCGGGTGGAACTGCACGCCTTCGACAGGCAGCGTCTTGTGACGCACGCCCATGATTTCGCCGTCGGCGGTCCATGCGGATACTTCGAGGCAATCAGGCAGCGATTCGCGCTCGATCGCGAGCGAGTGATAGCGCGTGACGGTGAAGTGCTTCGGCAGATCGGCGAATACGCCTTTGCAGTCGGTTTCGATCTGGCTCACCTTGCCGTGCATGATGGTCTGCGCGCGCACCACACGGCCGCCGAACGCTTCACCGATCGCTTGGTGGCCGAGACACACGCCGAGGATCGGATACTTGCCGGAAAATTCGCGCAGCACGTCGAGCGTGATGCCTGCGTGTTGCGGATTGCTCGGTCCCGGCGACAGGCAGATGCGCTCGGGGTTGAGCTTCGCGATTTCGTCGAGGGTGATTTCGTCGTTGCGATAGGTCCTTACGTCTTCGCCGAGTTCGCCGAAGTACTGGACCAGGTTATAGGTGAACGAGTCGTAGTTGTCGATCATCAGCAGCATGGTCTGTCTCCGGTCAGAAATCGCTATCGAGGCCGTCTTGCACCTGCTCGGCGGCGCGCATCACAGCGCGTGCCTTGTTCTCGGTCTCTTGCCATTCGGATTCGGGCACCGAGTCGGCGACCACGCCCGCTGCCGCCTGCACATACAGATTGCCGTTGCAGATCACGCCCGTGCGGATCGTGATCGCGAGGTCCATCTCGCCCGTGAACGACAGGTAGCCGACTGCGCCGCCGTAGAGGCCGCGCTTCACGGGTTCGAGTTCGTCGATCAGTTCCATTGCGCGAACCTTCGGCGCGCCCGACAGCGTGCCCGCCGGGAACGTCGCGCGCAGCACGTCGAAGTTGGTCATGCCCGGCTTCAGCGTGCCCTCGACAGAGCTGACGATATGCTGCACGTGCGAGTACTTTTCGATCACCATCTTGTCGGTCACGGACACCGAGCCGATCTGCGCGATACGGCCCACGTCGTTGCGCGCGAGGTCGATCAGCATCACGTGCTCGGCGACTTCCTTCGGATCGTTCAGCAGTTCGGTCGCGAGTTCGGCGTCGCGCTCAGGCGTATTGCCGCGCGGACGCGTGCCTGCCAGAGGACGGATCGTGACGATGCGGTCTTCGTTGCGCTTTTCCTGACGCACGAGAATTTCCGGCGACGCGCCGACCACATGGAATTCGCCGAAGTTGTAGTAGTACATGTACGGCGACGGATTCAGCGAACGCAGCGCGCGGTAAAGCGACAGCGGGTTGTCGCGATACGGTTTCGTCAGACGCTGGCCGACCTGCACTTGCATCAGCTCGCCTGCCGCGATGTATTCCTTCGCCTTGCGCACGGCGGCGAGGTAATCGTCTTTCTTGAACTCGCGGAAAATTTCGGTACGCACGCTCGCCGACGTGACAGGCGGCTGCACCGTCGTACGCAGCCGCTGCTTCAGTTCGCGCAGACGCTGCTTTGCGCGTGTGTACGCTTCGGGCGTGGTCGGATCGGCGTAGATCACGAGGTACAGCTTGCCCGCGAGGTTGTCGATGACGGCGACTTCTTCCGTCAGCAGGAGCTGAATGTCGGGCAGGTTCAGGTCGTCGGGCGGGGCCGTGTGCGCGAGTTTCTTCTCGATGTAGCGCACGGCATCGTAGCCGAAGTAGCCGGCAAGACCGCCCGCGAAACGCGGCAGCCCCGGACGCAGCGCGACCTTGAAGCGATTCTGGAACTGCTGGATGAATTCGAGCGGGTCACTCTCGTGCGTCTCGACGACCTTGCCGTCTTTCACGACTTCCGTCACGCCGTTACGCGTGCGGATCAGCGTGCGCGCCGGCAGGCCGATGAACGAGTAACGGCCAAAGCGTTCGCCGCCCACCACCGATTCCAGCAGAAACGAGTTCGCGCCGTTGCGCTCGGTTTGCGCGAGCTTCAGGTACAGCGACAGCGGCGTTTCGAGGTCGGCCAGCGCTTCGGCGATCAGCGGGATGCGATTGAAGCCCTCGTTCGCGAGGGACTGAAATTCGAGTTCGGTCATGTTCCGATCCTGTTCGTGCGTCCGTGCGCTGCTAGCGTCGGACAAAGCGGGGGCTGCGTTACCGGTCGAATGTGCTCGTCACAGGTTGGGAGACCGGCGCGCGCTTTCCCGAACGCATGCACGGCTTCACAGCACGACGATAGTACGCAAGGTACACGACGGCTAGCTGAAACTCATTGCAGCGGTTGCGTGCCGGTCAAACCGGCGTTTCGGAAAAGCGCGTGAGCGCAGCGAAGTAAAAAACGGGTGCCAAAGACGAGCTTCAGCGTACCTCGGGCGAGGTATCAGCGCGACCAGCGACGCCAGGGCCAGGCTCCCCGGTCGATCGTGCTCAGACTCCGTTTTTTATTCAGAAACATGAGAGAAGACTTTGGTTAAGTCAGTGATTGGGTGTTGCGTTGATTGACACTTATTGTACTGCATTGTGTGCTGCGATCGCCTTGGCGGCGCCCAACAGCGACACAACTATACCATCGGATTTTATGGTTTGAACAGATTCGCCGTGATTGTAGCCATACGGGACGGTCAGCGTCGCCATGCCGGCCGCGCGGCCTGCGAACGCATCGTTCTGCGAATCGCCGATCGCGACGGCTTCTTTGGGCGACACGCCGAGGGCTTTGCAGGCGGTGAGCATCGGCAGCGGATCGGGCTTTTTCGCCGCGACGCTGTCGCCGCCCAGCACGACACCGAAGTAATGCAGCAACCCGTGATGCTCGAGCAGCTGCGTCGCGAACCGATGCGGCTTGTTGGTCACGCACGCGAGCACGAGACCCGCGTCGCGCAACGCGATCAAGCCCGCTTCGACGTCGGGATAGAGCCGCGTGTGCAGACCGTTGATCTTCGCGTACTCCTCCTGGTAGATCGCGAGCGCCTCGTCGAAGCGCGACTGCGCCAGCTCGGCTTCGAAGCGCGGCGCGAGCACGCTGCGGATCAGATGCTCGGAGCCCTTGCCGACGTAGTCCATCACCTCTTCGCGCGAGGTTTCTTCCGCGTCGAACTGGGCGAGCATGCCGTTCAGGGAGGCGGTGAAGTCGTCGGCGGTATCGACCATCGTGCCGTCGAGATCGACGATCGCCGCGCGAATCTTCCCGGCCGTGAAGGCAGGAGCGGGGTAATGAGGCGTCGTTTCCATCTCAGCGCCCAACCGATGCCAGCGCGCCGCGCATCTTGTCGATGATCGTCTTGTAGTCCGGGTGGCCGAAGATCGCTGAGCCGGCCACGAAGGTATCCGCGCCCGCCGCCGCAATTTCCGCGATGTTGTCGACTTTCACGCCACCGTCGACTTCGAGATGAATCTCGCGGCCGGTCTTTTCCTTGTACGCGTCGATTTTTGCGCGTGCTTCGCGCAGCTTGTTCAGCGCTTCGAGAATGAACGACTGCCCGCCGAAGCCCGGATTCACCGACATGATCAGCACGAGATCCACCTTGTCCATCACGTGATCAAGGTAATTCAGCGACGTGGCGGGATTGAACACGAGACCCGCCTTGCAGCCGTGGTCGCGGATCAGCGACAGCGTGCGGTCGATGTGGTCCGAGCCTTCCGGATGAAAGCTGATCAAGTTCGCGCCGGCCTTCGCGAAGTCCGGCACGATGCGGTCGACGGGGCGTACCATCAGATGCACGTCGATGGGCACCTGCACGTGCGGGCGGATCGCCTCGCATACGAGCGGGCCAATCGTCAGGTTCGGCACGTAGTGGTTGTCCATCACGTCGAAGTGAATCCAGTCGGCGCCCGCGGCTACGACGTTGCGGACTTCTTCGCCGAGCCGCGCGAAGTCGGCGGACAGGATGCTGGGAGCGATACGGAATTGGGTCATGGCGTGGGGTGGGCGGGAGACGGAAAACCGCTATTTTAGCGCCGGCCGGCGCGCCGCGGCCTTCGGCGCGGCATGGCTTTCGTCATGTTCTGGAGTGTTGTCCGGCTGGCCGATGCGGTTGCGGGCCCGCGCTGCATCAAGCAGAATGCCAAACCATGTCAACGCCTGTGCCGGCGCGCCGCAAGTCGCGCCGAGCCGCCTGCACACAGCCTTGCGCGGATCGATTGCGCGCTTTGCTCACCATCGGAATCAGCATGAGCCAGTACGAATTCAGCGTGTCCTCCCAGGTCCGGTACATCGCCGAGGAGTCGGACCCGGAGCATCGGAAGTACGCTTTCGCCTACACGCTCACCATCCGCAATACAGGCCAGGTCGCCGCGCAACTGATCGCGCGTCACTGGGTCATTACGGATAGCGAAAACCGTGTTCAGGAAGTGAAAGGCCTCGGTGTGGTCGGGCATCAGCCGTTGCTGAAGCCGGGCGAGCAGTTCGAGTACACCAGCTACGCGGTGATCGCGACACCCGTGGGGACGATGCGCGGCGAGTATTTTTGCGTGGCGGAGGACGGTGAGCGCTGGGACGCACCCGTACCGGAATTCGTTCTGCGGATGCCGCGCACGCTGCATTGAGCGCGCGTTGAACATGAGACGCCGCGCGCTGTCAGTCAGCGACGCGGTTGCTGCTGCGGCGGGACCTGTTTGGCGTCCTGCTTCTGGCGTGCGGCATTCTTTTTCTTGCCGGACGCTGTCCACACAACGATGAAAATCAGCAGCGAAAGCGCCAGGAGCGACTCCAGCGCGAAGATGAGCATCGGATATTCGTCGAGCAGATCAGACATGGCAGTTTCCATCGAGAACAATCATTGTATGCGCTTTGCCCGCCGGGCCGCGGCCTGGGCGGGAGCGCTGTCGCTTGCCGTACTGCTTGCGTCGTGCGGCGGCGGCGGCGCGGTGCGGCCATCCGTTTCACCGCCGACGGGTGCCGCGATCATACCCGGCCAGATCGCCGCCCAGCGGCTGACGCCGGTCGCGTGGCGACAGGTGCCGGGCTGGCAGGACGATTCACTGATCGGCGCGGCTGCGGCGCTGCGCCAGAACTGCGTGCGCCTCGCCAGCCAGTCGACATGGCGGCGCGCCTGCGCGGCCGCGCTGATGCTTGACGATCTGGACGTGGCGAGCGCGCGCACTTTCTTCGAAACCTACTTCACGCCGTTCCAGTTCTCGAACACCGACGGCACGCTCGACGGACTCGTGACAGGCTACTACGAGCCGCTACTGCGCGGTTCACGCGTGCGTCAAGGCGTGTATCAGACGGCCTTGTACCGTTGGCCTTCGGCGTACCGCCCCGGTTCTGCGATGCCGGCGCGTGCGCAGCTCGAGCGTTCGGGCGCGCTGAACGGCAATGAACTCGTGTGGGTCGACGATCCTATCGAGGCTTTCTTTTTGCAGGTGCAAGGCTCGGGACGCATCGTGATGGAAGACGGCAGCGTGATGCGCGTCGGCTTTGGCGGGACGAACAATCAGCCGTACAAGTCGATTGGCCGATGGTTGCTCGATCGCGGTGAGCTGACGCCGTCGCAGGCGACCATGCAAGGCATCAAGGCGTGGGCGCGCGCAAACCCGACGCGTGTCGATGGCCTGCTCGACACGAATCCGCGCTTCGTGTTTTTCCGCGAGATGCCGTCGAGCGAGCCTGCGCCTGGCGGCGGCGCCGATGGTCCGATCGGCGCGCTTGGCGTGCCGCTCACGCCGGAGCGTTCGATTGCCGTCGATCCGGCGGCGATCCCGCTCGGCACGCCCGTCTTCCTCCAGACGACGCGCCCGATGACCAATGCACCGATGAATCGTCTGGTGTTTGCTCAGGACACGGGTTCGGCGATCAAGGGCGGCGTGCGTGCCGACTACTTCTGGGGACTCGGCGACGAAGCGGGCGATCTGGCCGGCAAGATGAAGCAGGGCGGACGGATGTGGCTGCTGCTGCCTAATTCGTGATACTGAGTCACGATCCTGAGGTCAGGGGATAGCCCGACCTGAAACAGCCCGACGGTTTGTGTCACATCCGTCGGGCTGTTTGCTTTTGTACGCCCGTACTCTTCGATTTGCTCGCGTGTCGAGAGTTACGCGCCTGCCTGGCGCTTGTCGATCACGCGACGCGCTTTACCCACCGAGCGCTCGATGCCGTTCACGCCGAGCAGCACCACGTTCGCCGTAACGCCGATCAGTGCCTTGATGTCATAGGCCAGCGCCTTACGTGCGGTGTCCAGCGCGGCTGTGTCCGGCGCGGTCTCCGGGCAAGGTTCGATGTTCAGCGTCATCACGTCGAGCGGGCCTTCTCTGGTCAGCACGATCTGATAATGCGGCGCGAGTGCGTGTTGCTTCAGCAGCAGTTCTTCGATCTGCGTCGGGAACACGTTGACGCCGCGAATGATCATCATGTCGTCCGAGCGACCGGTGATTTTTTCCATCCGACGCATCGTACGCGCGGTTCCGGGCAGCAGACGCGTGAGATCCCGCGTGCGGTAACGGACGATCGGCAACGCTTCCTTCGTCAGCGACGTGAACACGAGTTCGCCGAGTTCGCCGTCCGGCAACACTTCGCCCGTTTCGGGATCGATGATCTCGGGGTAGAAGTGGTCTTCCCAGATCGTCGGGCCGTCTTTGGTTTCGACGCATTCGGACGCCACGCCTGGACCCATCACCTCGGACAAGCCGTAGATGTCGACGGCGTCGATGCCCATGCGTTCTTCGATCGCGCGGCGCATGTCGTTGGTCCAGGGCTCCGCGCCAAAGATGCCGATGCGCAGCGAGCATGTCTTGGGATCGACACCCTGACGCTCCATTTCGTCGGCGATCGACAGCATGTAGCTCGGCGTCACCATGATGATGTCGGGTCGGAAGTCCTGAATCAGCTGGACCTGCTTTTCGGTCTGACCGCCGCCGAACGGAATGACCGTGAGGCCCGCGCGTTCCGCGCCGTAGTGCGCGCCGAGACCGCCCGTGAAGAGGCCATAGCCGTAGCTCACGTGGACCTTGTCGCCGCGCCGCGCGCCTGCCGCACGGATCGAACGTGCGACGAGGTTCGCCCAGGTGTCGATATCGCGCGCGGTATAGCCGACGACGGTCGGCTTGCCCGTCGTTCCCGATGACGCATGAATGCGCGAAATCTGATCTTGCGGTACGGCAAACAGGCCAAACGGATAGTTGTCGCGCAGATCCTTTTTCGTAGTGAAGGGGAAGCGCGACAGGTCGGACAGCGTCTTCAGCTCCGACGGATGCACACCCGCTTCGTCGAACTTGCGTCGATAGACAGGGGAATTTTCATAGGCGTGAGCCAGCGACCATTTCAGCCGTTCGAGCTGTAGCGCAGCGAGTTCGTCGCGGCTCGCCTTTTCGATGGGATCGAGCGGGAGCGGGGTAGTCATCGAATGTCTCCTTGCTTTCAGAATAGGATGCCGCGCGAAAGGCGACGCAATTACGTAAGAGAGTGACGTTCCCTGTCAGTCGTCGACGGGGATCACGGTGCCTTTGATTTGCGCGGACTTGCCGCGAAACATCGCAACGGTCTCGTTCGCGCGGTTCGTGACGCGAATGTCGTAGATGCCGTTGCGACCGCTCAATGTCTGCTCGACAGCTTCTGCCGTGAGGATGTCGCCGCCGTGCACAGGGCGCAGAAACTCGATCGAGCAGCCCGCCGCGACGGTGTTGATGTTGTACGAGTTGCAGGCGAACGCGAACGCCGAATCGGCCAGCGTGAACATCAGACCGCCGTGACAGATCTGATGGCCATTCAGGAAGTCCGGCCTCACGCTCATCCGAAGGCGCGCGTAGCCAGCGCGCACTTCGAGAATGTCGATGCCGAGCGCCTTGCTGCAGGCGTCGATCGCATACATGGCTTCGGCAGTCGCGCGGGCGAGTTCGTCGGGCGTCATCGCGTTGCTCAGGTTGGGTTGCGTGGACATGTCAGCGGCCCTCGAAGCGCGGCGCGCGTTTTTCGATGAACGCACGGACCCCTTCCGCGTAGTCATGCGATGCGCCGAGTTCGCGCTGCATGTCGCGTTCGAGATCGAGTTGCTGATCGAGCGTTTGCGTGGCGCTCGACCGCATCGCCTGCTTGATGGCCGCGATCGCGCGCGTGGGCTGCTGCGCGAGTTGCGCGGCGAGCTGGGTTGCCGTGCTCTGCAATTCGGCATCGTCCACGGCCTTCCAGATAAGGCCCCAGCTTTCCGCCTTGTCGGCGCTGAGCTTGTCGCCCGTGATCGCGAGTCCCAACGCGCGAGCCATGCCCACGCGTTGCGGCAGGAACCACGTGCCGCCGGAATCCGGCACGAGCCCAATCTTCACGAAGGCCTGGATGAAGCTCGCCGAACGTGCGGCCAGCACGAGGTCGCAGGCGAGCGCGAGATTCGCGCCTGCGCCTGCCGCCGTGCCATTGACGGCGGCGATGACGGGCAGCGGAAGGGCTTGCAGACGTCGAATCAACGGATTGAAGTGTTTATCGATCAGGTCGCCGAGATCCGTCATGGCACCTGGCGTGAAATCCAGATCGGCCAGATCCTGGCCGGCGCAGAAGCCGCGGCCGGCGCCCGTGAGTATGAGCCCGCGCGTGCCGGCGGCCTCGACTTCGTCGAGCGCTGCGCTCAGTTCCTGATGCATGGCGCGCGTAAAGCTGTTCAGCTTGTCGGGGCGGTTTAGCGTCACGGTCGCGACGCGCGTGGCGGCGTCGATGTCTACGCCGATCGCTTCATAGGTCATTGCTTGTCTCCTCGTCTCCATACGGTGTGGGCAGTCGGCGCGCTCAGACGCGCTCGATGGCAAGGGCGATGCCTTGCCCGACGCCGATACACATCGTGCACAGCGCGTAACGTCCGTTGGTGCGCTCGAGCTGGTACAGCGCCGTCGTAATCAGGCGTGCGCCGGACGCACCGAGCGGATGCCCCAGCGCGATCGCGCCGCCGTTGGGATTGACGCGCGGATCGTCGTCGCGCAAACCGAGCTGACGTAGAACGGCCAGACCTTGAGACGCAAACGCTTCGTTGAGTTCGATCACGTCGAACTGGTCGAGCGTCATGTTGAGTTGCTTCAGCAGCTTTTGCGTGGCGGGCGCCGGCCCAATGCCCATGATGCGCGGCTCGACGCCTGCCGTTGCCATGCCGATCACGCGGGCACGGCGCCGCAAGCCGTATTGTTCGGCCGCTGCCTCACTGGCAATAAGAAGTGCGCACGCACCGTCGTTGACGCCAGATGCGTTACCCGCCGTCACCGAGCCATCCGGCCGCACGACGCCCTTCAGTTTGCCGAGTGCTTCGAGCGACGTCTCACGCGGATGCTCATCGAGCGCCACGCGGATTGGCTCGCCCTTCTTCTGCGGAATTTCGACGGGCACGATTTCGTGCGCGAGCGTGCCGTCGCGTTGTGCGCGGGCCGCCTTCTCCTGACTGCGCATTGCAAACGCGTCCTGGTCGGCGCGGCTGATATTGAAGTCGACGGCGACGTTTTCTGCTGTCTCGGGCATCGAATCGACGCCGTATTCGCGCTTCATCTGTGCGTTGATGAAACGCCAGCCGATGGTCGTGTCGTGAATCTCCGATTGCCGCGAGAACGCCGAGCTTGCCTTGCCCATCACGAACGGCGCTCGCGTCATGCTTTCGACGCCGCCCGCAATCATCAGGTTTGCCTCGCCAGCCTTGATCGCGCGGGCTGCCGTGCCGACTGCATCCATGCCCGATCCGCACAGCCGGTTGAGCGTGGCGCCGGGCGCGTCCGTCGGCAAGCCAGCAAGCAGCGCCGACATGCGTGCCACGTTCCGGTTGTCTTCCCCCGCCTGATTGGCGCAGCCGTAGATCACGTCGTCGAGCGCTCGCCAATTTACGCCGGGATTCCGTTCGATCAGCGCCTTGATCGGGACGGCGCCCAGGTTATCGGGACGGACGTCTTTCAACGCGCCGCCGTAGCGGCCGAAGGGCGTGCGAATCGCGTCACAGATAAATGCGTCGGTCATATCGGGGTTCCTGCAAGAGAGCGGACCGGCAAGCGCGCCGGCCCTTGAACTGCATGTTAGTTCGACGTCCGGCGCGGCTTAAGTCGGCCTGAAGTTATAGGCCAAAACGCCGGTCAAACGTCCTATGTCGTTCGGCCGACTTACGCGGCAACGGCCTTCGGTTCAACATGAACCCGGCTTTGAACAACGCGGAAGCGATTCGCGACGAAGGCAGCGTCGGCGAGCGCGGCATTCGCAGCGGGGTTGGCGCCCGTGCCGTGGAAGTCCGAGAACGCTGCCGACTGATTGACGAAAACGCCGCCCGTCAGATTGATAGAGAGCGCGACGCCGCCAAGAATCGAGGCTTCCGTGGCCGCCTCGATCACCGTGTCGTCCGTGCTATAGACGGAGAGGGTGAGCGCGCCATGTTCGGCGGCGATGCGGCCGGCAAGTTCGAGCGATTGCGCGGTCGAGTCTGTCGCGATCACGAAGGAGATCGGGCCGAACCATTCTTTCGTGAACTTCGCTTCGTCCGTCGCGGCATCGAGTTGCAGCACCAGTGGGGTACGTACGCGGGCGCCCGCGAACGTCGGATGCTCGAGCGACTGGCTGTCCGCGAGAACGTGTCCCAGCTTGCGGGCTTCGTCGATACGTTGCTCGATGGCTTCGTTCTGGATCGCGCCCAGCAGTTCTACAGCGCGAGCCGGGTCCGAGCCGAGCTTCTGGACAGCACCGGCAATTGCGTCGGCAACGGCCTGGAAGGGGATCGTGCCTTCGGCCGTGCGAATGCCGTCGCGCGGCACATAGATGTTTTGCGGCGCAGTGCACATCTGGCCCGAGTACAGTGCCAGCGAGAACGCGATGTTGCGCGCGGCGGCTTTGATGTCGTCGATGGAGTCGATCACGATCTGGTTCACGCCGGCCTTTTCGGTGAACACTTGCGCCTGGTGTGCGTTGCGCTCCAGCCAAGTGCCGTTTTGCGTGCTGCCCGTGAAGTCGATCAGCTTGATTTCCGGGCGCTTCGCGAGGTTCTGAACGAGTTCGCCGTCGTTCGGTTCGGTCGCGAGCAAGGTCACGACGTTCGGATCGAAACCGGCTTCACGCAGCACGTCGCGGGCGACGCGCACGGTGATCGCGAGCGGCAGGATCGCGCCCGGATGCGGCTTGACGATGACAGTGTTGCCGGTTGCCAGGTCTGCGAACAGGCCGGGGTAACCATTCCACGTCGGGAACGTGCAGCACCCGAGGACGAGACCCGTGCCGCGCGGCACGATGTTGAAGCGCTTCTGCATCGCGAGCGGCGGATTCTTACCCTGCGGCTTTTCCCAATGTGCGTCGGCGGGAATTCGGCGCAACTGGTCCCACGCATAGGTGACGGCTTCGAGCGCGCGATCCTGCGCATGCGGACCGCCCGCCTGAAAAGCCATCATGAATGCCTGGCCAGTCGTGTGCATCACGCTGTAGCCGATCTCGAAGCTCAGCCGATTGATCCGCGTAAGAATCTCGAGGCTCACGCCGATCCAGGCTTTAGGGCCGGCTTCGCGCCATTTCCGTTGGGCTTTGGCCGCAGCTGCAATCAGCGCGTCCGGATCGGATTTGGGGTAGCGGATTCCGAGCGGGAAACCGAAAGGCGATTGTTCTGCTGCTGTGATCTCGCCCGTGCTCGGCTGGTCGAGTTCGAACTTTTTGTTCAGAAGAGCCTTGAACGCCGATTCGCCGTCCGCGTTAGCGGTTTCCCCGTACACTTTGGGACTCGGCATTTCAGAGAATGGGCTCCAGTAGCCGCGGGTTTCAATGGCGGCAAGGGCTTTCTGCAGCGTGTCTTCGTGCTTCGTAAAGAGTGGGTGGGTCATGGCGGGCAAGATGCTGACTGAACGTTAGAAGAAACCTTGTCGATTTATTGACCGACCGGTTGGTTGGTGAATGTTAGCATTATTGGGATGCGGCGCGAGCCTCTTGCGCCTGCTGGTAAACACTTAGGAGGAGTGCATGGGCTTCGAGAACATTCTGGTTGAGACACGTGGCCGCGTCGGTCTGATTACATTGAACCGTCCGAAAGCGCTTAACGCGCTGAATGACGCGTTAATGGATGAACTGGGCGAAGCGCTGCGCGCGTTCGATTCGGATGAGGGCATCGGCGCCATTGTTATTACCGGAAGCGAGAAAGCGTTTGCGGCGGGCGCGGACATCGGAATGATGTCGACATACTCTTATATGGATGTATATAAGGGCGACTACATCACGCGGAACTGGGAAGCTGTCCGATCAGTTCGCAAGCCGATCATTGCTGCCGTTGCCGGTTTCGCGCTCGGCGGTGGCTGCGAGCTCGCGATGATGTGCGACATCATTCTTGCCGCTGACACGGCGAAATTCGGTCAGCCGGAGATCAAGCTAGGCGTCATGCCTGGAGCCGGCGGTACGCAGCGGTTGCCACGCGCGGTGTCGAAGGCCAAGGCGATGGATATGTGCTTGACCGCGCGATTCATGGATGCCGCCGAGGCGGAGCGCTCCGGACTGGTGTCGCGTGTGATCCCGGCGGCAAATCTGATCGACGAGGCAATCACTGCGGCTGCGACCATCGCCGAGTTTCCGATGCCGGCGGTGATGATGGTGAAGGAGTCGGTCAACCGCGCTTACGAGACGACATTGGCTGAAGGGGTGCATTTCGAGCGTCGATTGTTCCATTCGCTGTTCGCAACGGAAGACCAGAAAGAAGGGATGGCCGCTTTTGTCGAGAAGCGAAAACCCGTCTTTAAACACCGTTGATCGAATTGCTCAAAAAACCGCTTGCAACCACGCAGGCAAGTGTCTAGAATTCCGGTCTTTCGCGCTGCGGCCAACGCGGCGCGAAGGAAACGAGGAAGGCGGGAGAGCCAGCATTGACGGGGCTTTCCGGTGGAGTCGACAGGTTGGGAAGTTAAAAAAACCGGTTGACGAAACGAAAAAGGTTCTTCATAATCTCGTTTCTCTGCTGCTGACGCAGCAACGTGGTGAAAGCAAGGCGCTTCCCGCGAATGTTCTTTAACAATCAACAGCCGATAAGTGTGGGTGCTCGATGGCGGCGCGCGGTGATCTTCGGGTCACCGAATAGCGAAAGTAATCGAGTCTCACACGGAAGTAATTGAGGAAGGTTTGAGTAATCAGATCTTTCGTCAGTGATTTTGAGTGAGCGACCGGTTGGTAAAACAACCGAAAAACAGTAACAGGTTTGAACTGAAGAGTTTGATCCTGGCTCAGATTGAACGCTGGCGGCATGCCTTACACATGCAAGTCGAACGGCAGCGCGGGGGCAACCCTGGCGGCGAGTGGCGAACGGGTGAGTAATACATCGGAACGTGTCCTGGAGTGGGGGATAGCCCGGCGAAAGCCGGATTAATACCGCATACGATCTCTGGATGAAAGCGGGGGACCGAAAGGCCTCGCGCTCAAGGGGCGGCCGATGGCAGATTAGCTAGTTGGTGGGGTAAAGGCCTACCAAGGCGACGATCTGTAGCTGGTCTGAGAGGACGACCAGCCACACTGGGACTGAGACACGGCCCAGACTCCTACGGGAGGCAGCAGTGGGGAATTTTGGACAATGGGGGCAACCCTGATCCAGCAATGCCGCGTGTGTGAAGAAGGCCTTCGGGTTGTAAAGCACTTTTGTCCGGAAAGAAAACTTCCTGGTTAATACCTGGGGAGGATGACGGTACCGGAAGAATAAGCACCGGCTAACTACGTGCCAGCAGCCGCGGTAATACGTAGGGTGCGAGCGTTAATCGGAATTACTGGGCGTAAAGCGTGCGCAGGCGGTTCGCTAAGACCGATGTGAAATCCCCGGGCTTAACCTGGGAACTGCATTGGTGACTGGCGGGCTAGAGTATGGCAGAGGGGGGTAGAATTCCACGTGTAGCAGTGAAATGCGTAGAGATGTGGAGGAATACCGATGGCGAAGGCAGCCCCCTGGGCCAATACTGACGCTCATGCACGAAAGCGTGGGGAGCAAACAGGATTAGATACCCTGGTAGTCCACGCCCTAAACGATGTCAACTAGTTGTCGGGTCTTCATTGACTTGGTAACGAAGCTAACGCGTGAAGTTGACCGCCTGGGGAGTACGGTCGCAAGATTAAAACTCAAAGGAATTGACGGGGACCCGCACAAGCGGTGGATGATGTGGATTAATTCGATGCAACGCGAAAAACCTTACCTACCCTTGACATGTACGGAACCTTGCCGAGAGGTGGGGGTGCCCGAAAGGGAGCCGTAACACAGGTGCTGCATGGCTGTCGTCAGCTCGTGTCGTGAGATGTTGGGTTAAGTCCCGCAACGAGCGCAACCCTTGTCCCTAGTTGCTACGCAAGAGCACTCTAGGGAGACTGCCGGTGACAAACCGGAGGAAGGTGGGGATGACGTCAAGTCCTCATGGCCCTTATGGGTAGGGCTTCACACGTCATACAATGGTCGGAACAGAGGGTTGCCAAGCCGCGAGGTGGAGCCAATCCCAGAAAACCGATCGTAGTCCGGATCGCAGTCTGCAACTCGACTGCGTGAAGCTGGAATCGCTAGTAATCGCGGATCAGCATGCCGCGGTGAATACGTTCCCGGGTCTTGTACACACCGCCCGTCACACCATGGGAGTGGGTTTTACCAGAAGTGGCTAGTCTAACCGCAAGGAGGACGGTCACCACGGTAGGATTCATGACTGGGGTGAAGTCGTAACAAGGTAGCCGTATCGGAAGGTGCGGCTGGATCACCTCCTTTCCAGAGCTTCGCGTCTCAAAGTTGAGCGCTCACACTTGTCGGCTGTTAATTGAAGACAGGCTCAGGGGTCTGTAGCTCAGTCGGTTAGAGCACCGTCTTGATAAGGCGGGGGTCGATGGTTCGAATCCATCCAGACCCACCAGCGTCTTGTCTGCGGTGGCTGACTGAAGATTCTCCTGTGTACTGTATGACTGGGGGATTAGCTCAGCTGGGAGAGCACCTGCTTTGCAAGCAGGGGGTCGTCGGTTCGATCCCGTCATCCTCCACCAATTCCCAATGCACAGTGTTCTGCAGAACGCAGAAGACTTCGCATTGGCAATTGAGCCAGTCAGATGCGGTATTGCAGTTCGATATCGGCTGTCGTTCTTTAACAATCAGGAAGAAGTAGTAAAGAGATTCGCGAAAGCGTGCTTAGAGATGGGCGCGTGAGTAGGTGAATCAGGGTTGTGATTGTATCAATGTATTTTTAAGGGTTGTCGAAAGACAGCCTTGGAATACGGCACAACGCTAAAACTCAACCTGTAGCGAGTGGGTCTGACGTGGCAACACGGAGAGACACACCCGTTATAGGGTCAAGCGAACAAGTGCATGTGGTGGATGCCTTGGCGATCACAGGCGATGAAGGACGCGGTAGCCTGCGAAAAGCTTCGGGGAGCTGGCAAACGAGCAATGATCCGAAGATGTCCGAATGGGGAAACCCACTCCGAATGGAGTATCCGTAGCTGAATACATAGGCTACGTGAAGCGAACGCGGTGAACTGAAACATCTAAGTAACCGCAGGAAAAGAAATCAACCGAGATTCCCAAAGTAGTGGCGAGCGAAATGGGACCAGCCTGTACTCTTTATCTTTGCTGTTAGCCAAACGCTCTGGAAAGTGCGGCCATAGTGGGTGATAGCCCCGTAGGCGAAAACAGCGAGGAAGAACTAGGTGTACGACAAGTAGGGCGGGACACGTGAAATCCTGTCTGAAGATGGGGGGACCATCCTCCAAGGCTAAATACTCGTGATCGACCGATAGTGAACCAGTACCGTGAGGGAAAGGCGAAAAGAACCCCGGGAGGGGAGTGAAATAGATCCTGAAACCGCATGCATACAAACAGTCGGAGCCTCGCAAGGGGTGACGGCGTACCTTTTGTATAATGGGTCAGCGACTTACATTCAGTGGCGAGCTTAACCGATTAGGGCAGGCGTAGCGAAAGCGAGTCCGAACAGGGCGATTCAGTCGCTGGGTGTAGACCCGAAACCAGGTGATCTATCCATGGCCAGGATGAAGGTGCGGTAACACGTACTGGAGGTCCGAACCCACTAACGTTGAAAAGTTAGGGGATGAGCTGTGGATAGGGGTGAAAGGCTAAACAAACCTGGAAATAGCTGGTTCTCTCCGAAAACTATTTAGGTAGTGCCTCGTGTATCACCTTCGGGGGTAGAGCACTGTCATGGTTGAAGGGTCCATTGCGGATTACTTCGCCATAGCAAACTCCGAATACCGAAGAGTGCAATCACGGGAGACAGACATCGGGTGCTAACGTCCGGTGTCAAGAGGGAAACAACCCAGACCGCCAGCTAAGGTCCCCAAATATGACTAAGTGGGAAACGAAGTGGGAAGGCTAAAACAGTCAGGAGGTTGGCTTAGAAGCAGCCATCCTTTAAAGAAAGCGTAATAGCTCACTGATCGAGTCGTCCTGCGCGGAAGATGTAACGGGGCTAAGTCATATACCGAAGCTGCGGATGCACATTTATGTGCATGGTAGGAGAGCGTTCCGTAAGCCTGCGAAGGTGCACTGGAAAGTGTGCTGGAGGTATCGGAAGTGCGAATGCTGACATGAGTAGCGATAAAGGGGGTGAAAGGCCCCCTCGCCGTAAGCCCAAGGTTTCCTACGCAACGTTCATCGGCGTAGGGTGAGTCGGCCCCTAAGGCGAGGCAGAAATGCGTAGCTGATGGGAAGCAGGTCAATATTCCTGCACCAGTGTGAAATGCGATGGGGGGACGGATCGCGGAAGGTTGTCCGGGTGTTGGAAGTCCCGGTCGCTGCGTTGGAGAAGGTGCTCTGGCAAATCCGGGCACGGAATTCAAGGGCGTGGCGCGAGCTCCTTCGGGAGCGAAGCAATCGGAAGGGGTTCCAGGAAAAGCCTCTAAGCTTCAGTTTCACATTGACCGTACCGCAAACCGACACAGGTGGGCGAGATGAGTATTCTAAGGCGCTTGAGAGAACTCGGGAGAAGGAACTCGGCAAATTGGTACCGTAACTTCGGGATAAGGTACGCCCCTGTAGCTTGATGCCCCTGCGGGCAAAGGGTGAAGGGGTTGCAATAAACTGGTGGCTGCGACTGTTTAATAAAAACACAGCACTCTGCAAACACGAAAGTGGACGTATAGGGTGTGACGCCTGCCCGGTGCCGGAAGATTAAATGATGGGGTGCAAGCTCTTGATTGAAGTCCCGGTAAACGGCGGCCGTAACTATAACGGTCCTAAGGTAGCGAAATTCCTTGTCGGGTAAGTTCCGACCTGCACGAATGGCGTAACGATGGCCACACTGTCTCCTCCCGAGACTCAGCGAAGTTGAAGTGTTTGTGATGATGCAATCTCCCCGCGGCTAGACGGAAAGACCCCATGAACCTTTACTGTAGCTTTGCATTGGACTTTGAACCGATCTGTGTAGGATAGGTGGGAGGCTATGAAGCTGGGACGCCAGTCTCAGTGGAGCCGTCCTTGAAATACCACCCTGGTTTGTTTGAGGTTCTAACCTTGGCCCGTGATCCGGGTCGGGGACAGTGCATGGTGGGCAGTTTGACTGGGGCGGTCTCCTCCCAAAGTGTAACGGAGGAGTACGAAGGTACGCTAGGTACGGTCGGAAATCGTGCTGATAGTGCAATGGCATAAGCGTGCTTAACTGCGAGACCGACAAGTCGAGCAGGTGCGAAAGCAGGTCATAGTGATCCGGTGGTTCTGTATGGAAGGGCCATCGCTCAACGGATAAAAGGTACTCTGGGGATAACAGGCTGATACCGCCCAAGAGTTCATATCGACGGCGGTGTTTGGCACCTCGATGTCGGCTCATCTCATCCTGGGGCTGTAGCCGGTCCCAAGGGTATGGCTGTTCGCCATTTAAAGAGGTACGTGAGCTGGGTTTAAAACGTCGTGAGACAGTTTGGTCCCTATCTGCCGTGGGCGCTGGATATTTGAAGGGGGCTGCTCCTAGTACGAGAGGACCGGAGTGGACGAACCTCTGGTGTACCGGTTGTCACGCCAGTGGCATCGCCGGGTAGCTATGTTCGGAAGAGATAACCGCTGAAAGCATCTAAGCGGGAAACTCGCCTTGAGATGAGATATCCCCGGGGCTTCGAGCCCCTTGAAGGGTCGTTCAAGACCAGGACGTTGATAGGTCAGGTGTGGAAGCGCAGTAATGCGTTAAGCTAACTGATACTAATTGCCCGTAAGGCTTGATCCTATAACAGGTGTGTCTTACCCCAACGGGGTGAGCAGGACACACAGGTTGAGATCGGTGTTGTGCCAGAAACAACACAACCCCCTCTTTACGCTTCTTCCAGATTGGCTGTGGCGCACCCCAGATGCGACGCAGCAACCCGTCATGCCTGATGACCATAGCGAGTCGGTACCACCCCTTCCCATCCCGAACAGGACCGTGAAACGACTCCACGCCGATGATAGTGCGGATTGCCCGTGTGAAAGTAGGTAATCGTCAGGCTCCTCACCCAAGACCAAGACCCCGCCCTCAAAAGCGGGGTCTTGGCGTTTGTAGCGCACGTTTTGAGGTCGCGTCAGCGGCCGTGCCAAGCCGCAACGGCCTAAGCAAGTCTATCCCCACCATTCCCAGCGGCAGTCGGCCGTCCAACCGTCACTCGGCTGGGCGACGTCAGCTTCGCCAACTCGTGGCCACTTAACCGTTCACGTACCGGCGACCCTCAGCGAAACAGCAAACGCGCCCGCTTGCATATCCTGCGTTCTGAACTCTCGGGTCCTAAGCTCTGTTCACGCCTCCGCCAGAAACCGCTGCGCCAACCGCACCCAGTACGTGGCCCCAACCGGCAGCAGCTCATCGTTGAAATCGTAGCTCGCATTGTGCAGCATGCAGGGACCGGCGCCATGCCCGGCCTCGCGATGTCCACCGTTGCCGTTTCCAAGAAACGCATAACACCCAGGTTTCGCCAGCAGCATGAACGAAAAGTCTTCTGCGCCCATCGTTGGTTCGACGGTATCGTCAACCTTCTCCTCACCGACGACTTCCTTCATCACCGCCGCAGCGAACCGCGCTTCCTTCCCGCTATTGATCGTCGGCGGATAGTTGCGATGGAAGGTCATCTCGACCGAACACTCGTAGGCTTCAGCCGTGCTTTGCACGATCTTCCGCATCCGCGATTCGATCAGATCGAGCGTCTCCGTCGTGAAAGTCCGAACGGTCCCCGCAAGCCACGCGGAATCCGGCACGACGTTGACGGCATCGCCGGCATGAATCTGGGTGATCGACAGAACGGCGGTATCGAGCGGTTTCTTGTTGCGCGTGATCACGCTTTGCAGGCCATTCGCGATTTGCACGGCCGTGAACACGGGATCACGTCCGTTATGCGGCAAAGCCGCATGCGAGCCCACGCCTGTGATTTCAATGCGGAATTCGTTACTCGACGCCATGATCGGACCTTCGGTGACGCCGAAATGTCCCGCCGGCATGCCCGGCCAGTTATGGATGCCGAATACGGCATCGACTGGGAACCGCGTGAATAGCCCGTCATCGATCATCGCCTGCGCGCCGGCGCCGCCTTCTTCGGCCGGTTGAAAGATGAAGACAATCGTGCCGTCGAAATCACCGTGCCTGGCGAGATGGCGCGCCGCGCCGAGCAGCATTGCGGTATGTCCATCGTGACCGCACGCATGCATCTTCCCTTCGTTTTTCGAGCGGTGATCGAAGGTATTCAATTCCTGGATAGGCAAGGCGTCCATATCAGCGCGCAAGCCGATCGACTTCGTCCCCGTCCCGCGCTTGAGCACGCCAACCACGCCGGTTTTTCCGATGCCTTCATGCACCTCGATACCCCATCCAGCCAATGTCTTGGCGACGAGTGACGCTGTCTGCGTCTCTTCATATCGCAATTCCGGATGGGCGTGGATTGTTCGTCGGAGAGTCTGAATTTCGCCGCGAGCGGCTTGGATTTCAGGAAGCAGTTTCATGATGGATTGAGTGTCTGGCTGTATGCAGTTTGATCCGGACAGTCGATTCCGGAGAAGATCAAAATCGATTCTACGCCCATCCCTATTTTTGACGACCATGTGTCAGATGCGGACGCTGGAACGTAATAAAATCAACACCTTCATCCGCGCAGTCCCTCGATACAAACATGAACGCTCCCGCTGAATTCGCCCGTGCCGTCTGTCCGCACGATTGCCCCGATACCTGCGCGATGCGCGTGACCGTCGACAACGGCCGCGCGATCAAGGTTGTCGGCGAACCAGATCACCCGCCGACGCAAGGCGTTCTGTGCACGAAGGTCAGCCGTTATGCGGATCGTGTGCATCATCCCCGCCGGCTGACGACGCCGATGCGGCGGATCGGTCGAAAAGGCGAAGGGCGCTTCGAGCCAATCAGTTGGGACGAAGCGCTGCGCCTCGCGGGCGAGCGTCTGTTGGAAATCGCGGGCCGCGCGCCGGAAGCGATCGTGCCGTACAGCTACGCCGGCACGATGGGTTTCGTGCAGGGCGACAGCATCGCGCAGCGGTTTTTCCATAAGCTCGGCGCATCGCAACTGGACCGAACCATTTGCGCAGCGGCTGGCGCGGCGGGCCTCAAATACACATACGGCGCAAGCCTCGGGATGCTCACGGAGTTTTTCTCCGAGAGCGAGGTGATTCTGATCTGGGGAGCAAACCCGATCGCGTCGAATCTGCACTTCTGGACGCGTGCGCAGGAGGCGAAGCGCAACGGCGCGCGCCTGATCGCAATCGATCCGTACCGCTCGCTCACTGCTGAAAAATGCCATCAACACATCGCACTGAAGCCGGGCACCGACGGCGCGCTCGCGCTCGGCATGATGCATGTGCTGATCGCGGAAGACATGCTCGATCACGCTTACATTGCCGATCACACGCTTGGTTTCGATCAACTGAAAGCACGCGCGCTCGACTATCCGCCTGCGCGCGTCGCTGAAATCTGTGGAATCGACGAGCAGGTGGTCGTGGATCTCGCGCGTCTCTATGGCGGCACGAAAAAGTCGGCGATTCGCCTGAACTACGGCATGCAGCGCGTACGCGGCGGTGGCAACGCCGTTCGTGCGATCGCCTGCCTGCCGTCGCTGACGGGCGCCTGGCGCGAGCGCGCGGGCGGTGCGCTACTGTCGTCGTCGGGCTGGGCACCTGTCGATTCGCATGCGTTGTCGCGGCCCGACCTGATGCCGGGCTGGCCTTCGAAACAGCCGCGCGTCGTGAATATGAACGCGATCGGCGACGCGCTGTGCCATCCGGGTGACGCCGCATTCGGGCCGAAGGTCGAAGCGATCGTCGTGTACAACTCGAACCCCGTCGCGGTGGCGCCGGACTCCGAGCGCGTCGCCTCCGGCTTTGCGCGCGAAGATCTGTTCACGATTGTGCTCGAGCACTTCCAGACCGACACGGCCG
Organism: Paraburkholderia hospita; assembly: GCF_002902965.1. Classification (GTDB taxonomy): domain Bacteria; phylum Pseudomonadota; class Gammaproteobacteria; order Burkholderiales; family Burkholderiaceae; genus Paraburkholderia; species Paraburkholderia hospita. The sequence continues at coordinate 3,534,446 of NZ_CP026105.1, read as the reverse complement.
ACTACGCCGATCTGCTGCTGCCCGCTACGACGCAGCTCGAGCATCTCGATGTCCACAAGTCGTACGGCCACACGCACGTGATGGTCAACTTGCCCGCGATCGCGCCTGTCGGTGACGCGCGTCCGAACACGGAAATCTTCCGCGGCATCGCGCGCGCGATGGGCCTTGACGAGCCGGCGCTGTATGAAGGCGATGAGTCGGTAGCGTCGTCGGCGTTTCGTTGGGATGATCCGCTGCTGGAAGGCTGCAGTTGGGAGACGCTCAAGCGCGATGGCTGGGCAAAGCTGAATGTCCCCGATGCGCCGTTCGCGAACGGCGGCTTTCGCACGCCATCGGGCAAATGCGAGTTCTATAGCGAGCGTCTCACACAAGCGGGCCTCGAACCGGTGCCGGATTATCTGCCGCCTTATGAGTCGGCCGACGGTTCGCCTGAGCTCGCGGCCCGTTATCCGCTCGCGATGATCTCTCCGCCCGCGCGCAATTTCCTCAACAGCACGTTCGTGAACGTCGAAAGCCTGCGTGCGACGGAAGGCGAGCCGCACCTCGATATCCATCCCGACGACGCAAGCGAACGCGGCATCAACGACGGCGATCAGGTCCGCATCTTCAACGATCGCGGCTCGATGCAGGCACGCGCCCGCGTGACCGACAGGGCACGCGCCGGGCTCGTCGTCGGCTTGTCGATCTGGTGGAAAAAGCTCGCGCCGGACGGCCGCAACGCCAACCAGGTCACGAGCCAGGCGCTGACCGACCTCGGCGGCTCCGCCACTTTCTACGACTGTCTCGTCGAGGTCGAACGAGCCTGAGTCGCTTTTCGCACGCGCAGTGGACGCAACCGCTGCGCCTTCGCGCCCCGGTTCGCGCTTTCGAGTGCGGCGTCTAACTGGGGGCTTATCCCGAATATCGACGCGTGTACGCATGCTACGATGCGGGTTTTAGCACGACCATTCGAAAATCACGGAGGAGACGCCGTATGGAAAAAGTCTGCCTCTAATTCCGCAAGCGGAATTAGCGGCATAACTCCGAGGCCAAGATTATTCCGAGTGTAATCTCACTAGATGCGGGATTGCCGGCACTGCGCTGCGAAGAGGCAGTACCGGTACTCGGAATTATTAGAGGTTCTTCAGAAATTGCATGAGCCGATCATCAGGTCGGTATCGGGATGCCGGGACTTTCCTGTTAGACGTTTTAGCAAGTGCGCGCTCCTTGAGTTGCATGTCTGCATGCAGATAAATGGCTGTTGTTTCGGTCGATTCGTGCCCCAACCAGAGTGCGATCACGGTCTGCTCAGCGCCGTGATGAAGCAGATCCATGGCCAGGGTGTGCCTCAATACATGCGGAGTCACGCGCTTATGCACGAGCGATGGACAGTGCTGGCAAGCGATACGGAGATGCTTGTCCAGCATGTATTGCAGGGCATCATGGCTTAACGCGGTTCCGCGCGTAGTCGGGAAAAGAGGCTCAAGAGGCTGTCCTTGTCGCTCACGCAACCAACTGCGCAACACCAGAACGGTGTCTTTACCCAATGGCGTGCAACGGCATTTGCGACCCTTGCCTTCGCATCGTACGTGTGCGCCGGCGCCAAGCAAAACGTCTTCGCAGCGCATCCCGATAAGCTCCGCGGCACGCAGGCCGGTCTGGACGGCCAACGTCAGAAGCGCACGATCACGGCGACCAGACCATGTCGTGAGGTCGGGAGCGGCAAGCAGCGCATCGACCTCAACCTGCGTCAGATAAGCGATCGGGCTGCGCGTATAGCGCTTGCTCGGCATGGCCAGGACGCGCTGCGCCACCGCGCTATGCTCCGGGGCGTGCAACGCCACGTAGCGGAAGAAGGAATGGATTGCAGCGAGACGCACGTTGCGACTGCGGGCGCTGTTCTTGCGTTCGTGCTCCAGGTAATCGAGGAACGCGCCCAGAAGCGGCGTGTCGAGTTCTGATACCGTCAGATTCGAAGGCGCCTTGCCGAGGCGTCTTTGCGCGTACTGGAGAAGCAGGCGAAAGGTGTCCCGATAGCTCGCGACGGTGTAGGAGCTCGCCTGACGCTGCTGCATGAGCCGATCCATGAAGAACGCCTGCAGAAGTGCGGGGAGCGTGCTGATAGTATTCATGGTCGTAGTCCTTCTCTGGAGCGTTCCACGTATCGCAGCGCATAGCGCAGCAGCTCGGGCGTCGCAGTCAAATACCAGTACGTGTCGGTGATATGCGCGTGCCCGAGGTAGGCCGACAGCAACGGCAGGTGACGCTCGACATCGACACCGCGTCGATACCAGTTGAGGAGCGTGCGAGTGGCCAGCCGGTGACGAAGATCGTGCAGACGAGGCCCTCGGGAGTCGTCGTCACCGCGAAGGCCGATCTCATGCGATAGCTTTACAAAGGTCCATCGCACGCACCATTCTGTTAAACGGGTTCCGCGCTCCGAGACAAAGAAGCTCGGCGTTTCGAGATCGCTGCACAGACGATCCCGCAGGACTGCGTAGCGCCGTAATGCTCGTTGTGTGGAAACGTGGACCGGTACATAGCGCATCTTGCCAAACTTCGCGCCACGGATCGTCAACACTCCGTTGACCAGATCGACGTCGTTGCGATCGAGATGCAAGGCCTCGTTGACCCGTAGCCCCGTGGCGACGTAAAGACCGAATAGCGTGAAGAATGTAATAGGCCTCAGACCAGTGACATACGGAAGGCGGCGGGCAGCAGCAAGCAACCGCTTGATCTCATCGTCGCGGTAAAGGTATGGAGCTGGACGATGGTACCGGTGAGGAAGCAGGTCTGCCGGCGGCACGGCGTTGCGCGGATCGTTCGCGCTGCAATACTGTGCGAAACGACGCAACATGCCGAGGCGGTTCGCCCACTGGGCGGGTTGCGCGGTGGCCGGCTCCATCGCCCATGCCAGTGCGAGCTCGGTGGTGATGTATTCTGCACCTTCGCGAGCAGCGAAGTCGACAAAGCGTTGCAGCAGTCGGCCTGCCAGGCGCAACTTGAACCCGAGGGCGCGACGGACTGCGAGGTACTCATCGAGTGCGACCTGCAGCTTGCTCATGACGCACCTCCGGGCCACGGCAGCGCAATATCACGCAGCGCCGCGATGTCAACTTTGGCGTAGATCTGCGTAGTTGTCGGCTGTCGGTGACGCAGCAGTTGACCAATCTCACCCAGCGTCGCGCCGCGGCGAAGCAGATTGGTGGCGAGCGAATGGCGTAACAGGTGAGCCCCTTTGAACTCAGGGTCCAGACCGGCCCGGCCAAGGGCGCGCCGAACAATGCAGCAAATCGCGGCAACGGCAAGCCCCTGGTGCGGAGCCTTCATCCGAATGAACACCCGACGCGTCGCACACGCCGGACGGACGTCACAAAGATAGCTCGCCAATGCCGCGCCGACATCAGAGGGCATTGGCAAGCGTTCCAGTCGCTGACCTTTGCCTCGAACCACGATCTCGCCGTGCTCCCAGTCCAGATCGTCCAACGTCATGGCCAGCACCTCTCCACCCCGCAACCCGAGTCGGGCCAGGAGCAGCAAGATCGCATAGTCGCGCTCGCCGGCAGGTGTGCTTCGATCGCAGCAGGCGAGTAATAGTTCGACCTGATCGGGAGGCAACGACCTGGGCAGATGTGACAGTCTCCAGCATGCCACCCCAGGTAGCGTGCAAGCCAGGTCTGTCTGAATAGCGCCACGCTGCAGCAGGAATCGCAGGAACGAGCGCAGCGCGGTGATGACTAGCTTGCCGTGACTGCGACTTACACGCTGGATCTCGCGAAGAAGAAAGTTGTGGATGTCTTGCGGCCGCAACCGGTCAACATGCGGAACCTTGCACCCAAACCGCTCATTCAGGAAGCGCCGGATGACGGTCAGATAGTGGACGACTGTTGACCGTGACAGGCCACGTTCGGTACAGAGAAATGCTTCAAAGGCGCCAATAAGACAGGCCGACGGTGTTCGATCAACCTGCAGTGCAGGCGGGCGGTGCAATGTCGTCACGATTACGCAGATACGCAAGAAGCTGCTGACCAGTCGTCGCATCGCCTCGTCGCGCCCTGTTCCGGTGGCGGCGGGCTCTCTGGAACTGTCTCAGCAGCCCCTCATTGAGTTCTGCCAAAGGGATGAGATGCCGTTCGAGCCATCGACTCAACTCGGCTATTACGTCACACTTTGTACGAACTGTGTTCGGCGCGTACCCCATGCGCGAAAGTTGAGCTGCAAAACCCTCAACGTGAGAGGCCAGCGGCCCAGTGCAAAACAGTCTATGTGGAGAAGTTATTCCACCGTTGCGTGTAAGCATCATCATGACGCCTCCTTGAAGATCCGGAAGGGGTGCCGGATGGAGACGACAGAATAATGCCGAGAAATCAACCGTCGCTTCGGAGGCCAGTCGAGCAACGACGTCTCATGTCGACGACTATCGAATTCACACTCGGAATAATCTTGGCCTCGGAGTTATGGCTGAAGTCGTATCCGCCCGGCGTGCCAAAAGAGATCGATCCGACGCAATACGAGTCGATCACTGCGATGCTGGAGGAGAGCTTCCGCGAATATCGCGCAAAGCCGGCATTCGCCTGCATGGGCAAGCAGATCACGTACGGCGAACTCGACAGCCTGTCGACGCGGCTTGCCGGTTGGCTCCAGTCGAAGGGCATCGCGCGCGGCGCGCGTATCGCCATCATGATGCCCAACGTCCTGCAGTACCCCGTCGCGCTCGCGGCGATCCTGCGCGCGGGTTACGTCGTCGTGAACGTGAATCCGCTGTACACGCCGCGCGAGCTTGAGCATCAGCTGAAAGACAGCGGCGCGGAAGCGATCATCCTGCTCGAGAATTTCGCGGTGACGTTGCAGGCGATCGTACGCAATACGTCGATCAAACATATCGTCGTCGCGTCGATGGGCGATCTGATGGGTGCGAAGGGATTGATCGTCAATTTCGTCGTGCGTCGCGTGAAGAAGATGGTGCCCGCGTGGAGTCTGCTGGGCCACGTCAGCTTCAACGATGCCATTTCAGCGGGCGCGCGCAGCAAGTTCACGCCCGTGAAGCAGAGTCCCGACGACGTCGCGTTTCTTCAGTACACAGGCGGCACGACGGGCGTAGCGAAGGGCGCAACGCTCCTGCACCGCAATCTGGTCGCGAACGTGCTGCAGTCGCATGTGTGGGTCGAGCCGGCGCGCAAGAAGCGCGGCGACATCGACCAGTTCGTGACCGTTGTCGCGCTGCCGCTGTACCACGTGTTCGCGCTGACAGTTTGCAGTCTGTTGACGATCCGCACGGGGGGCCTTGGCGTGCTGACTCCAAATCCACGCGATATCGCCGGCATGATCAAGTCGCTGCACGGCTACAAAATCACGACGTTCCCCGCCGTGAATACGCTGTACAACGCGATGCTCAATCATCCTGATTTCGCAAAGCTCGATTTCTCGAATCTGCTGGTCGCGAACGCCGGTGGGATGGCCGTGCAGGAAGCCGTCGCGAACCGCTGGTACGAGCGCACGCACGCGCCGATCGTTGAAGGCTACGGCTTGTCGGAGACCTCGCCGTGCGTCACCTGCAATCCGACCACGGTCACTGAATACAGCGGCACGATCGGTCTGCCGCTGCCGTCGACGGAAGTATCGATTCGCGACGACGACGGCAACGAACTGCCGCCCGGCCAGGCGGGCGAGTTGTGCATTCGAGGTCCGCAGGTGATGGCGGGCTACTGGAACCGGCCGGACGAAACGGCGAAGGTGATGACGTCCGACGGCTTCTTCCGTTCAGGCGACATCGCGACCGTCAACGACGACGGCTTCGTGAAGATCGTCGACCGGAAGAAGGACATGATTCTGGTGTCAGGCTTCAACGTCTATCCGAACGAGATCGAGGACGTGGTTGCCAAGCACCCCGGTGTGTTCGAAGTGGCGGCCGTGGGCGTGCCCGACGAGCATTCGGGCGAAGCGGTGAAGCTTTACATCGTGAAGAAGGACGACGCGATCACCGACGCCGACATCTTCGCGTACTGCAAGACTCAACTGACGGGCTACAAGCGGCCGCGGATCGTCGAGTTTCGCAAGGAACTACCGAAGAGCAATGTTGGCAAGATCTTGCGTCGCGAATTGCGTGACGGCCGGGCGTGAAAATCGCACTCAGGTAAGAGCACAGGCGAGAGAGACCACCAGCGGATTCACCAGCGGATAGATCGACGTGACAGTCGGCAAACGAGACCCGAAAAGGCCTGACGGTTCATCCCGTTGGGCCTTTTCTATTTCACAGGCTGACGGGCACACCAATAAAAAAGGGCGCCCTAAGGCGCCCTCGAGGGTAACTACGCTTTCACAACTTATTAGAACTTGTGACGGATACCGACGCGAGCCGTGAACTGGTTGTTCGAGTTCGACGGCGTCAGTCCGTTGATCGAAGCAACTGCTTGCTGGCCCGTCGAGTCCGTACCCGCAGCGCGTTGGTACACGCCGATCAGGTAGACGTCCGTGCGCTTCGACAGGAAGTAGTCTGCGCCGAGTGCGCCCTGGTTGTAGTGCGCGCCGCCATGACCGTTGAACGAAGCGAGGCGCGTGTAATCATATGCTGCGCCCAGAACGAGAGCCGGCGTCAACTGATACTTGAAGTTGATTTCGCCGTTGTTGAACGTTGCCGAGCCGCGGTAAGCCGGAGCCGTGACGTTCTCCGAGCCGAGGTTGCCGAACTGGATGAACGAATACGTCACGCCGACCGTTGCTGCGCCGAACGTGTACGCACCACCTGCGCCGCCGACCTGGTACGAGTTGGCCGTAGCGAAGCCCGAGATGACCGGGTTACCCTGGACGCCCGTAACCTTGCCGATGTTGTTCGTCGGGTTCGCGCCGCTGCTCGGCACGTTGCCCCAGAACGAGGTATTCGGATCGCGGACGTTCAAGTAGCCAGCACCCAACACCAGCGGGCCGTTGTTGTAGCCAGCGCCCAACGACCAGATCTGGTTGCGGCCCGTCGCGCCTGCAACGCCGCCGAGGCTATACATGCCGCCGAACGTCAGGCCGGCGTAGTTCGCGCTCGTGAACTTGATTGCGTTGTTCACGCGGTTTGCGTTGTTGAAGTTGTCCAGATCGTCCGGGTGAGCCGCGATGTAGCCGCCCCACTGGTCGCCGGCTTCCAGCGGACCGACGTAGTCGACCACGGAGTCATACTGGCGACCCATCGTAACCGTACCAAACTGGCTCGACAGACCGACATAAGCCTGACGGCCGAACAGCGCGCCGCCCTGACCAGACTTGCCGGTGTTCACGTCGAAGCCGCTTTCCAGCACGAAGACCGCTTTCAGGCCACCGCCCAGATCCTCGGTACCGCGCAGGCCCCAACGGCTGCCTTGCAGAACGCCGCTCGACAGGTTGTACAGGCTCTGGTTCGTGCGGCCAGCGCCAGATGCCGTCTGCACGTGGTTCGTGTAGTTAAAACCTTCGTCAATAATGCCGTACAACGTCACGCTGCTCTGAGCATGAGCGACGCCAGCAAACGCGCCCAATGCTGCCAGAGCGAGAAGCGACTTTTTCATCGAAAGATCTCCAAGGAATTGCGAATTATTTTGAAGCAAGGCAGGTATTTATCTGTGTTGCGACCTTGCGTAACTTCTTCGAGAAGTTGCCACGTAATGTAGCAAAGACACCAAAACGCACAAAGAAAAAGCGGGGCGGCAGCCAGGCTGCTGTTTCGTTTACGCAACATGATCTAAAATCCAGAATCGGCTGTCGGAAACACTTCGGAATTTTTCTTGCCATCGGCCGCAAAACCTTGGTGGACAAGGGTTTGCGCGAAGCGATCCGGACGCCGCGTCGTGGAGGCCAGAATGCTGCTTGATGAATTGATTAATGAGTTCGATCGGGGTTTACGCTCAATGACCGGGGTGTCGCGCATGTCGCGTCCGCTACCCGTTCCGCCCGCGTCGACGGAGCCAGTCGAACTGACTGATGAGGAGCGCGCGCACGCAGCGGGGTTGATGCGCGTGAATCACGTCGGCGAGGTATGCGCGCAGGCGCTTTACCAGGCGCAAAAACTGGCGACGCGCTCGCCGGCGCTCAAGCAGGCCTTCGAGCATGCCGCGCGCGAAGAGGAAGATCACCTCGCGTGGACGTATAAGCGCCTCGAGGCGCTCAATTCGCGTCCAAGCCTGCTCAATCCGCTCTGGTATGCTGGCGCCCTCGCGATCGGTCTCGCAGCCGGCCGCCTTGGCGATCGCGTGAGCCTCGGCTTCATGGCGGAAACGGAGCGGCAGGTGGAACTGCATCTGGACGGCCATCTGACCACGCTTCCAGAAGGCGATCATGAGTCGCGCGCGATCGTCGAACAGATGCGTATCGATGAAGCCGCGCACGGCAAGGCCGCAACGGATGCGGGCGGCGTCGAGTTGCCGTTCCCGGCGCGCGCGCTGATGCGGGCCGCGTCGAAGATCATGACCCGCACGGCGTATCACGTGTAATCTGGTTTAAAGCAAAACTGTTCGAAGTGGGCGGCACACCCCGCGTCGCCCCTGGAAATTCGCTCCAAATCTTCCGTCTTCCCGCGCTTTTCATCCGCCAGGAACGCTTTTATTCCACGCTCTTCCCTCGCACATTTCACGTATCACCTTCACAAGTTTCGTTAGTTCATTCATTTATAACGATTTTCCATTTTTAGGCGTCACCTGAACAGGCGTCGCTAAGTCCTTGTTCTAGCAAACAAAATTCGTCAAAAAACCGCGAGTCTCCCTTGACCCGTGTTGGGGGTTACTCTAAAGTGGGAGACAGTGTGAGAAAGTGTATTTTTGTGTGATCCAACGCGCTTTCTTCGGTAAATTTCCAGAATTGGGCGACATCTTTCAGCGCCCTGAAAAAAGGGGAGTGAAGTGTTCCAAGGGGCGTCAGCGCTGACACTCGATGCGAAGGGGCGGATGTCCGTCCCGTCTCGCTATCGTGATGCGCTGCAAGGACAGGCAGAAGGCCGAGTGACCATTACGCGTCACCCGGACGGCTGCCTGTTGCTGTTTCCGCGCCCTGAGTGGGAAGTCTTTCGCGCCAAGATCGTCGCGCTGCCGATGGAAGCCAAATGGTTTCAACGGATTTTTCTCGGCAGTGCTGCGGATGTCGATCTCGACACGGCTGGCCGCGTGCTGATCGCGCCCGAGCTTCGCCAGGCGGCGAAGCTGGAAAAAGAAGTGATGTTGCTGGGAATGGGAAGCCGGTTCGAGATCTGGGACAAGGAAACCTACGACGCGCAGGAACAGGCGGCGATGTCGCAGGGCATGCCCGAGTCTCTGAAGAACTTCACATTCTGACCGCAGGTAATACATATGGCGCCTGCGATGAGTAACGAATTGCAGCATCGCACGGTGCTGCTCGAAGAAGCGGTGAATGCGCTCGTCACGCGCGCGGACGGCATCTATATAGATGGCACGTTCGGGCGCGGCGGCCATAGCCGCGCGGTGCTGGCAAAGCTGGGCGAATCGGGGCGTCTGATCGGCTTCGACAAGGACCCGCTCGCCATTGCTACCGCGCAGCAGATCGCCGATCCGCGCTTCGAGATCGTGCATGAAAGTTTCGCATCACTGCGCGACGCGATGAGCGAGCGCGGGGTAGGGCGTGTGTCGGGAGTGTTGCTGGATCTGGGCGTGTCGTCGCCGCAGTTCGACGACCCGGAGCGGGGTTTCAGTTTCCGCGCCGACGGCCCGCTCGACATGCGGATGGACCCGACGCGCGGCGAGTCCGCCGCGGATTGGCTGGCGCGGGCCACGGTGCAGGAAATGACGGAGGTGATACGGGATTATGGGGAAGAACGGTTTGCTTTTCAGATTGCAAAGGCGCTTGCTGCTCGCCGGGCAGAGTCCGACCGTCTTGGGCCTCTCGTCAGCACGGGCGAGCTTGCCCAAATCGTGGCTAACGTCGTCAAAACCCGTGAGAAGGGTAAGGACCCGGCAACCCGCACCTTTCAAGCTATACGGATTCACATCAATCAAGAGCTTGCGGAGCTGCAAGTCGTACTAGAAGCAGCATTGTCGTTGCTGGAGCAAGGGGGGCGGCTGGTCGTGATCAGCTTTCATTCGCTCGAAGACCGGATCGTCAAGCGGTTCATGCAGGCGCACTCGAATGCGCCTGCTGTCGATCGCCGTCTGCCGATCCGCGCCGTCGACCTGCCGAGCCCGCCGCTCAAACTGATTGGCCGCATATTCGCGAGCGACGCCGAAGTCGCCGCGAACCCGCGCGCCCGTTCCGCCGTGATGCGCGTCGCGGAGCGGATCGCGCCATGAACCGCCTCAATATCTTCCTGCTGATCGTCGTGATGGGTTGTGCGCTTTCCGTTGTCAACGCGACCAATCAGCAGCGCCAGTTTTTTATCCAGTTGCAGCGCGCCCAATCGCAGGAGCGCCAGCTGCAGCAGGACTATTCGCAGCTTCAATATCAGCAGAGCGCGCTGTCGAAGACCTCGCGCATCGAGCAGATCGCGACTGATTCTCTAAAGATGCAGGGCGCGACCACGGGGCGCACGCAATATCTGACGCTCGACGCCGGTTCCGCCATGGCCGAAGACGCGCCGATCCCGGTCTCGGCGCCGACCCCGGCGTCGGTCGCGAAAGCTCGTGGAGCCACGCGATGAAGAAATCGTCGAACAAGAACAAGAGCGTCGCGTTCTCGGCGAATCCGATTCTCTCGGTGCGCCTGCCGATGTGGCGCTCGAAGCTCGTCGTGTTCCTGCTCTTCATGGCGTTCGTCGCGCTGGCGGCGCGTGCGTTCTGGATTCAGGTCCCGGGCAACGGCTTTTATCAGAAGCAGGGCGAAAGCCGCTATCAGCGCCGGCTGGAGTTGCCGGCCACGCGCGGCAAGATTCTCGACCGTAACGGCCTCGTGCTCGCGACGAGCCTGCCCGTGCGCGCAATCTGGGCGATCCCCGAGTCGGTGCCCGACGACCTCGGCGCGGACAAGCTCGCTGATCTCGCCAAGCTGCTCGACATGACGCAGCCGGAACTGCGCAAGAAACTGTCGGAAGACAAGACGTTCGTCTATGTGAAGCGCCAGGTGCCCGTCGAAGTGGCCGCGAAAGTGGAAGCGCTGGGCATCCCCGGCGTCTATCAGCGCAACGAGTACAAGCGCTTTTATCCGGAAGGCGAAATCACGGCTCACCTGATCGGCTTCACGAACGTCGAGGACGAAGGTCAGGAAGGCGTCGAACTCGGCGACCAGAAGCTGCTCGCAGGCATGGCGGGCAGCCGCCGCGTGATCAAGGACCGTCTTGGCCACATCGTCGAAGACGTGGACGAGCAGGTCGTGCCGCACAACGGTCAGGACGTCGATCTGTCGATCGACAGCAAGATCCAGTACATCGCGTACACGAACCTGAAAGCGGCCGTGCAGAAGTTCAAGGCGAAAGCGGGCGCCGCGATGGTGATCGACGTGCAAACGGGCGAAGTGCTCGCGCTCGTCAATTATCCGACCTATAACCCGAACGACCGCACGCATCTGACGGGCGAGCAGCTGCGCAACCGCATCCTGACCGACACGTTCGAGCCGGGTTCGATCATGAAGCCGTTCACGGTGTCGCTCGCGCTCGATCTGCACCGCGTTACGCCGACTACACTGGTTGATACGGGTGGCGGCCGTTTCGTCCTGGACGGCGCACCCATCACCGACGACTCCGGCTTCGGCGTGCTGACGGTCGGCGGCGTGATCCAGAAGTCGAGCAACATCGGCGCGACCAAGATCGCGATGCAGCTCAGGCCCGAAGAGATGTGGAACATGTATACGGGCATTGGTCTCGGCCAGGCGCCGAAGGTCGGTTTCCCGGGCGCGGCGGCGGGCCGTCTGCGCCCCTGGAAGAGCTGGCGCCGTATCGAGCAGGCGACGATGTCGTACGGTTACGGTCTGTCCGTGTCGCTGTTTCAGTTGGGCCGCGCCTACACGGCCATCGCGAACGACGGCCGGATTCTGCCTGTGTCGATTTTCCGCACGTCAAATGATCAGCCGACGCCCGGCACGCAGGTGTTCGCGCCCACCACCGCGCGCGAAGTCCGCGCGATGCTCGAAACGGTCGTCTCGCCTGGTGGTACGTCGCCGGATGCAGCCGTGCCCGGCTATCGCGTCGGCGGCAAGTCGGGTACGGCGTACAAGCACGTCGGCCGTGGCTATGACCACAGCAAGTACCGCGCGTCGTTCGTTGGCATGGCGCCGATGCCGAATCCGCGCATCGTGGTGGCCGTGTCCGTCGACGAGCCGACGGCAGGTAGCCACTTCGGCGGCCAGGTGTCGGGTCCGGTGTTCTCGTCGATCGTCGGCGACACGCTGCGCTCGCTGAACGTGCCACCCGATCAGCCCGTCAAGCAGATGGTCGTGTCGGACGAAATGAATCCCGCGAAGCCCGCCGCCGCGTCGCAGCCGGCCGCGAACGGCGCAAAGAAACTTTCGACGCACGCCGCGCCGAAGAAGCTGCAGATTTCAGACAGTACGAAGAACCGCCCCGGAGTAGTTAGATGAGTGCGCTGCGTTCTTCTCATCCAGCGCAACAGCAGATTGCTGACGCGCTAACCTGGCTGCGCGCACGCGTGCAGCCAGGCGCACATTTGCACGCCGATACCCGCACGATCGCGGCAGGCGACGTGTTCCTCGCGTATGCCGTCGACGGCGCGGACAACCGCCCGTTCATCGCGAACGCGATCGAGCGCGGCGCGGCTGCCGTGCTCGTGCAATCGGACGGTTTTACGGGCGATATCGATGCCGCGACGATGTTCGCCGTGCCGCGCCTGAACGAACTGGCGGGCACGATCGCGAGCGCGTGGTACGGCGATCCGAGCGACGCGATGCGCGTGATCGGCGTGACGGGCACGAACGGCAAGACGTCCTGCACGAACTGGATTTCGGCCGCGCTGACGGCGCTCGGCCAGCCGTGCGCGATCATCGGCACGCTCGGCAGCGGCATGCCGGGCCATCTCGTGTACACAGGCTTCACGACGCCCGACGCGCCGCAACTGCAACGCAACCTCGCGCAGTTAGGCGCCGCGGGTGCGAAAGCGGTCGCGATGGAAGTGTCGTCTCACGCGCTGCATCAGGGCCGCGTGAACGGCACCGCGTTCAGCGTCGCCGTGTTCACGAATCTGACGCAGGATCATCTCGACTATCACGGCACGTTCGAAGCCTACGAAGCCGCGAAAGCGCGCCTGTTCGCGTGGCCGGAACTGAAGGCCGCCGTCATCAACGCCGATGACGAAGCGGGCCGCCGCCTGATCGCAAGCACGAAAGGCCACGCGAAGACCATCGCATACGCGCTTCAATCGCACGCCGACGTGCAGGCCGACGCGTCGATCGTCGCGTCCAATGTGCGCGCGACCGCGACGGGCACGGCGTTCCATATCGCGTCGGACTGGGGCAATACCGACATCGAGGTCCACACGCTCGGCACGTTCAACGTGAGCAATCTGCTCGGCGTGCTCGGCGCGCTGCTCGCGTCCGACGTGCCGTTCGACGCCGCTGTCGCGCAACTCGCGAAGCTCGAATCGGTGAACGGCCGGATGGAGCGCCTCGGCGGCCGCCTGCAGAACGACGAGCCGCTCGTCGTGATCGACTTTGCACACACGCCGGATGCGCTCGAAAAGACACTGACAGCATTGCGCCCAATCGCGGATGCGCGCGGCGGCAAGCTGATCTGCATGTTCGGCTGCGGCGGCGACCGCGACGCGACCAAGCGTCCGCTGATGGGTGAAATCGCGGAGCGCTGCGCCGACGGCGTCGTCGTGACCAGCGACAACCCGCGCAGCGAAGATCCGCAAAAAATCATCGACCAGATCGCGGCCGGCATGCAGGACGCGTCGAAGGCGCGCCGCATCGAAGACCGCGCGAGCGCGATCCTGCAAGCCGTGCGTTGCGCGGCGCGCGAGGACGTCATCGTGCTGGCGGGCAAGGGTCACGAATCGACGCAGGAAATCATGGGCAAGAAGCGCGCGTTCTCGGATCAGGATCACGCGCGGCTCGCGCTTGCGGCCCGTGCGACCCACGCACGCGGAGGTAGCGAATCATGATGTTCACGCTACGTGAAGCCGCCGCACTGATTCCTGGCGCAACAGTAACGGGCGACGAGTCGGTCGCATTCGAGCGTGTCTCGACGGACAGCCGTTCGTGCGGTCCCGGCGATCTGTTCGTCGCGTTGAAGGGCGACCATTTCGACGCACACGATTTTCTGGCCGACGTCGCCGCGCGCAACGTGAGCGCGGTGCTCGTCACCCGCACGCCGGATAACTTCAGCGTGCCCGCATTGCGCGTGACGGGCGACACGCGCGCGGCGTTGGGCGCATTGGCCAACGGCTGGCGTCGCCGCTTTGCGATGCCGCTCGTCGCGGTAACGGGCAGCAACGGCAAGACGACGGTCAAGGAAATGATCTCGTCGATCTTCGCGGCGGCTGTCGGTGAGCAATCGCGTCTTGCGACGGCCGGCAATTTCAACAACGACGTCGGCTTGCCGCTGACGCTGTTCCGTCTGAACGAAACGCACCAGCTCGCCGTCGTCGAACTCGGCATGAACCATCCGGGCGAAACGGCGCTTCTCGGCACGATTGCCGAGCCGACTGTAGCGGTCGTCAACAACGCGCAGCGCGAGCATCAGGAATTCATGGCGACAGTCGAGGCCGTCGCGCTCGAACACGCGAGCGTCATTCACGCGCTGAAGCCGGAAGGCGTCGCCGTGTTCCCGGCCAACGATGCTTACGCCAGTATCTGGCGCGTCGCGGCAACGGGAAACCGCATCGTCGATTTCGCGCTGAATACGGCAGAACGCACGACGGAAGCTGCGGTCCAAGGCACTCTCGACGGCAATCAGTTGAGCATCGATACGCCCGAAGGCCACGTCGACGTCACGCTGCAAGTGCTCGGCGCGCACAACGCGCACAACGCTCTGGCAGCGACGGCGGCGGCGCTCGCCTCAGGTGTTTCGCACGATGCGATCAAGCGCGGTCTCGAAGCATTTGGCGCAGTGAAGGGCCGCTTGCAGGTGAAGCGCGCGGTGCTCGGCTCGATGGCGGGCGCGACCGTGATCGACGACACGTACAACGCGAATCCCGATTCGATGCTCGCCGCCATCGACGTACTCGCTGAGCGTCCGTCGCCACGCGTGCTGGTGATGGGCGACATGGGCGAAGTCGGCGACAACGGCCCGGAGTTTCATCGCGAAGTCGGCGCGTACGCGAAGGCGCACGGCGTCGATGCGCTGTATGCGCTCGGCGATGCATCGCGCGATGCCTGCGCCGCGTACGGCAGCGAAGCACACCATTGCGACGACGCGAACGCGCTTGTCGCGCAATTGCAGCAGGCCGGTTACGGCGCGGCTGCGACGTATCTCGTGAAAGGCTCGCGCTTCATGAAAATGGAACGCGTGGTGGACGCCGTTACGAGTCCACAACCCGCTGCACCGGGCTCGACGCCCGGCGCACACTGAAAGAGAAGGACAGAAGTATGTTACTGGCGCTGGCGCAATGGCTGCAGAACGACGTAGGCTTTTTGCGCGTGTTCAGTTATCTGACGTTTCGTGCTGTCGCGGCGACGATCACCGCGCTGCTGATCGGGCTCGTCTGCGGCCCGTGGGTGATCCGCAAGCTCGCGCAGATGAAGGTCGGCCAGGCCGTGCGCAAGGACGGCCCGCAGACTCACCTCGTGAAATCGGGTACGCCGACGATGGGCGGCGTGCTGATTCTGATCGGCATCGCCGTGTCGACGCTGTTGTGGGCCGACCTGACCAATCGCTTCATCTGGATCGTGATGCTCGTCACGTTCGGCTTCGGCGTGATCGGCTGGGTCGACGACTATCGCAAGGTCGTCTATAAGGATCCGCGCGGCATGTCGTCGCGCGAAAAGTATTTCTGGCAGTCGGTGATTGGTCTCTTCGCAGCCGTGTATCTCGCGTTCAGCGTGTCGGAAGCGAGCAACGTACGCGTGTTCGATCTGTTCATGGCGTGGGTGCGCAGCGGTCTGTCGATGGGCTTGCCCGCGCGCGCCGACCTGTTGCTGCCGTTCCTCAAGTCGATGACCTATCCGCTCGGGGTGTGGGGCTTCATCGCGCTGACGTATTTCGTGATCGTCGGTTCGAGCAACGCAGTGAATCTCACCGACGGTCTCGACGGCCTCGTCATCATGCCCGTCGTGCTGGTCGGTTCGTCGCTCGGCGTGTTCGCGTACGTGATGGGCAGCGCGGTCTATTCGAAGTACCTGCTGTTTCCGCACATCGCGGGCGCGGGCGAAATGCTGATCTTCTGCTCGGCGATGGGCGGGGCAGGCCTGGCGTTCCTCTGGTTCAACACGCATCCGGCGCAGGTGTTCATGGGCGACGTCGGCGCGCTCGCACTGGGCGGCGCGCTCGGCACGATCGCCGTGATCGTGCGTCAGGAAATCGTGCTGTTCATCATGGGCGGGATTTTCGTCGCCGAGACGGTGTCGGTGATGTTGCAGGTCACGTGGTTCAAGTTCACGAAGGCACGTTTCGGTGAAGGCCGCCGCATCTTCAAGATGGCGCCGCTGCATCACCACTTCGAATTGTCGGGCTGGAAGGAAACGCAGGTGGTGGTGCGTTTCTGGATCATCACGCTGATGTTGTGCCTGTTCGGTTTGTCCACGCTCAAGTTGCGTTAAGCCGCATTCGAGTCGTACTTAAAGTCGTACTCAAGTCGTACTCAAGGGGAAGCAGTCAATGTTTGGCGAGAAGTTTCGGGATCGGCAAAAGCCGATGGTGCTCGTGCTGGGGCTCGGTGAATCGGGCCTCGCGATGGCGCGCTGGTGCGCGCGGCATGGTTGCCGCCTGCGCATTGCCGACACGCGCGAAGTGCCGCCGAATCTGTCCGCGCTCGAAGCGCATGGCATCGACGGGGATTTTGTCGGCGGGCCGTTTTCCGAGGTGCTGCTGGAAGGCGTCGAGCTGGTTGCGATCAGCCCGGGCCTGTCGCCGCTCGCCGCCGATCTCGTACCGCTGATCGCCGCCGCGCGCGAACGCGATATCCCCGTGTGGGGCGAACTCGAATTCTTCGCGCAAGCGTTGCGCACGCTCGGCGAAAGCGGCTACACGCCGAAGGTCATCGCGATCACGGGTACGAACGGCAAGACCACCACGACGAGTCTGACGGGCCTGTTGTGCGAGCGTGCGGGCAAGAAGGTCGCGGTCGCGGGCAACATCAGCCCGGCTGCGCTCGACAAGCTGACGGAAGCGATCGACAACACCGCGCTGCCCGACGTATGGGTGCTCGAACTGTCGAGCTTCCAGCTGGAAACCGCGCACACGTTCGAGCCGGACGCCGCCGTGATCCTGAACATCACCCAGGATCATCTGGACTGGCACGGCGGTCTCGATGCGTACGCCGCGGCGAAGGGCAAGATTTTCGGCAAGAACACGGTGCGCGTGCTCAACCGCGACGACGCGCGCGTGATGGCGCTCGCGCCGTCGCAGCCAGGCGGCGCGCAGGTGGTGACGTTCGGCGTCGGCGAACCGGCGCGCGACGGCGACCTCGGCTTGATGCGCGAGAGCGGCATGATCTGGCTCGTCGATGCGCACGACCGCGACGCGACCGACGAGCCCGCGCCCACGCGCCGTCGCAAGAGCGAATCCACGACGCCGCCGAACATCGGGCTGAAGCGTCTGATGCCCGCTGACGCGCTGCGTATCCGCGGCTTGCACAACGCGACGAACGCGCTGGCTGCATTCGCACTCGCGCGCGCCATCGGTCTGCCGGGCGCGCCGCTGTTGCACGGCTTGCGCGAGTATCGCGGCGAGCCGCATCGCGTCGAACTGATCGCATCGATCGACGGTGTGGACTACGTCGACGACAGCAAGGGCACCAATGTCGGCGCGACGGTTGCGGCGCTTGACGGCCTCGCGCAGCGTGTCGTGCTGATCGCGGGCGGCGACGGCAAGGGCCAGGAATTCGATCCGCTCGCCGAGCCGGTGATGCGCTGGTGCCGCGCGGTGATGCTGATCGGCCGCGACGCGCCGCAGATTCGCGCAGCGCTCGCGCATACGGGCATCGCGATGACCGATCACGCGACGCTCGAAGAAGCGACGCGCGCAGCCAGCGCCGTCGCGCAGCCGGGCGACGCCGTCTTGCTGTCGCCCGCGTGCGCCAGCTTCGACATGTTCAAGGGTTACGCGCATCGCGCCGCAGTGTTCAAGAGCGCGGTCGAAGACATCGCTGCCGAACGGGGGACGATGATATGAGCTGGACGGAACGCTTCGGGTCACAACTCGGCAAGCAGCGCGGCTCCGCAGGTGGCGCGGCGACAGCCGAGCGCACGTCGCGCACGGGCGGGCTGTCGAGCGCCGTCAACGGCGTGCGTCCGCTGCGCTCGCGGATGCTCGACTACGACCACTCGTTGCTGTGGGTCGTCGTCGCGCTGCTGGGTCTCGGCATCGTGATGGTGTACTCGGCGTCGATCACGATGCCGGACTCGCCCAAGTACGCGTCGTATCGCGACTATGCATTCCTCCTGCGCCAGATCCTCTTTGTCGTGATGGGATCGGTGACGGGCGTGATCGCGTTCCGCATCCCCATTTCGACGTGGGACAAATACGCGCCGAAGCTCTTTCTGATCGCGCTCGTCACGCTCGTGATCGTGCTGATCCCGCACGTCGGCAAGGGCGTGAACGGGGCGCGCCGCTGGATTCCCCTCGGCATCACGAACATGCAGCCGTCGGAAATCATGAAGCTCGCCGTGACGATCTACGCGGCGAACTACACGGTGCGCAAGCAGGAATACATGCACAGCTTCGCCAAGGGCTTTCTGCCGATGGGCTTCGCCGTCGGCGTGGTCGGCATGCTGCTGCTGCTCGAGCCGGACATGGGCGCGTTCATGGTGATCGCGGCGATCGCGATGGGTCTGCTGTTCCTCGGCGGCGTGAACGGCAAGATTTTCGGCGGACTGGTTGCGACGGCTGTCGGTACATTCACGTTGCTCGTGTGGGCGTCGCCGTGGCGCCGCGAGCGGATCTTCGCGTACCTCGATCCGTGGGACGACCGTTATGCGCAGGGCAAGGCGTATCAGTTGACGCACTCGCTGATCGCGTTCGGTCGCGGCGAATGGTTTGGCGTGGGACTCGGCGGCAGTGTCGAGAAGCTCAACTATCTGCCCGAAGCGCACACCGACTTCATTCTCGCTGTGATCGGCGAAGAACTTGGTTTTGTCGGCGTGCTCGTCGTGATCCTGATGTTCTACTGGATCGTGCGCCGTTCGTTCGAGATCGGCCGTCAGGCGCTCGCGCTCGACCGCACGTTCGCGGGTCTGGTCGCGAAGGGCGTCGGCATCTGGTTCGGCGCGCAGACCTTCATCAACATGGGCGTGAACCTCGGCCTGCTGCCGACCAAGGGTCTCACGCTGCCGCTCGTCAGCTACGGCGGATCGGGCATTTTGCTGAACTGCGTCGCGGTTGCGGTGCTGATGCGGGTCGACTACGAGAACCGGGTCCTCATGCGCGGGGGCAAGGTATGACGATGCAACAACGCACGCTGATGGTGATGGCGGGAGGCACCGGGGGACACGTGTTCCCGGGCCTCGCCGTCGCGCACCTGATGCAGGCGTGGGGCTGGCGCGTCGTGTGGCTCGGCAATCCCGCCGGCATGGAAGCGACGCTCGTCCCGAAACACGGCATTCCGATGGAGTACGTGCAGTTCGGCGGCCTGCGCGGCAAGGGCATGAAGACCAAGCTGATGCTGCCCGTGAATCTGCTGCGCGCGTGCATGCAGAGTCTCTCGGTGCTGCGTCGCGTGAAGCCTGATGTCGTGCTCGGCATGGGCGGCTACATCACGTTCCCTGCGGGCGTGATGACAGCATTGAGCGGCACGCCGCTCGTGCTGCACGAACAGAATTCGATCGCCGGTCTCGCGAACAAGGTGCTCGCGAAGCTCGCCAAGCGCGTGCTCGTCGCGTTTCCGGACGCGTTGCCGCATGCGGAATGGACGGGAAATCCAATTCGTGAGGAACTTGCGCGCACGCCAGCACCCAAAGCACGCTACGCGGCGCGTAGTGGTCCGCTGAACGTGCTGGTGGTGGGCGGCAGCCTGGGTGCGGCGGCATTGAATGAAGTGGTGCCTCGCGCGCTGGCGCAACTCGCACCGCAAGAGCGTCCGCGCATCGTGCATCAGGCGGGCGCGAAACATATCGACGCATTGCGCGCGAACTACGAAGCAGCGGGGATCGCGACGGGCGACGATGTGCAACTCGTGCCCTTCATCGACGACATGACGAGCGCCTATGCGAACGCCGATCTCGTGATCTGCCGTTCGGGCGCGATGACGGTCGCCGAGATCGCGGCGGTGGGCGTGGCGGCATTCTTCGTGCCGTTCCCGTACGCCGTCGACGATCACCAGACAACTAACGCAGCGTTTCTCGCCGATCACGGCGCGGCGCTGCTCGTGCAACAACGCGACCTGTCGGTGGATAACCTCGCCGACTGGTTGCGCAGCCAGACGCGGGCGTCGCTCGCGGATATGGCGGAGCGTTCGCGCTCGCTCGCGAAACCCGATGCCACCGAACAGGTCGCGCAGATCTGCGCAACGGTGGCAGGCGTGACACCGAGCCTGAGCCCGGAAGGAAAGCAGCAATGAAACATATCGTCAAACACATTCACTTCGTCGGGATCGGCGGCGCGGGCATGAGCGGCATCGCCGAAGTGCTCGTCAATCTCGGCTATCAGGTGAGCGGTTCGGACCTGTCGCGCAATGCGGTGACGGAGCGCCTCGCCGCGCTCGGCGCGCGCATCGCGATCGGTCACGACGCGGAGAACATCGAAGGCGCGAATGCTGTCGTCGTATCGACGGCCGTGCGCAGCGACAACCCGGAAGTGCTGGCCGCGCGCCATCGCCGTATTCCTATCGTGCCGCGCGCGGTGATGCTCGCGGAACTGATGCGCCTGAAGCAGGGCATCGCGATTGCCGGCACGCACGGCAAGACGACCACGACGTCGCTGGTGGCGAGCGTGCTCGCGGCGGGCGGTCTAGATCCGACGTTCGTGATCGGCGGGCGGCTGATCAGCGCGGGCGCGAATGCGCGCCTCGGCACGGGCGATTTCATCGTCGCCGAAGCGGACGAATCGGATGCGTCGTTCCTGAACCTGTTCCCGGTGATCGAAGTCATCACGAACATCGACGCCGATCACATGGACACTTACGGCCACGACTTTGCGCGGCTCAAGCAGGCGTTCATTGAATTTACGCACCGTCTGCCGTTCTACGGTATTGCGGTGCTGTGCGTCGACGATCCGAACGTGAAGGAGATCCTGCCGTTCGTGTCGAAGCCGATCATCCGCTACGGTTTCGCACCCGACGCGCAGGTGCGCGCGGTCAATGTCGAAGCGCACGGCGGCAAGATGCATTTCACGGCGATGCGCGAAGACGCGGCGCCTATCGACATCGTTTTGAACCTGCCTGGCCTGCACAACGTGCAGAACGCGTTGGCCGCAATTGCAATTGCGACTGAACTTGAGGTGAAAGATGCCGATATCCAGCGAGCGCTCGCGGATTTCAACGGCGTCGGCCGGCGCTTCCAGCGCTACGGCGAAGTGAGCGTGACGGGCGGCGGCGCCTACACACTCGTCGACGATTACGGCCATCACCCCGTCGAAATGGCCGCGACGATTGCGGCGGCGCGTGGCGCATTCCCCGACAAGCGCCTCGTGCTCGCATTCCAGCCGCACCGCTTCACGCGCACGCGCGACTGCTTCGAAGATTTCGTGAAGGTGCTGTCGACGGTCGATGCGCTCGTGCTGACGGAAGTCTACGCAGCGGGCGAAGCGCCCATCGTCGCAGCGGACGGCCGTTCGCTCACGCGTTCGATCCGCGTGGCGGGCAAGGTCGAGCCGGTGTTTGTCGAAACAGTGGATGAAGTGCCGGACGCGCTCGCTGCAATCGTGCGCGACGGCGATGTGGTGATCACGATGGGTGCAGGTTCGATCGGCAGCGTGCCGGGTCGGCTTGCAGGAAACGAAGGTGCGAAATGAGCAGTATCGATCCTAAATCTTTTGGCAAGGTCGCGGTCCTTCTCGGCGGTGTGTCCGCCGAGCGCGAAGTGTCGCTGAACTCCGGCCGTCTCGTGCTGCAAGGGCTGCGCGATGCGGGCGTCGATGCGCATCCGTTCGATCCGTCCGAGCGTCCGCTTGCGGCGTTGAAGGACGAAGGCTTCGTGCGCGCGTTCAACGCGCTGCATGGCGGCTACGGCGAGAACGGCCAGATTCAGGGCGCGCTCGATTTCTACGGCATCCGTTATACGGGCAGCGGCGTGCTCGGCTCGGCGCTCGGTCTCGACAAGTTCCGCACGAAGCTCGTGTGGCAGCAACTCGGCGTGCCGACGCCGCCGTTCGAAGCGGTGCTGCGCGGCGACGACTACGCCGCGCGCGCGAAGGACATCGTTGCGAAGCTCGGCTTGCCGCTGTTCGTGAAGCCGGCGAGCGAAGGCTCGAGCGTCGCCGTCATCAAGGTGAAGACGGCCGATGCGCTCGTGCCCGCGCTCGAAGAAGCGGTGAAGTTCGACAAGATCGTCGTGGTCGAAAAGAGCATCGAAGGCGGCGGTGAGTACACGGCGTGCATCGCGGGCGATCTCGATCTGCCCGTCATCCGCATCGTGCCCGCCGGCGAGTTCTACGACTATCACGCGAAGTACATCGCCAACGACACGCAGTACCTGATTCCGTGCGGCATTGCCGCCGACGAAGAAGCGCGCCTGAAGAAGATCGCGCGCCAGGCGTTCGACGTGCTCGGCTGCACCGATTGGGGCCGCGCCGACTTCATGCTGGACGGCGAAGGCAATCCGTATTTCCTGGAAGTGAACACGGCGCCCGGCATGACGGACCACTCGTTGCCGCCGAAGGCCGCGCGTGCTGTCGGCATCAGCTACCAGGAACTGGTGGTGCAGGTGCTTGCATTGACGCTCAAGGATTGATCGAGAACTAAAGGATCGCGCCCGGATCATGTGGAACAACGTACGCCAGCTCAATCTCGCCGCCAACGCGTTGCACGCGTTGTTGCTGCTCGTGCTGCTGGCGGCGGGCGCGTACTGGCTGATCCAGCGCCCGAACTTCACGCTGCGCGAGATCCGTATCGACGGCGATACCGAGCACATCAACTCGCCGACGGTGCGCGCGGGTGTGGTCGGTCGGTTGAAGGGCAACTTCTTCACCGTCGATCTCGACACGGCGCGTCAGGCGTTCGAACAGATGCCGTGGGTGCGTCATGCGAGCGTGCGTCGCGTGTGGCCGAATGCGCTCGCGGTGACGCTCGAAGAGTACAAGCCGCTCGGCACATGGGGAGCCGATCAGCTGGTGAGCACCGACGGAGAGGTGTTCACCGCGAACCAGGGCGAGCTCGAAGAAGAGCTGCCCGCGTTCGATGGCCCGGATGGGTCCGCGAAAGAAGTCGTCGCGCGTTATCAGGACTTCAAGAAGTGGTTCGCGCCCGTAGGGGCGACGCCGGATGAAGTGACACTGACACCACGCTTTGCGTGGACGGTGAAGCTGTCGAACGGCATGCAGGTCGAAATTGGACGCGAGCGTAATCAGGACACGCTCTACGACCGCTGCAAGCGGCTCACCGCGGCATGGGGCGCGGTGACGCAACGTTGGGGGAAGGACATCGAATATGCGGACTTGCGTTATCCGAACGGTTTCGCCATTCGTGCAGCAGGCATGCGCTTCATTACGGAACCCGACAAGGGCAAGAAGTAACAGGACATCACACGCAATGAGCACGCTATGAGTAAAGACTATAAAGATCTGCTGGTAGCCCTCGACATCGGCACGGCGAAAGTGGTCGCCATCGTCGCCGAGCTGAAGGGCGAAGGTCATTACGAGGTGATCGGACTCGGCCAGAGCGAATCGAAAGGGCTCAAGAAAGGCGTCGTGGTGAACATCGAGGCCACGGTGCAGTCCATTCAACGAGCGCTCGAAGAAGCCGAGTTGATGGCCGACTGCAAGATCACGAACGTGTTCACCGGGATCGCTGGCAGCCATATCCGCAGCTTCAATTCGAGCGGGATGGTCGCGATCAAGGAAAAGGAAGTGACGCAGACGGACGTCGCGCGTGTGATCGAGACGGCCAAGGCGATCAACATTCCGACCGATCAGCAGGTGCTGCACATCCTGACGCAGGAATTCATCATCGACGGCCAGGAAGATGTGCGCGAGCCGATCGGCATGAGCGGCATCCGCCTCGAAGTGAAGGTGCATATCGTCACCGGCGCGGTGAGCGCGGCGCAGAACATCGTCAAGTGCGTGCGCCGCTGCGGGCTCGAAGTGAACGATCTGATCCTGCAGCCGCTCGCGTCGTCGCTCGCGGTGCTGACGGAAGACGAGAAAGAACTGGGCGTGGTGCTGGTCGATATCGGCGGCGGCACGACTGACATTGCCATCTTCAGCGAAGGCGCGATCCGTCATACGGCTGTGATTCCCATTGCCGGCGACCAGATCACGAGCGACATCGCGATGGCGCTGCGCACGCCGACGCCGGATGCCGAAGACATCAAGGTCAGCTACGGCATCGCGAAGCAGGCACTCGCCGATCCCGACGAGATGATCGAAGTGCCGGGTCTGGGCGAGCGTGGTCCGCGCACGCTGTCGCGCCAGGCGCTTGCAGCTGTGATCGAGCCGCGCGTAGAAGAACTGTTTTCGCTCGTGCAGCAGGTGGTGCGCGAGTCGGGTTACGAAGAGCTGCTGAGCTCGGGCGTCGTGCTGACGGGCGGCGCGTCGATGATGCCGGGCATGGTCGAGCTGGGTGAAGACATTTTCCTGAAGCCGGTGCGTATCGGCGTGCCGGAGTATGCAGGCGGTCTCGCGGACGTGGTGCGCAATCCGCGTTATTCGACGGCGATGGGTCTGCTCGTCGAAGGACGCTCGCAGCGCATGCGTGGTCGCAAGGTCGCGGTGCAGTCGGGATCGATGGGTCAGGTGTTCACGAGGATGAAGGACTGGTTCCTCGGCAATTTCTAAAAGAATTCGAAGCAAAAAGGGAAATTCGCGCCGGTGCCGGCGGCCGGCGCGCGACAGGAGGTTGCCCGATCTCTTGCCGAATAACGGCCGAGGAAGTGGTTCTTTTTTTCTTGACGGAGGCAACATGGAATTCCAGATGCTGGAAACGGAAACCAACGGCACCATCATCAAGGTGGTGGGCGTCGGTGGTGCGGGCGGCAATGCAGTCACGCACATGATCAATCGCGGCGTGCAAGGCGTCGACTTCATCGTGATGAACACGGACGCACAGGCGCTGTCGCGCTCGCGCGCGCCGAATGTCATCCAGTTGGGCAACACGGGTCTTGGCGCAGGCGCAAAGCCCGAAATGGGCCGATCGGCAGCAGAAGAAGCACGTGAGCGCATCGCGGACGCACTGCGTGGCGCGCACATGGTGTTCATCACGGCAGGTATGGGCGGCGGCACGGGCACGGGCGCAGCACCCGTGGTCGCGCAGATCGCCAAGGAAATGGGCATTCTGACGGTCGGTGTCGTCAGCAAGCCGTTCGAGTTCGAAGGCGGCAAGCGCATGCGCGTCGCCGAAGCCGGTTCGCAGCAACTGGAGGATCACGTCGACTCGCTGATCGTCGTCCTGAACGACAAGCTGTTCGAGGTGATGGGCGATGACGCCGAGATGGACAAGTGCTTCCAGTGCGCTGACGACGTGCTCAACAACGCAGTTGCCGGTATCGCGGAAATCATCAACGTCGACGGTCTGGTGAACGTCGACTTCGAAGACGTGAAGACGGTGATGGGCGAGCAGGGCAAGGCGATGATGGGCACGGCGACGGTAGCCGGCGTCGATCGCGCGCGTCTCGCGGCGGAACAGGCCGTTGCGAGCCCGCTGCTGGAAGGCGTCGATCTGTCGGGCGCGCGTGGCGTGCTGGTGAACATCACGTCGAGCCGTTCGCTGCGTCTGTCGGAAACGCGCGAAGTGATGAACACCATTAAGAGCTATGCTGCCGATGACGCGACCGTGATTTTCGGCGCGGTGTACGACGACGCAATGGGCGATGCGCTGCGCGTGACGGTGGTGGCAACGGGTCTGGGCCGCGCTGCGAAGAAGCAGCAATCGGCGCCGATGACGCTGCTGCGCACGGGTACGGACAACCAGCCGGTGGGCGCAATGCAACATGCGTACACGCCGCATCACGCAGCGACGGCGGACTACGGTTCGCTGGATACGCCGGCAGTGTGGCGCACCTCCCGTGATACGGCTGCTTCGCACGTGCAGGCGCTGCAGGAAAAGGGCGTCGACACGTACGACATCCCGGCCTTCCTGCGCAAGCAGGCGGACTGAGGTTCACGCAGGAGCGGGCTTTCTGCGGCGTAATCTTGCTTGATGGTTGATTACGCGCAGCAGAACTGCACGAGCGTGGCGGGTGGAACGGCAAAAAGGCCGCGTTGGATTGCACGCGCGGCACGGACAAGTGCCCTCTTCGTGGTTGTGAAGCGGATCGGGTCACTGTCGCCGGATGAATACTCCACTGCGGCACGAGACCGTGCGAGCGTGCTCCGCATCGATGCGAAGGAACGAGCATGATTCAGGTAGGTGAAAAGCTTCCCCAGGCGACCGTTTACGAATTGATCGAAGACGAACGCGAGGGCTGCACGATCGGGCCGAACAGCTTCGACGTGCGCGAGCAGACGGCGGGCAAGCGCGTGGTGATCTTCGGATTGCCGGGCGCGTTCACGCCCACCTGTTCGGCGAAGCACGTGCCGGGCTATGTCGGGCAGGCAGAGAAGTTGCGTGCTGCTGGTATCGACGAGATCTGGTGCGTATCCGTCAACGACGCGTTCGTGATGGGCGCGTGGGCACGCGATCAGCACACCTCGGGCAAGGTGCGCATGATGGCGGACGGCAGCGCGGCTTTCACCCAAGCCCTCGGTCTGGAGCAGGATTTGTCGGCGCGCGGCATGGGAATCCGTTCCCAGCGCTATGCGATGGTGGTCGACGACGGCGTGGTCAAGACGCTGCACGTCGAGGCACCCGGCAAGTTCGAAGTGAGCGATGCGGCCAGTATTCTCGCGACGCTGAGCCAGGCATGACACGGCCTTGAAGCTTCGTCGCAGCCGCGCAGAGTGGGTTGTTGCGCTGCGGCAACGCTTTTCGTGACGCTGTTGTGACAGGCCGTAACGCGGGCCGATGACCGGAAACGCCTCCGTTCCGGGCATCGGCCCGTCACGCTTCCCGATTAGGTAACGTAGAGAAACAGATTGAAACGCCAGCGCAACGACGCTCCGGAAACGATTGGAGTATAATTCGTGCTATGAATTAAAAAATCCTGATTGGGATTTTCAATCGAATAGAAGACCACCATGTTGAAGCAGCGCACTATCAAACAAATCGTCAAGACGGTTGGCATCGGCCTGCATTCGGGCCGGAAGGTCGACCTGACGCTCCGCCCGGCGGCGCCGGACACGGGTATCGTGTTTTGCCGCGTGGATTTGCCCACGCCGGTGGACATTCCCGCGTCCGCGATGGCGATTGGCGATACGCGGCTCGCATCGGTGTTGCAGAAAGACGGCGCACGCGTGTCGACGGTCGAGCACTTGATGTCCGCATGTGCGGGCCTCGGGATCGACAACCTCTACGTCGACGTCACCGCTGAAGAAATTCCCATCATGGACGGCAGCGCTGCGTCCTTCGTGTTCCTGATCCAGTCGGCGGGCATCGAAGAGCAGAACGCGGCGAAGAAGTTCATCAAGGTCACCAAGCCGGTCGAAATCCGCGACGGCGACAAGTTTGCGCGTCTCGACCCGTACTTCGGCTTCAAGCTGAAGTTCACGATCGACTTCCGCCATCCCGCCGTCGACAAGACGGGCCAGGCACTCGAAGTGGATTTCGCGAACACGTCGTATGTGCGTGAAATCGCGCGTGCCCGTACGTTCGGCTTCGCGCACGAAGTCGAAATGATGCGCGAACTGGGTCTGGCGCGCGGCGGCAGCATGGACAACGCGATCGTGCTCGACGAGTACCGCATCCTGAACAACGACGGTCTGCGGTACGACGACGAGTTCGTCAAGCACAAGATGCTCGACGCTATCGGTGACCTGTACGTGGTCGGCCACCCGTTGCTCGCGGCATATGACGCGTACAAGTCGGGCCACGGCCTGAACAACGCACTGCTGCGCGAACTGCTGGCGCACGAAGATTCGTACGAGATCGTCACGTTCGAAGATACGCAGAAGGCGCCGCGCGGTTTCGCGTACGACACGCAGACGGCGTTTGCCTAAGGCGAGTCTGTCGCCTCGGTGACAACCGGGGCCGAAACGAAAAAGCGACCTGAACGGTCGCTTTTTTCATTTCAGCGCGTGATGCGCGACTCATTTCCGATGACGAGCCGCCATGCGCGCCAGCGCTTCTCGCAACGGCGACGGTTCCAGCGTTTCGCTCAGTTCGTGCAGCGCGTCCGCGCCCGCGCGCGACATGCGCGCCTGCTTGACGCGCGGTGGCTCTTTCACAGATTGCGGACGCACGCGAATCTTCAGCGCATTGACGGGCCAGCCGCGCTGCTGCAAATCCGACAGCAGACGCGGTTCCAGATGCCGCAGCCGCGCGGCGAGCGCATTGTGGGCGGCAAACAGCGCCAGCACGCCGTCCTTGATGAAGCCGGGCTCGACGGTCGTCGCCAGATAGTCGGGCAGCAACTCGGCGAGGTCGCGCTCCAGCGCGGCAACCTGCTCGACGCCTGCGCGCAGCGCGGCGAATGCGTCGGTGCGGTTCAGGACCTCGACCACCGTCTGCGGCCGGCGCACGCCGAACGACTTCGAGCCCAGCTTTGGGCCGGGCTTGAGCGACTGCCTTGAAAACGGTGAGAAACGGCTCATCTGGGATTCTGGTAACAGCCCGCGCCCCGCGCGTGCTCGATGCCGGGATTGTACCGTGCGGCACTGGCACGCAACGCCCGCCTCGCGATATGCCAGATGGTCACATCCGCAGCGCTTTCGCCCTGGCCGGATGGCCAACCATCTTGCCGCTGACACAGGCGTAGGCGGGGGCGCGTGCTAAAATCCGTGATTCGAATTTACTCTTGGACCTAAGCCGCCGAGGCCCCTCCGACAACGAGTTGCAACAAGGTGAAAGGGTGTAAAAACCAGCCTTGCAACCCCCGCCGAAGCCGCGACGCAACCACGATCCGATGACCACCGGTTTTCTACAAAAGATTTTTGGCAGCCGCAACCAGCGGCTCGTCAAGCAATATCAAAAGACCGTCACGGCGATCAATGCGCTCGAACCGCAGATCGAGCAATTGACGGATGATCAACTGCGCGCGAAAACCGTGGAGTTCCGGCAACGCGTGAGCAGCGGCGAGTCGCTCGACAAGCTGCTGCCCGAGGCGTTCGCGGTCTGTCGCGAGGCGGGCAAGCGCGTGCTGAAGATGCGGCACTTCGACGTGCAGCTGATCGGCGGCATGGTCCTGCACTACGGCAAGATCGCGGAAATGCGCACGGGCGAGGGCAAGACGCTCGTCGCAACGCTGCCCGTGTACCTGAACGCGCTCTCGGGCCGCGGCGTGCACGTCGTCACGGTGAACGACTACCTCGCCCAGCGTGACGCTGAGTGGATGGCGCGTCTGTACAACTTCCTCGGTCTGTCGGTGGGTATCAACCTGTCGCAGATGGACCACGGCATGAAGCAGGAAGCGTACGCCGCGGACATCACGTACGGCACGAACAACGAATTCGGCTTCGACTACCTGCGCGATAACATGGTCTACGAGACCGATGCGCGCGTGCAGCGGGCGCTGAATTTCGCGGTCGTCGACGAAGTGGACTCGATCCTGATCGACGAAGCGCGGACGCCGCTCATCATCTCGGGCCAGGCCGAAGATCACACCGAACTCTACGTGCGCATGAACGCGCTGCCGCCGCTGCTCGACCGCCAGATCGGCGAGGAGAAGGCGGACGGCACGGGCGTCGAGAAGCCAGGCGACTACACGCTGGACGAAAAGGCGCGCCAGGTGTTCCTGACGGAATCGGGTCACGAAAAGGCCGAGCGTCTGCTCGCCGAGTGGGGCCTGATCGGCGAGGGCGAAAGCCTCTACGCGCCGCAGAACATCACGCTGATGCACCACGTGTACGCCGCGCTGCGCGCGCACACGCTGTTCTACAAAGACCAGCACTACGTCGTGCAGAACAACGAAGTGGTGATCGTCGACGAATTCACGGGCCGTCTGATGGCGGGCCGGCGTTGGTCGGATGGCTTGCATCAGGCCGTCGAAGCGAAGGAACACGTGAAGATCCAGAGCGAAAACCAGACGCTCGCCTCGATCACGTTCCAGAACTATTTCCGCATGTACGCGAAGCTGTCCGGCATGACGGGTACGGCCGACACCGAAGCGTACGAATTCAACGAGATTTACGGCCTCGAAACGGTCGTTATTCCGACCAACCGCCCGCCGAAGCGGACCGACAAGCAGGACCAGATCTACAAGACGGCGATGGAGCGCTATAACGCCGTGATTCGCGACATCCGCGACTGCTACGAGCGTGGCCAGCCGGTGCTGGTCGGCACGACGTCGATCGAAAATTCCGAAGTGCTGTCGCAACTGCTGAACAAGGCTGGTCTGCCGCACGAAGTGCTGAATGCAAAGCAGCACGCGCGTGAAGCGGCGATCGTCGCGGAAGCGGGCCGTCCGCAGCGCGTCACGATCGCGACGAACATGGCCGGCCGCGGCACTGACATCGTGCTTGGCGGCAACGCCGAAAAGCAGGCGGCCTTCATCGAAGCCGACCTGTCCATTCCTGAAGAGGAAAAAGCGCCGCGCATCCAGAAGCTGCACGACGAGTGGCAAGCGTTGCACGATCAGGTGAAGGCCGCGGGCGGTCTGCACATCATCGGTACCGAGCGCCACGAATCGCGCCGTATCGACAACCAGCTGCGCGGCCGTGCTGGCCGTCAGGGCGATCCGGGCTCGTCGCGTTTCTATCTGTCGCTGGAAGATCCGCTGCTGCGCATTTTCGCGGGCGACCGCGTGCGCGCCATCATGGACCGCCTGAAAATGCCGGAAGGCGAGGCGATCGAAGCGGGCATCGTTACGCGTTCGATCGAATCGGCGCAGCGCAAGGTCGAAGCGCGCAACTTCGATATCCGTAAGCAGCTGCTCGAATACGACGACGTGTCGAACGATCAGCGCAAGGTGATCTACCAGCAGCGCAACGAACTGCTCGAAGCGCATGACATCACCGAAACCATCGGCGCGATGCGTCATGGCGTGATTAGCGACATCGTCCATCAGTTCGTGCCGGCGGGCAGTATCGAAGAACAATGGGACGTGCCTGAACTCGAAGAAGTGCTGCGCAACGACTGGCAGCTCGACCTCGCCATTCAGGAGATGATCAACGAATCGCAGTCGATCAACTCCAACGAGATTCTCGAAGCGGTGACCGCGGCAGCCGACGAGGCTTACGAGTCGAAGGTCGAGCAGGTAGGCCGCGAGTCGTTCAGTGCGTTCGAGCGCTCGGTCATGCTGCAGACGCTGGACCGCAGCTGGCGCGAACACCTCGCCGCGCTTGATCACCTGCGCCAGGGCATTCATCTGCGCGGCTATGCGCAGAAGAACCCGAAGCAGGAGTACAAGCGCGAAGCGTTCGAACTGTTTGCGGCGATGCTCGATTCGGTGAAGCTGGAAGTCACGCGCATCGTGATGAATGTGCAGATCCAGTCGCCGGAACAGCTGGAGCTGGCCGCTGAGCAGATGGAAGAGCAAGGCAGCCATCTGGTGGACAACGTCGAGTTCCGTCACGCCGATTACGCGGAAGGCGGCGCGGCTGTTGCGGCGGCGCCCGTCGCGGCGAACGCGGCGGCCGCGATGATCGGCGATGCCATGGCACACGGCCAGGGCGCGGCGGCGCCGCTGTCTGGCGACAACGTGCCGAAGGTCGGTCGGAACGATCCCTGCCCGTGCGGCAGCGGCAAGAAGTACAAGCAGTGCCACGGCAAGATTGCGTGACACACGAAAGCGGCGCGCGTTAAGCGCGCCGCGTCGTTTGAAGCGTGCATTGCTGGTGATTTCGCGGTGGCGCAGGTCCATCTGGCGCCATCACTTTTGATCCCTAATGCCGGCGTCCGCCGGCATTTCAGTCTCGACAGGTCGC
This sequence comes from Paraburkholderia hospita, assembly GCF_002902965.1. Lineage (GTDB taxonomy): Bacteria > Pseudomonadota > Gammaproteobacteria > Burkholderiales > Burkholderiaceae > Paraburkholderia > Paraburkholderia hospita. Next base: position 3,502,417 of record NZ_CP026105.1, on the reverse strand, counting down.
AAACATGGCTGTCAATTTCCCCTCGATCGATCCCGCTCAACTCCATCCCGTCGCCGGCGTCACGCTAGGCTGGGCCGAGGCGAATATCCGCAAGCCGAACCGCAAGGACGTGCTCGTCATTTCCGTCGACGAAGGCGCGACGGTCGCGGGCGTGTTCACGTTGAACCGCTTTTGCGCCGCGCCCGTGACGGTATGCCGCGAGCATCTGGAGCGCGTGCGCACGGGCGGCAAGGGCATTCGCGCACTGGTCGTGAACACGGGCAATGCGAACGCTGGCACGGGCGAGCCGGGCATGGCGCACGCGCGTGAAACGTGCGACGAACTCGCGCGCCTTGCCGGTATCGCGCCCGAGCAGGTGCTGCCGTTCTCGACGGGCGTGATTCTGGAGCCGCTGCCCATCGACCGCCTGAAAGCCGGTCTGCCGGCCGCGCTGGCGAACCGTCAGGCTGCCCACTGGTACGACGCCGCGCAGGCCATCATGACCACCGACACGCTGCCGAAAGCCGTGTCGCGCCAGGTCAAGGTCGACGGCCACACGGTCACGATGACGGGCATCAGCAAGGGCGCGGGCATGATCAAGCCGAACATGGCGACGATGCTCGGCTTTCTCGCATTCGACGCCAACGTCGCGCAGCCGGTGCTCGACGAACTGGTCAAGCATGTCGCCGACCGCTCGTTCAACTGCGTCACGATCGACGGCGATACGTCGACCAACGACTCGTTCATCCTGATCGCATCGGGCAAGTCGAGCCTGCCCGCCATCACGTCGACGGATTCGCCCGCCTATGTCGCGCTGCGCGATGCCGTGACGGAAACGGCGCAGACGCTCTCGCAACTGATCGTGCGTGACGGCGAAGGCGCGACGAAATTCATGACGGTGCAGGTCGAAGGCGGATCGAGTGTCGCCGAGTGCCGCCAGATTGCTTACGCGATCGGTCATTCGCCGCTCGTGAAGACCGCGTTCTACGCATCGGACCCGAACCTGGGCCGTATTCTGGCCGCGATCGGCTATGCAGGCGTGACGGACCTCGACGTCGGCAAGATCGACCTGTATCTGGATGATGTGCTCGTTGCGAAAGCGGGCGGACGCAATCCGGAATACAAGGAAGAAGACGGACAGCGCGTGATGAAGAAGGCCGAAATCCTGATTCGCGTCGTGCTCGGCCGTGGCGACGCGCAAGCGACGATCTGGACGTGCGATCTGTCGCATGATTACGTGAGCATCAACGCCGACTACCGTTCCTGATTCGCGCCGATCACGACATGGATAAACTCGAACAATTCCTGAGCCGCGCCGAAGCCGTGCTGGTGCGGCTCGAAGCGATGCTTCCGCCGGCTTCGCCCCAAATCGACTGGTCCGCGGCTGTTGCATTCCGCTGGCGCAAGCGTCAGGGGCGCGGCTACTTGCAGCCGGTTCCCGCAATCTCGCTGATTTCGCTCGACGATCTGCAGAACATCGACCGACAGAAAAACCTGATCGAACAGAACACGAAGCAGTTCGTCAGCAAGCAGCCCGCCAACAATGTGCTGCTTACGGGCGCGCGCGGCACGGGCAAGTCGTCGCTGATCAAGGCGTGCCTGAACGCGTATTCGAAGGACGGTCTGCGTCTGATCGAAGTCGACAAGGACGATCTGCACGATCTGGGCGATATCGTCGATCTGATCTCGGCGCGGCCCGAGCGCTTCATCGTGTTCTGCGATGACCTGTCGTTCGAAGAAGGCGAGTCGGGCTACAAGGCGCTGAAGGTGGCGCTCGATGGATCGGTGGCCGCGCAGTCGGACAATGTGCTGATCTACGCGACTTCGAATCGCCGCCATCTGCTGCCCGAGTACATGAGCGACAATGAGACGTACAAGCACACGTCCGACGGCGAAATTCATCCGGGCGAAGTGGTCGAAGAAAAGATCTCGCTGTCCGAACGCTTTGGCCTGTGGGTCAGTTTCTACCCGTTCAAACAGGACGACTATCTGTCGATCGTCGCGCACTGGCTGCATCACTTCGGCTGCAACGATGCCGATGTCGAAACGGCGCGCGGTGACGCGCTGATCTGGGCGCTGGAACGCGGCTCGCGTTCCGGGCGCGTCGCGTGGCAGTTCGCGCGCGACTGGTCCGGCAAGCGGGCACAGGCATGAGCGACGCAGCGCAAAGCCACGCGGGCGAGTTGAACGAAGCTGGCCGTCCCGTCACGGAAGTGGCCGTCGGCGTGCTCGTTCAGCCCGATGGCCGCTATCTGCTCGCGCAACGGCCCGCCGGAAAACCGTACGAAGGCTATTGGGAATTTCCGGGCGGCAAGCTGGAGCCGGGCGAAACGGTGGAAGCGGCGCTCGCGCGCGAACTGCACGAAGAACTCGGCATTGACGTGCAGGCGAGCCATCGCTGGCACGTGCTTGAGCACGACTATCCGCACGCCTACGTGCGCCTCTATTTCTGCAAGGTGACGGCGTGGCACGGCGAGCCGCACGGGCGCGAAGGTCAGGCGTTCGCGTGGCAGACGCTGCCGGCTCAGGTGTCGCCGCTGTTGCCCGCGACGATTCCCGTACTGGAGTGGCTCGCGGCGGAGTGACCTGGAGACGGAGTCGCCTGGTGCGGCTTCCGCCATCGATATTGATGGCGACGCGCGGTGTGCCCGTTCAGTGCGAGCGGTGCTCGCCGGGCGTGTCGTCGGTTGGCGGTTCTTCGTCGGTGCCGCCGATCTTGTATTTCTCGGCAGCCCACGCGCCGAGATCGATCTGCTTGCAGCGCTCGGAACAGAAGGGACGGAAGCGGTTCTCGGAAGTCCAGCGGACATCTCTACCGCAGCTTGGGCATTTGACTACAGTGACCATTCGATCAAACGTTCAATCGCAAACAATGAAGCCAACTAAGTGAGGCTGTTCGCGTTAGTTTAAAGACTGCACAGCGTCAACTGGAACGGCACGTCGACATCGACCGCGCGCGGACGCAGATCGCCGTCCTGCACGGTGAAGCGCACCCACAACATGTACTTGTTGGCACTGGCCTCCGGGATCACCCGTAATTCCGGTGCCACGCGCACCTGCATCAGCTGATACGTGCGACCCGACAGCATTTGCTGGTAACTACCCTGCATGGCCATCACTTTCGAAGCCTGCCCCGATTCGCGCGCAAGCCGCAGCACGATGGCAGCTGCGTCGCGTAGGGGCAGAAGCGGCATGACCCACTTAGCGATGTCCTGGCGACGCTGGTCGGGATGTGTCTGCTGCCACGCGTAGTACGACGGAAGATCGAACTTGCAGGTGCCGCCCGGGATGATGGCGCGGCTACGAATGCTCGCGAGCCATTCGTTATCAGCAAGATGCTGGCCAGTCTTGCCTTGCATTTGCGTCAGCCCGGCGAGCGTCTGTTCGATTTCGCCGAGGACGGCTTCGAGCGCGTTCTGCTCGATGCCGGGATTACCGCGAAACGGAGCGAGCGTTTGACGCTGCCGCTCCAGTTCCTTCATCAAATCGGACTTCAGATCCGCGCGGCCCGCGACTTCCGAGATTTCGAACAGCGTAGTCAGCGCGACGTGATGTTCCCTGGCATCTTCCTGAGTCAGAAAGAACGTGAAGCGCTCGAACAGATCTTCGAGGCGCAGCAGCGTCCGGATTCGCTCATTGAAGGGATACTCGTAAAGGATCAAGCGGGCTCGCCTCGGGCGTGGTCGGTGACGGAATTGCAGGACATTCTAATGCCGTGAGACTACCCTAGCAATCACACACTTTTTTGGCGAGCTTCTGTCAATTTTTGAGCGGTATTACGCGCATTCGTTGCGCGTAGATGCTGTTCCCGACAACATGCGCGCACGCTACCGACAATGCACAGAATCGCTCACGGCTTAGGCACCCGCGAGCGAAACATACGTGCGATGAAGCTGATCGACGTCAACGTCGAGTTCTTCGAGCGATCGGTTGTCGTTGACGATTACATCGTCGGCGGCGGCGAGGCGCGCTTCGCGCGTGGCCTGGCGCGCGATGATCGCGAGTACCTGTTCGCGCGTGAACGCATTGCGGCGCATGACGCGCGCGATCTGCGTCTCGACGCTGCAATCGACGGCCAGCACCCGATTTACACGCGTTTTCCAGCTACCTGATTCGACGAGCAGCGGCACGACGACGATCACATATGGTCCCGGCGCCTGTTGACGCTGACGCTCGGTCTCCGCACGGATCAAAGGATGCGTGATCGCTTCGAGCCGCTTGCGCGCGTTCTCGTCGCTGAAAACCAGCGCGCGCATACGGGCGCGATCGAGCGAGCCGTCTGAGGTAACGAACGATGGGCCGAACTCCGTCGCGATGGACGGCATGGCGAGACCCCGCGGCGCGGTGATGCGGTGCGCGATCACGTCGGTATCGACGAGCGTCACGCCGCGTTTTGCGAACAGATCGGCAACCGTGGACTTGCCGCTGCCGATGCCGCCCGTCAATCCAACAGCAAACATGCGTCAGCCTCCCAAAGCCATGTAAAGCGGCGTGCCGACGAACAGCGTCACGGCGCCGCCTGCTGCGAGGAACGGACCGAAAGGCAGCGGCTCTTCGAAACGCATGCGCCCGATCCATGTCGCGACCAGCCCGACGACGGCGCCCGTCACGGCGGCAATCAGAATGATCTGCGGCAGCGCAGCCCAACCGAGCCACGCGCCGAGCGCAGCGAGCAGCTTGAAGTCGCCGTAACCCATGCCTTCGACGCCTCGCACGATCTTGAACACCCAATGCACGCACCACAGCGCGAGGTAGCCTGCGATTGCACCTATCACAGCATCGTGCAGGCTCGCGAACACGGTATTGAAGTTGACGATGAGGCCGGCCCAGAGCAAGGGCAAGGTCATCGAGTCCGGTAACAGGTGTGTGTCGATATCAATTGCGCTCATTGCCAGCAGTGTCGCGCATAGGGCGAACGCCGCGAGCGCTGTGCCCGTTGCGCCAAACGAGATGAGCGCCCCCAGTGCTAGCGCCGCGCTCGACAGTTCGAGCAGCGGATATCGAAAGCTCACGTGCGTCTTGCAGTGCGAGCACCGGCCGCGCAACAGCAGATAGCTGAGCACCGGAACGTTCTCCCACGCGCGCAGCACGTGGCCGCAATGTGGGCATGCGCTGCGCGGCAACCAGAGGTTGTAGCGCCCGGGCAGGCCGTCTTCATCGAATGCGTGGTCCGTCGCTTCGCTCACTTCGGCGCGCCACGCGCGCTCGAGCATGATCGGCAAGCGGTGCACGACGACGTTCAGGAAGCTGCCGATCACCAGACCGAATGCAATCACGAACGCGATCTGCGCGCCCGCCGGCAGCGTGCCGAAGGCTGCGCCGAGGCTGTCCGCGAAACGGGCGAGCGGGCCGCTGAAGGAAGGTTCTGACACGGACGTGAGCGTGGTCGGCATGATTGATTGTCTGGATTCGGCTGCGATGCTACTACACCACGTTGCCAAGTTGGATGATGGGAAGATACATCGCGACGACCAGACCGCCGACCAGCCCGCCCAGCACGACGATCACGAGCGGCTCGCACAGGCTCGCGAGGCCCGCGATCTTTTCGTCTACCTGACGATCGCTCAGCGACGCCACATCGAGCAGCATCGTATCCAGCGTGCCCGACTCCTCGGCGATGGCGACGGGTTGCACGATTTCTTCGGGGAAACATTGCGCTTCACGCATCGCGGGCGCGAGCCGCACGCCGCGTCTAAGCTGCGCTGAGATCGCGACGGTCGCGCGATCGAACCAGGCGTTGCCCGTTGCGTGCGCGAGCGAATCGAATGCGTCGGCGAGCGGCGTGCCGGCCGACAGCAACGTGCCGAGCGCGCGGCTCCAGCGCGCCGCGCACAGCGTCGTGAGCAGCGAACCGGCGACGGGCAGACGCAGCGTCGCGCGGGCGAATTGCAGACGAGCCGCTTCCGAGCGCCGCAGCACGCGACGCATCGCGAACACGAGCACGCATGCAAGCGAGGCGAGCGGCACGCTCCAGCGTCCAGCCGCGGCGGACATCGCGAGTACGAGTTGCGTCGGCGCGGGCAGCTTTGCGCCGAAGCCGTCAAAGATCTGCTTGAACGTCGGGACGACCCACACGAGCAGCGCGGCTGTGATGGCGAGCGCGAGCAGCAGGATCGCGACGGGGTAGGTGAGCGCGGCGCGCACTTTCGCGCGCTGGGCGACGGCGCGCTCGCGGTCGTCGGCGAGCCGTGCAAGGACGGTCGGCAGCGCGCCCGAGGCTTCACCGACCTCGACCAGCTGGCAGTACAGCGTGCCGAACTGCGCCGGGTGGCGGGCAAGCGCCGACGAAAAGCCCAAGCCCGCGGTGAGGTCACGCGCCAGCGCGTGGACGATGCGCGGCATGCCTTTGGTTCGCGCGTGGTCATTCGACGATGCATGCGCCAACAGTTCGAGCGATGGCGCAAGCGGCAAGCCCGCGCGCAGCAGACTCGATAACTGGCGCGTGAACAATGTGACGTCGGCGGCGCGTACTTTGGGCTGAGGCGCTGCGCCGCGCGCAGTCCATTCGACGGCATAGAGTGCGTCCTGTTTCAGCAACGCGCGCGCCGTCGAGAGATCCGGCGCGATCACCGTTCCGCGCCGACGCACGCCTTGCGCGTCGAACGCTCGCCACTCGAAACGCTGTTCCTGCATGGTCGTAGCCGTCATGCGACCTCCGTTGCGCTCAATGCTTCGGCGAGGCTTGTCGTGCCGTCGAATGCGCGGGCCAGCGCGGCTTCGCGCAAGGTCTGCACGCGCTCGACGTGTGCCTGCCGCGCGATCTCATGCGTACCGGCGCGCGCGACGATGAGTTCGCGCATCGCGTCCGAAACCGCCATGGTTTGATGAATGCCGATGCGTCCGCGAAAGCCGATCCCATGACACGCTTCGCATCCCTGTGGAACGTAGGGGCGCCAGTGCGCGATCTGATCGTCGGGCACGCCGGCCGCGCGTAGCGAAGTGGGCGTTTCCAACGCAGCTTGTCTGCATCCAGGGCACAGACGCCGCACCAGCCGCTGCGCCGTGACGAGTCGCAATGCGGCCGCGAGGTTGTAGGGCTCGACGCCGATGTCGATCAGACGCGCGATGGCCGCAGGTGCATCGTTCGTATGCAGCGTCGACAGGACGAGGTGTCCTGTTTGCGCTGCCTTGACGGCGACGTCGGCTGTCTCTTCGTCGCGGATTTCTCCGACCATGATGACGTCCGGGTCCTGACGCAGAAACGCGCGCAGCGCGACGGCAAACGTCAACCCAGCCTTTTCGCGCACGCTGACCTGGTTGATGCCCGCAAGCTGGATTTCGGCTGGATCTTCGACCGAACAGAGTTTGCGCGACTCGGCATTCAGCAGTTGCAGGAAGCAGTACAGCGACATCGTCTTGCCGCTGCCCGTCGGACCCGTGACGAGCACGAGCCCATGGGGCGAGTGGATCGACGGGTCCACGATGTCGCGCTGTCCGGGTGCGAGTCCGAGCGAATCGAGCGAGAGATCGGCGGGCAGCGCTTCGAGCCGCCGCAGCACGAGTTTTTCGCCGAACAGCGTAGGCAGTGAGTTCACGCGATAGTCTTCGACGCGACCCGCCGCGATAGGCAGGCGCAAGCGGCCGTCCTGCGGCACGCGCCGCTCGGCGATATCCATGCGCGCCAGCACTTTCACGCGCGTGATGAACGCATCGCGCAGATGCGCGGGTGGCCGCGCGAGTTCGTGCAACACGCCGTCGACGCGCAGACGCATCCTCCAGCCGTGCTCCATCGGTTCGATGTGCAGATCGGATGCGTTGAGGCGCGCGGCTTCCTGGAGCGTGTCGGCGAGCAGGCGTACTGCAGGCGGGCTGTCCGCGTCAGGCGTGGCGGGTTGAAGCGCCGGCCTGTTCGCGGCGACGTTGGGCGAGGGTGCTGCGGTGTTGGAAGAAGTGCGCATGGAAACCCGGCTGCGAGCCGCCTGTAAAACATGACGGCTTCATCATCCGGTATCGCGCTAGGGGCCGCTATTCAGCCGAATGGCCAGGTGTGGGCCAGGTGCGCGGTCAGCGGCCGACAAGCCGCTTGATCTTCGACCCAGGCGCGGGACCGGGGCGAAAAATCTTAACTGTTCTGATTGCCTGATCGTCGCTGCGCATTACTTCGATTTTGATGTCGTTAATCTTTACGCAGACATCGCCTTCCGGAATTTCTTCGAGAACTTCCAGGATCAATCCGTTCAGCGTTTTCGGACCGTCCGTCGGCAACTTCAGTTGCAGCCAGCGGTTCAACTCGCGCAGCGGCATGCTGCCCGCGACGATGCATTCACCTTCCTCGTTCCAGCCGCCGCGCGAACTGGCGCTACGCGGCACGGACGTCGTGAATTCGCCGATCAGTTCCTCGATGATGTCCTCGGGTGTCACGAGCCCCTGCAGTTCGCCGTACTCATCGACGACGAGCGCAGTGCGATGACGGCTTTCCTGAAAGAACTGAAGTTGCTGGAAAACGGGCGTGCCCGTCGGCACGAAGTACGGCTCCGCGAGCAGTTCGCGCAGCGTGTCGCGTTCCAGTTCCTGGTTGTGCAGGGCGGACAGCGTCTTGCGCACGTGGAGCACGCCGAGCACGCGGTCGAAATCGCCTTGATAGACGATCAGCTTGTTGTGATAGCAGGTTTCGAGCTGATGCAGGATCTGCTCGAATGGCGCATCGAAATCGAGTGCTTCGATACGGCGGCGCGGGATCATCACGTCGTCGACGGTGATGTTTTCGAGGTCGAACAGGTTCAGCAAAATGCTGCGGTGCTTGGTCGGCATGAAGCTGCCGGACTCGAGCACGATGGTGCGCAGTTCTTCCGTCGACAGCCGCTGGTCGTGCGCGCCCTTGGTATTGATATGAAGCACGCGCAAGATGCCGTTCGCGAACAGGTTCACGAACCAGATCAGCGGCTTCGACACGCGCATGAGCGGCGCGATCAGCAGGCTGGCGGGAAGCGCGATCTTTTCCGGGAACGTCGCGCCCACGATCTTCGGCGTGATTTCGGCGAACACGATGATGAGAAACGCAACGATACCCGTCGCAATCGACAGCACGAGGTTATTGCTGCCGAATGTGTGCAGCGCGATCGACGTGGTCAGCACTGGGATGATCGTGTTGAACAGGTTGTTGCCGATCAGGACGGTGCTCAGCAGTTCATCCGTGCGCGCGAGCAGGCCTTGAGTGGTCTTCGCGCCGAGCGCACCCTTGGTCGCGAGATGTTTCAGGCGATGGCGGTTGATCGCCATCATCGCTGTCTCGGAAATGGCAAAGAAGCTGGAGCAGATGAGAAGCAGGACGACGGCGCCTATTTGCGCCCATAAGGGAAGTTGTTCCACGCGACGTGAATAAGAGAAGGGGAGGGATGGGGAGAATATAGCAGAGGGTCTGGGAGCCCTCAGTGGGCGGACGGACAGCTTGAAATCTCGCGGAGCCTTTCAATGCGCGGCAGCACGCGATTGGCCTTGTCCGTACGACAGACGAAAAAAAACCGCGCAATGCGCGGTTTTTTCAGAATCTGGTCGGGGTGAGAGGATTCGAACCTCCGGCCTCTACGTCCCGAACGTAGCGCTCTACCAGGCTAAGCTACACCCCGATTTGGTACTGCAATCACTCGAATCAGACTACTTTGACGTTTTAGTCTTGATTAAGACTGCCTCGTCGTCGAGTAAGAACATAATTCTAGCAGGCTTTCTTTGTAAATGGAATCGGGAAACGAAGAAATTGCTGCAACTGCGGCCTGCGCTTCCTGCTTCGCGCAATCGAGCGTGTGATCCAGCGCGCCGGAGCGCGTGATCGCTTCGAAAATCTCGTCGAATCGGTCGGTGCCGCCTTGCTCAATCGCCTCGCGCGCAAGCGCCGCCTGCTCGGGCGTGCCGCGTTCGATCAGATAGATGAGCGGCAGCGTCGGCTTGCCTTCACGCAGATCGTCGCCAGCGTTCTTGCCCATCGATTCCGGCGTGCCCGTGTAGTCGAGCCAGTCGTCCATGATCTGGAATGCCGTGCCGATACGCCGGCCGAATTCTGCTGCGGCCGCTTCCGTGGTCGCGTCCGCGCCCGCCAGCACAGCGCCCAACTGGGCCGCCGCCTCGAACAGCTTCGCCGTCTTGTAGCGGATCACCTGCATGTAGCGCGCTTCGTCGACGTCAGCGTCGTGCATGTTCAACAGCTGCAGGACTTCGCCTTCGGAAATGATGTTGGTCGCTTCCGAAAGAATCTCCATCACGCGCATCTTGCCCACGCCGACCATCATCTGGAACGAGCGGGAATACAGAAAGTCGCCGACCAGCACGCTTGCCGCGTTGCCGAACAGCGCATTCGCCGTCTGACGGCCACGGCGCAGATCGGATTCGTCGACGACATCGTCGTGCAGCAGCGTCGCCGTATGAATAAACTCGACGACGGCCGCCAGTTCGTGCCGATACCCCGTCCTGTCGCCGAGCGCACCCGCCACGAGCAACAGCAGCGCAGGCCGCAGGCGCTTGCCTCCGGCACTGATGATGTACTCGGAGATCTGGTTGATCAGCATCACCTCGGACGCCAGACGGTGCCGGATGACGCGATTCACCTGCTGCATGTCTTCGGCGATCGGAGCGAGCAGATTTGCTGCGTTGGGGGTGGGGGTGGCGGTTGACGACATGGTGGCGAATTCGGGTAGTGCCGCGAATTATAAGGCGAACTGCGGCATTTCCGCGCCGGACACCATTTGTTCATGGCCGTTTTGACCCGTTTGCGGATGGATCGCCTGCATTTGTCGCACACGGGACGGGCGATCGCGGTCGTTGTCAACTGATTTTGACCGCGCAGCTAACTCTATGTATAATCGAGGGTTTCCGCGCGTGGTGCGTGGGGAAAATGAATCCAGAGTGAGGTTTTCAATGTACGCGGTCATAAAAACCGGCGGCAAGCAGTATAAAGTTGCTGTCGGCGAAAAACTTAAAGTAGAACAGATACCGGCAGACATTGACGCTGAAATCACGCTCGACCAGGTTCTCGCAGTGGGCGAAGGCGAATCGATTAAGTTCGGTACGCCGCTGGTCAGTGGGGCTTCCGTCAAAGCTACCGTCGTGTCTCAAGGTCGTCACAAGAAAGTGACCATCTTCAAGATGCGCCGCCGGAAGCACTACCAGAAGCATGGCGGCCACCGCCAGAACTACACCGAACTGCGCATCGACGCGATCAACGCGTAAGCGCATCGGGCAAGGAGCTAACAAATGGCACACAAAAAGGCAGGCGGATCGTCCCGGAACGGCCGCGACTCCGAGTCGAAACGACTTGGCGTGAAAGTGTACGGCGGTCAGGCGATCCTGGCTGGCGGCATCATCGTGCGTCAACGCGGCACGCGTATGCACCCGGGCGAAAACGTCGGCATCGGCAAGGACCACACCTTGTTCGCGCTGACGGACGGCCACGTCAAGTTCACGACGAAGGGCGCCGGCAAGAAGCATCTGGTCAACGTCGTCCCGGCTGCTGTCTGAGCTTAGTCAGGCACGGGCTTCAGGACCGGAAAAAAGGCCCCGCGAAGTTTGCGGGGCCTTTTTGTTTGCAGGCTTTTCGGACTTCTGTTCGCGGACCTGCATCGTCGCGGCATGTCGTTGTCGCGATGGGACAAGAATCAGACTCAAACTGGCCGTTTGGCCAATGGTGCGCGCGCGTCACGCGCGGCAAAATAGCAATACCTACGGGACGGAGTAACGCATGAAGTTCATTGACGAAGCGAGAATTGAAGTCATCGCCGGCGACGGAGGAGATGGCAGCGCGTCGATGCGCCGCGAGAAATTCGTCCCGTTCGGCGGTCCGGACGGCGGCGATGGCGGCCGCGGCGGCAGCGTTTTTGCAGTCGCAGACCGCAACATCAACACGCTGATCGACTACCGGTACGCGAAAAAGCATCAGGCGCGCAACGGCGAAAACGGCCGAGGCTCGGATTGCTACGGCAAGGGCGGCGACGACATCACGTTGCGCATGCCCGTCGGCACGATCATCACGGACATGGACACGGGCGAGTTGATCGCCGACCTCACCGAGCACAACCAGACGGTGCAGATCGCGCAGGGCGGCTCGGGTGGCCTCGGCAACCTGCACTTCAAGTCCAGTACGAATCGCGCGCCGCGTCAGAAGACGGAAGGCAAGCCGGGCGAGCGCCGCATGGTGCGCCTCGAATTGAAGGTGCTGGCCGACGTCGGTTTGCTCGGTATGCCGAACGCGGGCAAGTCGACGTTTATCTCGTCGGTGTCGAACGCGAAGCCGAAAATCGCCGATTATCCGTTCACCACGCTCGCGCCGAATCTCGGCGTGGTTCGCGTCGGGCCGAGCCGCAGCTTCGTGATTGCCGACATTCCAGGCCTGATCGAAGGCGCGGCGGAAGGCGCTGGTCTTGGTCATCAATTCCTGCGGCACTTGCAGCGCACGGGCTTGCTGCTGCACATCGTCGATCTCGCGCCGTTTGACGACGCCGTCGATCCCGTCGCGGAAGCGAAGGCGATCGTCAACGAGCTGCGCAAGTACGACGAAGAGCTGTTCGGCAAGCCCCGCTGGCTCGTGCTGAACAAGCTCGACATGGTTCCCGAAGACGAGCGCGAAGCGCGCGTGGCCAAGTTCCTGAAGGACTTCGAATGGGATGGCCCGGTCTTCGAAATCTCGGCGCTCACGGGCCAAGGCTGCGAAAACCTCTGCTACGCGGTGTACGACTACATCTCCGAGCATTCGGATGCACACCGCGCGGCGGAGGCCGAAGATCTGGCCGCTGACGTGCGCTTCCGGGAAGGGCATTCGGGCGGCACCGCAGGCGCACCCGTCGAGCCGCAGGAGTAAACCTTACACTGGATGCCGGCGCACCCCCAGCATGCGCCGGCCTTACGAATCATCTTGGAGGCCGCGCACAATGCGTTCCGTTATCGCAGATTCCAGGCGATTGGTAGTGAAAGTCGGTTCGAGCCTCGTCACGAATGACGGGCGCGGACTCGATCACACGGCGATTGGCCGCTGGGCCGCGCAGATTGCCGCGCTGCGCGAGCAGGGCAAGGAAGTCGTGCTCGTCAGCTCGGGCGCAATCGCCGAGGGCATGCAGCGCCTCGGTTGGACCAAGCGTCCGCGTGAAATCGACGAACTGCAGGCAGCCGCGGCCGTCGGCCAGATGGGCCTGGCGCAGGTCTATGAAAGCCGCTTCGCCGAGCATTCCATTCGCACCGCGCAAATCCTGCTGACGCACGCCGACCTGGCCGATCGCGAACGCTATCTGAACGCGCGATCCACGCTGCTGACGCTGCTGCGTCTCGGCGTGGTGCCGATCATCAACGAAAACGACACCGTCGTCACCGACGAGATCAAGTTCGGCGACAACGATACGCTCGGTGCGCTGGTCGCGAATCTGATCGAAGGCGACGCGCTGATCATCCTCACCGACCAGCAGGGTCTCTTCACCGCGGACCCGCGCAAGGATCCGAGCGCGACGCTCGTCCAGCAGGCCGATGCGGGCTTGCCGGAACTCGAGGCGATGGCGGGCGGTGCGGGCTCGAGCCTCGGCCGCGGCGGCATGTTGACGAAAATTCTCGCAGCGAAGCGCGCGGCTCATAGCGGCGCGAACACGGTGATCGCAAGCGGTCGAGAGGCGGACGTGCTCGCCCGGCTCGCATCGGGCGAGGCGATCGGCACGCAGTTGATCGCGCGTACGGCTCGAATGGCTGCGCGCAAGCAGTGGATGGCGGACCATCTTCAGGTACGCGGGCATGTGGTGATCGACGACGGCGCCGTCGAAAAGCTCACGGAAGGCGGCAAGAGTCTGCTGCCGATCGGCGTGGTCGGCGTGCAGGGCGCGTTCGCGCGCGGCGAGGTGATCGCGTGTCTGAGCCCGTCGGGGCGCGAGGTCGCGCGCGGGCTGACGAACTACAGCAGCGCGGAGACGAAGCTGATCCAGCGTCGTCCGAGCGGAGAGATCGAATCGGTGTTGGGTTACATGCTGGAGCCCGAACTCATCCATCGGGACAATCTGGTGCTCATCTAGAAGCACTCCCGTCCGCGAGGCCTACAAAAAAGCCGTCCCATCGCAAGATGGAACGGCTTTTTGTTGTGCCTGCATCAAGCCGCGAGGCCTTCCGCGCGCAGATGATAGACCCGTCGTGTCAGCTTCCGCGAATCAACGTGCTGTTCACGCGCTTGTACCTGATGTTGTTCACGATCACATCCGCCTTGCCGACGGGCAGCTTGCTCGTGCAGAAATAGTCCTGATAGAGCGCCGCGTGATAAGCGTTCAGATCGCCGTTTTCGATGCGCGCCCAGTCGTTTTCGACCGTACGGTCCCAGCCGTCGTGATCGGCGTTGAGTCCCGCGTACAGCTTCCACGAGTAGTCTTCGCAGCGAATCCCTTCGTAGTTCACGTTGCGCGCGCCGCTTGGGCTCGTAATGACCACCGTGTAGCGAATCACGCCGTCGCTGTCGACCGTCAGCGATTTTGCATCGAGCGCGAACTGCAGCGGTGTGTTCTGCGAAACGTTGAACGGCAGCAGATCGCCGGGCTGCGGCATGACCGGGAGCGTATCGACTTTCTTTTCGGTCCACGTCGACGGCCGGTCGAACAGATACTGAAAGTCGCTCTTGGGTCCCTCGGACGTGGAAGCGTCAGACGGCGTGGAACTCTTGGTGCTCGAACAGCCAGCCAGCAGAACGCCCGCGGCGACACACGCCGCGGCGAAAGCAAATACTTTCAATGTGATTTCCTCGAAACGCCGGCGCAGCGTGTCACACGCCGCACCGGCAGATGCGGCGTGGACAGCCGCTTAGCGTCAGTCGCGCAGACCCGGTGCCTGAACGGCCGCGGGGTCTTCGGTCGACGAACAGTCAGACCCGATTGTCGCACGCAGCGTCGTCTCGACTACAAATGTCGTCGTGACGGTCGTCATGGACGCTGCGGACTCCATCGACGCCCCAGGCGGCGCATTCACCGACGACGCCATCCGTGGATAGCGCTGCCCGTGATGATGTCCACCGGGCCGTTCCGTGCGCGGCGCAGGGCGCCGCAGGAAACGGGACAATTCCGTTAACGCCAGCTGATACACATCCCGCTTGAACTCGATCACACAGTCGAGCGGCACCCAGTACTCGTTCCAGCGCCAGGCATCGAACTCGGGGTGATCGGACGCGCGCAAACAAATGTCGCAATCGCGTCCAACCATCCGGAGCAAGAACCAGATCTGCTTCTGGCCGCGGTAGTGCCCGCGGACCTCACGCTTGATGAACTTGTCAGGCACCTCATAACGCAACCAGTCACGCGTGCGACCGATAACCTTGACGTGCTCCGGAAGCAGGCCGGTTTCTTCGTGCAATTCCCTGAACATCGCCTGCACGGGGGTCTCACCATACTTGATGCCCCCTTGCGGAAACTGCCAGGAATGTTCACGCAGACGCTTGCCCCAAAACACCTCGTTGTGCGCGTTCAAGAGGATGATGCCGACGTTCGGGCGAAAGCCTTCACGATCCAGCATACAACCACCTTCGAATCCTTTAAAATTGCTTTGATTATAAACAGATAACGGGTCTGACGCACCGCCTCGCACCAGATTGGCGCGATTGCCCGCAACAAGCCTCGTCCAACACCTCGAAAGCCGCTTTCCGGCGCTTTGGGCGCGTCGTCGGACAAGTGCTCGCGCATGCGACAATCGCTTTTCGGCCTGTCCCTGTGTGCGCCGGCATGACCAGGCGCTCAGGCGCGCGAACCCATCGTCTTACCCTTTCGGGCGGCCACTTTGGTCCGCCGCTTTTGGAAAATTCTGAATGAAAGCCTCCCGATTCTTTATTGGCACCCTGAAGGAAGCGCCCGCCGACGCGGAAATCGTCAGTCACAAGCTCATGGTGCGTGCCGGCATGATCCGGCGCGTCGCTGGCGGCATCTACAACTATCTGCCAATTGGCCTGCGTTCGATCCGCAAGGTGGAAGCGATCGTGCGCGAGGAAATGAACCGGGCAGGCGCGATCGAACTGCTGATGCCGGCTGTGCAGCCGGCGGAGCTGTGGCAGGAATCGGGCCGCTGGGAAAAATATGGTCCCGAACTGTTGCGCTTCAAGGACCGCAAGCAGACTGACTTCGTGATCGGACCGACGCACGAAGAAGTCGTGACGGACATCGCGCGCAACCAGATCAAGAGCTACCGTCAGTTGCCCGTGAACTTCTATCAGATCCAGACGAAGTTCCGCGACGAAATCCGTCCGCGTTTCGGCGTGATGCGCGGCCGCGAATTCATCATGAAGGACGCGTATTCGTTCGATAAGGACATGGACGGCCTGCAAGAGTCGTATCGCAAGATGTACGACGCGTATGTGCGCATTTTCACGCGCCTCGGCCTCGATTTCCGCGCGGTCGCAGCGGACAACGGCTCGATTGGCGGCAGCGGCTCGCACGAATTCCATGTGATGGCCGATACGGGCGAAGACGACATCGCGTACTGTCCGACGTCGGACTTCGCGTCCAACGTCGAAGCGGCTGAAGCGCTGCCGCTGATCGCGGAACGCGCCGCGCCGAAGGAAGCGCTGAAGAAGACGCCGACGCCGGGCAAGGCCAAGTGCGAAGCCGTCGCCGAGTACCTGGACATTCCGCTCGAACGCACCATCAAGTCGATCATCCTCGCCACCGAAAACGAAGGCGCCGAGCCGACCATCTGGCTACTGATGCTGCGCGGCGACCACGATCTGAACGAGATCAAGGTCAACAAGCTGCCGGGTCTCGCCGAGTTCCGCTTCGCGACGGAAGAAGAAATCGTCGAGTGGTTCGGCACGCCGCCGGGCTACCTCGGGCCGCTGAATACGAAGAAGCCGATCAAGGTGATCGCGGACCGCACGGTCGCGAACATGAGCGACTTCGTGGTCGGCACGAACGAAGTCGATTTCCACACGACGGGCGTCAACTGGGGCCGCGATCTGCCCGAGCCCGTCGTCGCGGACATCCGCAACGTGAAGAAGGGCGATCCGTCGCCGGACGGCAAGGGCGTGATCGACATCTGCCGCGGCATCGAAGTCGGCCACGTGTTCCAGCTCGGCACCAAGTATTCGGAAGCGATGAACGCGACGTGCCTCGACGAATCCGGCAAACCGCAGCCGATGCAAATGGGCTGCTACGGCATCGGTGTCACGCGTATTCTCGGCGCGGCGATCGAGCAGAACTTCGACGACAGGGGCATCATCTGGCCGGAATCGATCGCGCCGTTCGAAGTCGTGCTGTGCCCGATGGGCTACGACCGCAGCGACGCCGTGCGCGAGCAGGCGGACAAGCTGCACGATGAGCTGACGGCAGCGGGCATCGACGTGATTCTCGACGATCGCGGCGAGCGTCCGGGCGTGATGTTCGCGGACTGGGAACTGATCGGCGTGCCGCATCGTCTCGTGATCGGCGATCGTGGTCTCAAGGACGGCAAGATCGAGTATCAGGGCCGCCGCGACGCGGAAGCCACGCTGTTGCCCGTCGAAGACGTGGCGCAGGCCGTGATCAACAAGATCAACGCAGCGCTCGCGCGCTGATCGGAGCGGACGGTGGAGTACAACTTCCTGTCCGCGACCATCCTGCTGATTCTCATCACTGATCCACTCGGCAACATCCCGCTCTTCATCAACTGCCTGCGGGGTGTTGCGCCTCACCGGCGCATCCGCGTGATTCTGCGCGAAGTCGCCATCGCGTTCGTGATCCTGCTGGTCTTCATGCTCGTCGGCGACCGCTTTCTGCGGATGATGAGCCTGACGGATCTGTCGTTGCGCATCGGCGGCGGGATCGTGCTGTTCCTGATCGCGCTGCGGATGATCTTTCCGCATCCCGACGGCCCGTTTGGCGCGGACACGCGCACCGCTGAGCCGATGATCGTGCCGCTCGCGATTCCCGCGCTCGCCGGTCCGTCGGCGCTGGCGACGGTGATGCTGCTGACATCGCAGGCGCCGAACAAGATGTTCGAATGGGTGGCGGCGCTGACGGTGACGATGATCGTCTGCGCGATCGTGCTGGTGCTCGCGGAGCGCATCCAGCAATGGCTCGGCGAGCGCACGGTGATGGCGTTCGAGCGGCTGATGGGTCTCGTGCTCGTCGCGATTTCAGTAGAGATGATGCTCGGCGGCATCCGCACTTTCGTGCATCAGCTCGACAAATAGCGGTTGATCGAAGCAACAAAAAAGCGACCTCGGGAGGTCGCTTTTTTTATGTGCGGCGCAAGGGAAAGGGTCAGGCGCCTTCCGTCAACGCGCGGATAGTCGGCAGATTGCGCCAGTAGCCTTTCGCGTCCATCCCGCAGCCGAACACATAGCGGTCCGGCACTTCGAAGCCGCAGAAATCCGGGTGCAGCGGCTTCGCCTTCTGAAGGATCTTCTCGCACAGCACCGCGCTCATGAAGCGCTTCGCGCCCATATCCATGATGCGGTCGCGGATCGCGGCCATCGTCTCGCCTTCATCGAGGATGTCGTCGAGCACGAGCACGACGCGGTCCTTCACCGAACCCGAAGGCGCGACACGCCATTGCATCTCGGCGCTGCCCTTGATCGCGTTGCGATAGCGGGTGAGGTGGATGTAGTCGAATTCGAGCGGGAAATCGAGGTGCGGCAGCAGCATGCCCGTGAACACCGCCGCGCCGCCCATCACCGACAACACGAGCGGAAACTCTTCGGCCATTTCGGCGCGGATCGCGTCGGCCATGTGGCTGATGGAGGCGTTGACGTCGCTGGCCGAAACGATTTCTTCGGAGTGACTGAAAATGTGGAGAGCTTCTTCGCGATTCATGACGTCTGACGGACGGTAACTGTATACATAGTGTGAAAGACAACGACCCTGCGCGCTACAGCATATACCCGCGCCTTGGTTCGGCATACGCGCCGGGCCGTGGTGGCCGCCGCGCGCTCGCATTTGGCGGCGAGCGCACAACGGCCGGCAAAGATCAGCGCATGCCCGGCAACATGCCCTTCATGCCGCGCATCATCTTTTGCAGATTACCGCCCTTGAGCTTTTTCATCATCGTGCGCATCTGGTCGTACTGATTCAGCAAGCGGTTGACTTCCTGCACCTGCACGCCCGCACCCGCGGCGATGCGGCGCTTGCGCGTCGCCTTGATCAGATCGGGCTTCGCGCGTTCCTTCGCGGTCATCGAGTTGATGATGCCTTCCATGCGGCGCATCTGCTTTTCAGCCTGGCCCATGTCGGCATTCGACGCGGCCTGCTGGAACTGCGCGGGCAGCTTGTCCATCAGCGACGACAGACCGCCCATCTTCTTCATCTGCGAAAGCTGCGCGCGGAAATCGTTCAGATCGAAATCGCCGCCTTTCTTGACCTTGTCGGCGAGCTTCTGCGCGGCCTGAACGTCGACGCCGCGCTGGGCTTCCTCGACGAGCGCGAGAATGTCGCCCATGCCGAGAATCCGGTTCGCCATGCGGTCCGGGTAGAAGACTTCGAGGCCGTCGAGCTTTTCCGCGACACCGACGAACTTGATCGGCTTGCCCGTCACGTGACGCACGGACAGCGCCGCGCCGCCGCGCGAATCGCCGTCGAGCTTGGTCAGCACGACGCCCGTGAGCGGCAGCGCGTCATTGAACGCCTTGGCGGTGTTCACGGCATCCTGACCGAGCATTGCGTCGACGACGAACAGCGTTTCGGCCGGATTCAGTTCCTTATGCAGCGCGGTGATCTCGTTCATCATCGCTTCGTCGATACCGAGACGGCCGGCCGTGTCGACGAGCAGAACGTCGTGATAGTGGCGCTTGGCCCAGTCGACGGCGGCGCGCGCGATATCGACGGGCTTCTGGTCCGGCTGCGACGGGAAGAAATCGGCGCCGACCTGTTCGGTCACCGTCTTCAACTGCGCGATAGCGGCGGGGCGATACACGTCGCACGACACCGTCAGCACTTTCTTCTTGTACTTCTCGCGCAGCAGCTTCGCGAGCTTGCCGACCGTGGTCGTCTTACCCGCGCCCTGCAGGCCGGCCATCAGGATAATGGCGGGCGGCGTGACGGCGAGATCGAGTTCGGCGGCCTTGCCTTCGTAGTCGCCGCCGATCACGGCCGTCAGCTCGCGCTGCACGACGCCGACCAGCGCCTGACCCGGCGACAGGCTGGCGATCACTTCCTCGCCGAGCGCCTTTTCCTTCACCTTCGCGATGAAGTCACGCACGACGGGCAGCGCCACGTCCGCTTCGAGGAGTGCGAGGCGCACTTCGCGCAGCATTTCCTGGGTATTCGCCTCGGTGAGCCGGGCTTCGCCGCGCAGCGTCTTGACGACGCGCGCCATCCGTTGAGTGAGGTTGTCGAGCATGGGGGGCGATCAGCAGTGCGGCCGGCTCCGTCACCGCGCGACAGCGGCGGACTTTGGAGGGCCTGGTGTAAACTTCGAATATGGATATTGTACTGTATGCCCTCACTGCGCTCCTGTACGGCGGTCTCGCCGTCGCGGGCTGGCGCGCGCACCGGCAGGCGGCTGCTGCACCGCTGCTCGAGAGCGTGTCGCCGCTGTCTCCCGCTGCGCCGCTGCCCACGGGCGGGCGAGGGCTGGCGGCCGCCTCCGCCGGCATGTCGATGACGACGCGCATCGTGCTGCTCGTCGCGCTGCTCGCGCATGGCGTGCTGCTGCACACCACGATTTTCCCGCACGACGCGATGGTGTTCGGCTTCGCGTTCGCGCTGTCCGCGATGTTCTGGCTGGGCGCGGGCATCTACTGGATCGAGAGTTTCTTTTTCCCGCTCGACGGCCTGCGTCTGCTCGTACTGCCGCTCGCGTGCATCGCGTCGCTGCTGCCGCTCGTGTTCAACGGCGTGCACGTGTTGTCGTACGCTGCCGATCCGCTGTTCAAGCTGCACTTCCTGATCGCGAACGTCGCCTATGGTCTGTTCGCGATCGCCGCGCTGCACGCGGTGCTGATGCTGCTCGTCGAGCGGCGCCTGCACGCGATGCGCGGCGGCGGGCTTGCGCGTCAGAGTGCCGCGAGCAACGACGGCTGGCTGTCGAGCTGGCTCGACACGCTGCCGCCGCTGCTCACGCTGGAGACGCTGCTGTTCCGTCTGATCGGCGCGGGCTTCGTGCTGCTCACGCTGACGCTGGTCTCGGGCATGCTGTTCAACGAACAACTGCTCGACCGCGCACTGCAGCTCGATCACAAGACTGTGTTCGCGCTGCTGTCGTGGGTCATGTTCGGCGCGCTGCTGACAGCGCGCAAGGTGTCGGGTTGGCGCGGCCGCGCGGCATTGCGCTGGGTGCTCGCGTCGTTCGTCGCGCTGCTGCTCGCGTATGTCGGCAGCCGTTTTGTCTTCGAGGTGCTGTTGCACCGTCCTGTGGTCTGAGTGTCATGCGACAAATTTTTCTGCTGATTCTGTTGTTCATCGTTGGCCAGTGGCTGGTGAAGGCGCTGCGTCGCGCCGACGCATCGCGCACGTCGGCGCGCACGGGTGCGGGCGGTGACGCCAGCGCCAACGCGCGCACGGGCGCGCCTGCGAATGGTCAAGCGAGCGGTAGTACGAACGGCAAGCCCGCTGCCCTGCTCGCCGAACCGATGATCCGTTGCGCCCAATGCGGTGTGCATGCGCCGAAGAGCGATTCCGTGCTCGTCGCGGGCCAGACGTTCTGCTCGCACGATCACGCGCAGCGTTACGCCACCCGCCCGACGGGCCGCGACGCGCGATGACGGCACACGCCACCGCGCGTTTCACCGTCGATGCAAACGGCTGGATCAACGAAGCGCGCAAGCTGCCGTCGCCGAATTTCGAGGTGCGACCGAACGGCGCACGTCCTACGCTGATCGTCGTTCACAACATCAGCCTGCCGCCGAACGAATTCGGCGGCACGGGTATCACGGATCTCTTCCTCAACCGTCTCGATTGCGACGCGCATCCGTACTACGACGCGCATCTGCGCGACGTGCGGGTGTCCGCGCATTTCGTGATCCATCGCGACGGCGTGCTCGAGCAGTACGTATCGTGTGACGAGCGTGCGTGGCACGCGGGCGCATCCAGCTTCTTCGGGCGCGAGCGCTGCAACGACTTTTCGATCGGCATCGAGCTCGAAGGCAGCGACGCATCGGCGTTCGAAGCGGCGCAATACGAGACGCTCGCGCCGCTCGTGCAGGCACTCGCCGCGCACTACGCGATCGAGGCGCTCGCGGGTCACTCCGACATCGCGCCGGGCCGCAAGACCGATCCCGGTCCGCACTTCGACTGGCCGCGTCTGCAGCGCGACACCGCGCTCGCCGATCAGTACTTCCCCTATCTGCATCCGTCGACGCGCGCGCCGATAACCCCGTAAGCGCGTGACTTTTTCTGCGCGGTATCCAACAGACAGCGCAAGCGCGCTGTGAGCGCACATCATTTCCCCGGCAGCTTTTTCCGACGCGGGCATCGCAAAAGTCAAGATCGTCAGACCAAATAAAAGAATTTGCGATCACGGTTCAGTACACTATACTTCGTGCCGTTAATCAGTTTTTGCACAAGATGTAGTGTTTGTCAGGCGGCGCCCCGCTCTATGAGCATGGCGCCGTCGGCATTACCGGCACTGAAAAATCTGATGCGGCGCAACCAGTTACGACAACCGGTGCGCTGGCAAATTCGAAGAAAAGGCACAGCCAAGTGATCGCGACACACACAACGTTGAAGTACGTCCCGACGGATCTGTCGCATCCGGCCTCTCTGTTTCAAGGTTCCCGCTGTTCCTCTTCTTCACCCTCATCGCATGCGTCCGGGGTGGCGCAGCGTTTGTACTAATCCGCGGTAACTCCGCACTATTCCAAGACCAGGAGCTTTGCACATGCAAACCACCGACAACGTGACGACCCGGTTCGAAGGCGCACCCGCTGGCCGCCCCGAAGCGCTCGCACAGGGCGCCGCAGCGCTCGCGCCGCAGACGAACTACGCCGACTACAAGGTGATCCGTCGCAATGGCAGCGTGGTGTCGTTCGAGCCGTCGAAAATCGCCATCGCTGTGACGAAGGCATTTCTGGCCGTCAACGGTGGTCAGGGCGCAGCGTCGGCACGCGTTCGCGAACTGGTCGAGCAACTCACGCAGAACGTCGTGCGCGCACTGGTGCGCAGCCGTCCGAACGGCGGCACGTTCCATATCGAAGACATTCAGGATCAGGTCGAACTCGCGCTGATGCGCACGGGCGAGCACAACGTCGCGCGTGCTTACGTGCTGTACCGCGAGAAGCGCAGCCAGGAGCGCGGCCATGAGGCGGAAGTGCCCGCAGGCGCGTCTGGTCTGAACGTGACCGACAACGGCATCACGCGTCCGCTCGATATGGCAGCGCTGCGCGGCATCATCGAATCCGCCTGCGCGAATCTGGGCGACGCAGTGAGCGCCGAGCCGATCGTCACGGAAACGATCAAGAACCTGTACGACGGCGTACCGATGACCCAGGTCTACGACTCGGCCATTCTCGCTGCGCGCACGATGATCGAAAAGGACCCGGCGTACAGCCAGGTCACGGCTCGCATCCTGCTGCACACGATCCGCCGCGAGATCCTCGAAGACGAAGTCACGCAAGCCGAAATGGGCGAGCGTTACGCTGAATACTTCCCGCTCTTCATCAAGCGCGGTGTGAACGCCGAACTGCTCGACGAAAAGCTGCTGCAGTTCGACCTGAAGCGTCTGGGCGCCGCGCTCGACGCAAACCGCGACCTGCAGTTCGGCTACCTCGGTCTGCAAACGCTGTATGACCGCTACTTCCTGCATAGCGACGGCGTGCGCATCGAAATGCCGCAGGCATTCTTTATGCGTGTCGCGATGGGGCTGTCGCTGAACGAGATCGACCGCGAAGCACGCGCGATCGAGTTCTACAACGTGCTGTCGTCGTTCGACTTCATGTCGTCGACGCCGACGTTGTTCAACTCGGGCACGCGCCGCTCGCAACTGTCGTCGTGCTACCTGACGACGGTCGACGACGACCTCGACGGCATCTACGAAGCGCTGAAGGAAAACGCGCTGCTGTCGAAGTTCGCCGGCGGTCTGGGCAACGACTGGACGCGTGTGCGTGCGCTCGGCTCGCACATCAAGGGCACCAACGGCAAGTCCCAAGGCGTCGTGCCGTTCCTGAAGGTCGTCAACGACACGGCTGTCGCCGTGAACCAGGGCGGCAAGCGCAAGGGCGCGGTATGCGCGTACCTGGAATCGTGGCACCTCGACATCGAAGAATTCCTCGAGCTGCGCAAGAACACGGGTGACGACCGTCGCCGCACGCACGACATGAACACGGCGAACTGGATTCCCGACCTGTTCATGAAGCGCGTTCACGAAGGCGGCGACTGGACGCTGTTCTCGCCGTCCACCTGCCCGGACCTGCACGACCTGTTCGGCGCGGACTTCGAGAAGGCCTACACGGCTTACGAAGAGAAAGCGGCGCGCGGCGAGATCAAGCTGTTCAAGAAGATCCCGGCGGCGCAACTGTGGCGCAAGATGCTCGGCATGCTGTTCGAAACGGGCCACCCGTGGATCACGTTCAAGGATCCGTGCAATGTGCGCTCGCCGCAGCAGCACGTCGGCGTCGTCCACTCGTCGAACCTGTGCACGGAAATCACGCTGAACACGAGCGACACCGAAATCGCCGTCTGCAACCTCGGCTCGGTGAACCTCGTCGCGCACCTGAAGGAACAGGCCGACGGCACGGTGGTGCTCGACCACGACAAGCTGAAGCGCACGATCAGCGTCGCGATGCGCATGCTCGACAACGTGATCGACATCAACTACTACGCGGTCGCGAAGGCGCGTAACTCGAACCTGAAGCACCGCCCGGTCGGGATGGGCATCATGGGCTTCCAGGATTGTCTGCACGTGCTGCGCACGCCGTACGCATCGCAGGAAGCCGTCGAGTTCGCCGACCGTTCGATGGAAGCCGTCTGCTACTACGCATACTGGGCGTCGACGGAACTGGCGGAAGAGCGCGGCCGTTACGCGACCTACCGCGGTTCGCTGTGGGATCGCGGCATCCTCCCGCAGGACACGCTGAAGCTGCTCGAGGAAGCGCGCGGCGGCTACATCGAAGTGGATTCGAGCGAATCGATGGACTGGGCGTCGCTGCGCTCGCGCATCTCGACGCACGGCATGCGCAACTCGAACTGCGTCGCGATCGCGCCGACGGCGACGATCTCGAACATCATCGGCGTGTCTGCATGTATCGAGCCGACGTTCCAGAACCTGTATGTGAAGTCGAACCTGTCGGGCGAATTCACGGTGGTGAACGACTACCTCGTGCGTGACCTGAAGGCGCGCGGCCTGTGGGACGAAGTGATGGTCGCCGACCTGAAGTACTTCGACGGCTCGCTGTCGCGCATCGACCGCGTGCCGGGCGACCTGCGCGCGATCTACGCGACCGCGTTTGAAGTCGATGCAACGTGGCTGGTCGAAGCGGCGTCGCGCCGTCAGAAGTGGATCGACCAGGCGCAGTCGCTGAACATCTACATGGCAGGCGCGTCAGGTAAGAAGCTCGACGAGGTCTACAAGCTCGCATGGCTGCGCGGTCTGAAGACGACGTACTACCTGCGTACGATGGCGGCGACGCACGTCGAGAAGTCGACGGTCGCGCACGGCGCGCTGAACGCAGTGCCGTCGAGCGATGGCGGCGCGGGTGGTGCGGGTGGCGCAGCGGGTGGCTTCGGTGTCGGCGGCGGTGTGGGTTCGTCGGGTGTGACGGGTGGCTTCCAGGCATCGGCTGCGGCTGCAGTCGAAGCCGCGCCCGAAGCGGATGGTCCCGTGTGCATGATGCGTCCGGGCGATCCTGGCTTCGAAGAGTGCGAAGCCTGCCAGTAAGCGCGACGCTTCATATAGTAGTGAGTCAGCCGCCGGCGCTCGCCGGCGGTACGTAGCAGACAGGTAACAAGCAAGCAGCAGATCAGCAACAGGCGATGAGTGGAGTCAGCCGAACGCGCCGCTCATCGCGACACGAAGCCAGCGTGGCGCTCGTTGCAGTCGGAAGAGAAGCACGCGACGCAGCGAGGAACATCACGTGCTACACCTCATCGACACGTGCGAGAAAACCCTGAACGGCGCTCGCATGACGAAGTCGTAGAACGAGCGGCGAGATGCCGATGCATCACGCACCCGACACGCTTCGCACGACACGCGCAACGCAAGCGAAGCAGCAACGTTTCGAGTTCGGAACAACGCAGAAGCAACGCATACGCATCACTGAAGCAACGCGCTTTCGATCGTGCATCGTGCTTCATCGACACACGTTTCGATCGAATCGCAACGAGTGACCTTCACACACGGATGAACAAAGTGTTGTATGTAGGTCGCAACGCGATTCGAAAACAGGATTTTTCATGAGCGGGCCCTTTTAACGCTCGTGAAAAGATGGTACAAACCGATCTAAATTGATGGTGACATTTATGCTCAACTGGGATGACGAGATCACTGCCGTAACTCCCTCGAGTGCTTCGCAACAAAACGTGTTGCGCAACGCTGCGGGAACGGCCGTCGGTTCGCAAGTCGAAACGCGTTCCGCTCATCAAGCTCCCTCGGCTCAAAACATCTTCGCGAACGACTTCGCAGTCGCTCCGCCGGCACAGATCAACTCGCCGGCAGTCGCTTCCGAAGCGCGCGTGAATGTCGCCGACAAACGCATCATCAACGGCCAGACTGACGTCAATCAGCTCGTGCCGTTCAAATACAAGTGGGCGTGGGAGAAGTACCTCTCCGGTTGCGCGAACCACTGGATGCCGCAAGAAATCAACATGTCGCGCGACATCGCTCTGTGGAAAGACCCGAACGGTCTGACTGAAGACGAGCGCCGCGTCGTCAAGCGCAACCTCGGCTTCTTCGTGACGGCCGACTCGCTCGCCGCGAACAACATCGTCCTCGGCACGTACCGCCACATCACGGCGCCCGAATGCCGCCAGTTCCTGCTGCGCCAGGCGTTCGAAGAGGCGATCCACACGCACGCATACCAGTACATCGTCGAGTCGCTCGGTCTCGACGAGGGCGAAATCTTCAACGCGTATCACGAAGTCGAGTCGATTCGCGCCAAAGACGAATTCCTGATTCCGTTCATCCACACGCTGACCGACCCGGCCTTCAAGACGGGTACGCTCGAGGCAGACCAGAAACTGCTCAAGTCGCTGATCGTGTTCGCGTGCGTGATGGAAGGGCTGTTCTTCTACGTCGGCTTTACGCAAATCCTGGCGCTCGGCCGCCAGAACAAGATGACGGGCGCGGCGGAACAGTACCAATACATCCTGCGTGACGAGTCGATGCACTGCAACTTCGGCATCGACCTGATCAACCAGATCAAACTCGAAAACCCGCATCTCTGGACGGCTGAGTTCCGCGCGGAGATCCGCGAAATCTTCAAGCACGCGGTCGACCTCGAATATCGCTATGCAGAAGACACGATGCCGCGCGGGGTGCTCGGCCTCAATGCGTCGATGTTCAAGAGCTATCTGCGCTTCATCTGCAACCGCCGTTGCCAGCAGATCGGTCTCGATCCGCTGTTCCCGAACGAGGAAAACCCGTTCCCGTGGATGAGCGAGATGATCGACCTGAAGAAGGAACGCAACTTCTTCGAGACGCGGGTTATCGAATATCAGACCGGTGGCGCGCTGTCTTGGGAATAACCCAACGCGTCGCATATGTATTTGATGGGGTTGCCGCTGGCTGTGCCGCGGCAAGTTTGGTGAGGAGCATGACCGCCTGATGCAGAGCGTGCCCGGTGCGCCGTGGATTACCACGGCCTATAAAGATCACAGGCACTTTGCGAACCCTTCAGTGGGATGGGCAAACTTCCCCCCGGAAAAAGCCGTTCGCCATAAAGCGAGCGGCTCGATCAAACGATTCGCGGCGTCGAGATTCGACGCCGACTGGACTTGGCGCGCTGTGCCCGATGGCACGGCGCGCCTTACCGTATTCATTAGCGTAAGCGCGCTGGAGCTGCGTACGCCGATGAATAGCCCGCTTCGCAGTGGCCGCCGTGAGAAGCGTCCGCGGGAAGCGGGTTTTGACGAAGGGTGTAGTTTGAACTGACTCTCATCTGAAAACCTGAAGGAGAAAATGATGGCACTCGCCAAGAAGAAACCGGCAGCCAAGAAGGCTGCAGCGAAGAAGGTCGTTGCGAAGAAGGCTGCTCCGGCGAAGAAGGCAGCGGTGAAGAAGGTTGCCGTGAAGAAGGTCGCTGCGAAGAAAGTCGCCGTGAAGAAGGTTGCTGCGAAGAAGGCAGCACCGGCGAAGAAGGCAGCTGCGAAGAAGGTCGCAACGAAGAAGGTTGCAGCGAAGAAAGTCGCCGTGAAGAAGGTTGCTGCGAAGAAGGCAGCGCCGGCGAAGAAGGCTGCCGCGAAGAAGGTTGCAGCGAAGAAAGTCGCCGTGAAGAAGGTTGCTGCGAAGAAGGCAGCGCCGGCGAAGAAGGCTGCCGCGAAGAAGGCCGCTGCGAAGAAGGCGCCTGCGAAAAAGGCTGCCGCCAAAAAGGCTGCGCCTGCGAAGAAGGCTGCCGCGAAGAAGGCCGCTGAGCCTGCGAAGAAGGCTGCCCCTGCGAAGAAGGCTGTTGCGAAGAAGGCAGCACCTGCTCCGGCTGCGCCCGCTGCTTCGACGGCGCCGGCTGCTACGGTGAAGACGGCTCTGAACCCGGCTGCAGCATGGCCGTTCCCGACGGGCAGCCGTCCGTAAGAGCAAATGATGTAAAGGACGCATCCAGCATGCGTCTGTTGATCGAGGAAAGTTTGCTCGATCGTTCTGAATCCCGTCGCCGGGGAACTGGTGGCGGGATTTTTTTGTTTTTATCTGGCCGATGGGGGGGATCGCTGTCGCGTTTGCTGGCATCCGCCAGACGGGGGGCTTTGCGGTGGCATCCGGGTTTTGCGTTTGTGCTGGCGTCAGCGTTATGCCTTCGTGCTTCATGCGTTGCCCCTGTGCGTTTGCCTTTGCGCTGGCATCCGCGTTTTGCCTTGGTGCTTCACGCTTTGCCCCTGTGCGTTTGCCTTTGCGCTGGCATCCGCGTTTTTCCTCCGTGCTTCAAGCGTCGCCCCTGTGCGGGGCGGCACCTACTTTTCTTTGCCGCCGCAAAGAAAAGTAGGCAAAAGAAAGCGGCTCACACCGTTAGTTCTTGTTCCTGCCTGAGGGCCCCCAGACGGTCCCACGCTTCACACGGCAACGCACCTGTTCGCGTGCGTTGCCAACGCCTCCAACAAATGCCTCACCCGCTTCAGACGCCCGCATAACTGCTAGCGGCAGCGAATGGTTTCTGCCGCCCAGGTGGCAAACTGTGTGTAGGCTTTCGCGCCCTACGCGCATCACTCCAGACTGGGAATCAAGGTTGGTGTTTCTGGTAAGAGCACTAACCTGTGCGGTGCGACAACCTACACACAGTTTGCCACCTGGGCGGCGGAGGAATATCTGGCGCGGCGTGCTGCAACGCGGGCGCGCGAAGCGGGTCAGGCGTACAGAGAGCGCGTTGGCAACGCACGCGAACAGGCGCGTTGCCGTGTGAAGCGTGGGACCGTCTGGGGGCCCTCAGGCAGGAACAAGAACTAACGGTGTGAGCCGCTTTCTTTTGCCTACTTTTCTTTGCGGCGGCAAAGAAAAGTAGGTGCCGCCCCGCACAGGGGCGACGCTTGAAGCACGAAGGCAAATCGCGGATGCCAGCGCAAGAGCAAAAACCACGGGTGCTACCGCAAAGGCAAAAAAACCAAAACCACCGCCTCGCGGATACGAGCAAACCACAAACCCCGATCAACAGACAAATCAAGCGCAACCAGGGAGGGGGCCCGCCGCCCCAGAAGGCAAAAAAAAACGCATGCACAGGGGAGCACATGCGTGTGAGGTTGCCGTCACAGCGCTTCCACGCCGCCGGCAGGGAAAACAGAAAAGCTCAATGCGTAACGCGAGTCACACCACCACTCGACAACAGTCGAACCCTCTCGCCAGCGCGAAAAATCTCGCCCGTCGCGCTTTGCGTAATGGCGCGCATATCGCCATTATCGAGCCGCACGGTAATCTCGACGCCATCTCGCATCGCCGTGCTGTTCTCGATCGTATTACCCGCGACAGCGCCCGCCAGGCCGCCAACAATACCCGTTAGAATCGACCCACGACCACCGCCGATCGCGCTGCCGGCGACCGCGCCGAGCGCACCGCCACCAATCGCCCCAATGCCGCTAGGCTGGCCATTGTTCGAGCTGATCTTGACCGCGCGCACGCTGTCGACAACGCCCATGCGCACCGTCTCTTCGCGCTGCGCCTGGGATGACGTGTAGACATCAGCGGAACTGCTGTTGTACGCACAGCCCGTCATGGCGAGCGAACTCGCGATCACCGCGCCCAGTACCAGGCGACTCAACGTACGACTCGTTGTTTTCATTCCCTTGACTCCAAACGGGCTCGTTTCGAGCCCCTCAAACCCGAGCGGTCAGGCGCGGCGCATGCGCAGCAAGCACTACCCGATTGCGTCAGGCGCCCTGCGGCAGTTCGTAACCGAATGCCTGCTTGAACCGTTCGTTGATCTCCGCGCGCGAAGGCGCATAATTCTGCGGCCCTTGATGTTCGATCTTGAGCGCGCCCATCAGGCTCGCGAGACGGCCGGTGGTCGCCCAGCCCAGACCCTTCTCGATGCCGTACAGCAGGCCACCCCGGAACGCATCGCCGCAACCCGTGGGGTCCAGCACCTGCTTTGCCTTGACAGCCGGAATCTCTTCGATGCCCCCAGCATGGTGAATCTGCGCCCCGTGTTCGCCGCGCGTCACGATCAGCGCATCGACGTAGCTAGCAATCTCTTCGATCGACCAGCCCGTCTTGTTGCTCACCAGCGCAGCTTCGTAATCATTGACTGCGACGTAGGTGGCAAGTTCAATCATGCGGCGCAGCGACGCGCCGTCGAAGAGGGGCAGCCCTTGGCCCGGATCGAAGATGAACGGAGTGCCCGCCGCCGCGAACTGTTCGGAGTGCTGGATCATGCCGTCAAAGCCGTCCGGCGCGACGATGCCGAGCTTTACGCCAGGCTGGTCCGCGCGGTTCAGATGCGATTGCATCATCGCGCCCGGGTGGAATGCCGTGATCTGATTGTTCTCGAGATCGGTCGTGATCATCGCCTGCGCCGAATACGTGTCGGGCAGCACGCGCACGTGCTCTTTCGACAGGCCGAGCGCGTCGAGACGGTCGATGTACACCTGAGCATCGACGGCGCCGAGCGTCGCCATGATGCGCGCATCGCCGCCGAGCAGATGCAGCGAGTAGGCGATATTTCCCGCGCAGCCGCCAAATTCGCGGCGCATCGTCGGCACGAGGAAGCTGACGTTCAGGATGTGGACCTGCTCCGGCAGGATGTGCTCCCGAAAGCGCCCTTCGAAGGTCATGATGTTGTCGTAGGCGAGCGAGCCGCAAATCAGCGTAGCCAAGGCGAGCGTTCCTATAAGTGTCGGTCGGAAGGAAAAAGGGTGCGGCGACGTGACAGCGCCGCGCCCGGAGTGAAACGGGCGCGGCGCTGTGTCGACGCAAATATAAAGCTTACTTCAGCGCGGCGAGCGCTGCGTCGTAGTTCGGCTCGTTCTTGATTTCGCTGACGAGCTCAGCGTGCACGACCTTGTCGTTTTCGTCGACGACGACCACGGCGCGCGCCGTCAGGCCCGTCAGCGGACCGCTCGTCACGTCGACGCCGTACGCCTGCGCGAACTCATGGCCGCGGAAGGTCGATGCCGTCACGACGTTTTCGATGCCTTCCGTCGTGCAGAAGCGCGAAGCCGCGAACGGCAGATCGCCCGACACGACGATCACAGCCGTGTTGCTCAGCTTCGCGGCGGCTTCGTTGAACTTGCGCGTGGAGGTTGCGCAGGTCGGCGTGTCGAGGCTCGGGACGATGTTCAGCACCTTGCGCTTGCCCGCGAAGTCGGCGAGCGTCAGCGGCTTCAGATCCTTGCCGACCAGCGAGAAGGCAGGCGCTGCCTGGCCCACGGACGGGAACGTGCCAGCGACTTCGATCGGGTTGCCACCCAGCGTGACTTGACTCATGTTGTGCTCCGAAGATTCGTCAGGGATTGACGGGATGCGCGCCCGGTTCGTGCCGGGCGCGCGGAAAACCTGCGCGCGCCGCAGAGCTGTCCGTTACGGATAGAAGATCTGCACGCGGAAATTCGAGGCGACGGCATCGCCGGTGTCGAGGCGCACGATCATCGTCTGCGTCGTGCGGGCGGGCAGGCCCGCCGCGATCGGCGTGCCGGGTTTCACATAGTCTTGCGGCCACAGCACACGCCGCACGGCGATGTTGTTGTTCTCGTCGAGCAGCGTCAGTTCGACGGCGGGATACGCGAGCGCGAGATCGAAGCGGTTGCGCAGCGGCATCTTCAGTTCGAGCCTGTGCGGACCGTCGACCTGCCGCAGGTCCGACGGCTCGACCAGCAAACCGTCGATATCGCGCGGCGGCTCGACCTTGCAGCCGAGATGCGAGCAGGCCTTCGCGAACATCGGTTGCGCATCGGGCCACGCGACCATCACCGTTTCGCGCTGCCACCAGGCGAGTTGCACGAGCAGCAGGAAGCCAAGCAGGCCTGCCGCGACGCCGCCCAGAATATGCCACACGAAGCGGCTCGACTCGGGCTGGCGCGGTTCGCGGGTGACGGCGAATGCATCGTTGTCGCTGTCGGGTGTGGCGGCGAAGGGGGCGTTATACGGCTCGCGCGCGGCTGCGCCGAAGCGCGGCTCGAGATCGGGTTCGGCCGACGGCGCGCCGAAGTGGGGTTCGCGCTCGCGGTTTTGTGCCGCATGTTCGGCATGTCCAGCGTGCTCGGCGGACGGGACGACGGTGCCGTCCTCGTCCTCGAACACGGGCTTGGCGTGCTCGTCCCGACGCGATTCGCGCAACGCGTCGTCAAACGATTCGTGCAGCGGCGCTTCCGGTTCGCGCTTCGTTTCGTTCGCGGTCTGATCTTGGCGTGGCTCTAAGGGCTCGCGGAGAGACTCGGGTTCGCGCCACGCGTGCGGCGGCTCGTGGATTGCAGGCTCGGCTTCGTGTGCGGGCGTTGCTCCGAAGGTCGGTTCCGCTTTCTGGTGCGCTTGCAGCTCCGCTGGTTGTTCGAACTTCGGCTCCGCTTGCGCTTCGACAGCGGGCTCGACGTTTGCCGCAGCTTGCGCGGCGGCGGGCGCTTCCGGTATCGTTTCGACGGGCGCTTCGCTGTGCGGCTCGGGTGCGACCGGTTCGCGCGCGATCGCCTTATCGAGGTGCATCGGTTGCGATTCGGTGAGTTCGAGCGTCAGCGGCGGCTGCGCGGAACGCGGAATCGTGACCGGGTTGAACGGGATAGTCGACGCGTTGTGGCGGATGCGCCGGTCGATCGATGCATCGGGTGCGGGCGCCCACGGGTTCCATGCCTCGGCGCGGAAGTCGGGCTTATCCGCCGATGACGCGGGTTGAGTCTCGCCGGCAGGGAACGACGGTTCGACACGCGCCGTGTCGGCTTCAGCTTCGGCGGACGGCGCTGCTACGGGCGAAGCCTGGACGGGAGCCTCGTGTCGAGCCTCGACATCGACGTCCGGCTGCGCGACTTGCGCAGCGGCGTGCTCAGCGTGTTGTTCGGCGGACGCCAATTCCGCGTGGGCATTGCCACTGCCGATATGCGGCTCAGCCACACGCGCATCGAACGATTCTGCAGGCCGCGGCGTGACCGCTTCTTCCGTGTGCGTCACAACGGGCGTCGCGACGGGGGCGGGCGGTACATCGACAGCAGGCTTCGTTTCCGGCGCCGGCGCGTTTCCGCCATTCGCGAGCTTTTCGAGCGTATGCGCCGTCACGTCGTCGATCGTGACGTGCTTCGCCTTGTCGACGCTCACGCCGCCGCTCACGTCGAACAGGCTGCTCGATGCATCGAACACTTCTTTGCAGTGGCCACAACGCACGAGTCCGCGGCGCAGCGTGAGCTGCTCCGGCTGGAGCCTGAAAACGGTTTCGCAGAAGGGACAGCGTGTCGCTAGAAGCATATCGAGCCGAAAGACCGGTTAGCCCTTAAGGGGCCGGAAGCAAACAAATATGCGTTATTCTAATTGCTTTCGCGTCGCGTACCCGCAAGGCATACCCAGCCTTCGTGTTCGCGCCACACTGCAATGTCGATCCACTGCTGATAGACACGTGCAACTTCATCCGCCTGTCGCGCGAGAATGCCCGACAGCGCAATGCGTCCACCCGGCTTCACCCTCGACGACAGCATCGACGCCATCAGCTTCAGCGGGTTCGACAGAATATTCGCGACGACGATATCGAACTCGCCCGCGGGGCAATCATCGGGCAGACCATACGTGACTTCGGCGCGATTGCGCTCGCTATTGTGGCGCGCGGATTCGACCGCTTGCGGATCGATGTCGATGCCGATCACGGGGTTCGCGCCGCACTTCTTCGCGAGTATCGCAAGGATGCCCGAACCACAACCGTAGTCGAGCACCGATTGATCCTGCTTCACGTTTTGCTCGAGCCATTCCATGCACAGACGCGTGGTCGGATGGCTGCCCGTGCCGAACGCGAGGCCCGGATCGAGTTCGAGCACGAGCGCATCAGGATCTGGCGCGGCGTGCCACGACGGCACGACCCAGATGCGCTCGCCAATCGGAATCGGATCGAACTGGGATTGCGTGAGGCGCACCCAGTCCTGTTCTTCGACTTCGCGCACGCTGAACGACGGCGCATCGGCGAGGCCGAGTTCATTCGCAGCGGCCGCAAGCAGCACGGCCGGTTCATGTTCCGGCGCCAGCAACGCGATCACGCGCGAATGCGTCCACGCGGTGCGATCCGGCGTGAGACCGGGCTCGCCGAACAGCGGCTGCTCGTCGGGCGTGTCGGCATCCGCGTCTTCGACGGACACCGACAGCGCGCCCAGTTCGAGCAACGCATCCGACAACGCTTCCGCGTGCTCGCGCGCGAGTTCGACGACCAGTTCCCGGTAGCTCATTGCTTACGCTTCTTCCGGTGCGGCTTGCAGCTTTGCCGCCAGCCGGTTTTCGAGGTAATGGATGCTCGTGCCGCCCTCGACGAACTTCGCGTCGAGCATCAGCTCGCGATGCAGCGGAATGTTGGTCTGAATGCCTTCGACCACCATTTCCGACAGCGCGATACGCATCCGCTTGATCGCCTGTTCGCGCGTCGCGCCGTAAGCGATCAGCTTGCCGATCATCGAATCATAGTTCGGCGGCACGAAATAGCCGTTGTACGCGTGCGAATCGACGCGAATACCGGGGCCGCCCGGCATATGCCACGACGTAAGACGACCCGGCGACGGCGTGAACTTGAACGGATCTTCCGCGTTGATACGGCATTCGATCGCATGTCCGCGGAACTGGATGTCGCGCTGGCGGATCGCAAGCTTTTCGCCCGCCGCGATGCGGATCTGTTCCTGAACGATGTCGATGCCCGTGATCAGTTCGGTGACGGGGTGCTCGACCTGCACGCGCGTGTTCATTTCGATGAAGTAGAACTCGCCGTTTTCGTACAGGAACTCGAACGTGCCCGCGCCGAGATAGCCCATCTTCTTGCACGCGTCCGCGCAGCGGTCGCCGATGCGCTCGATCAGACGGCGCGCGATGCCCGGTGCCGGCGCCTCTTCGATAACCTTCTGATGGCGGCGCTGCATCGAGCAGTCGCGTTCGCCCAGCCACAGTGCGTTCTTGAACGAGTCGGCCAGGATCTGGATTTCGATGTGCCGCGGGTTCTCCAGGTATTTCTCCATGTAGACCTGCGGATTGCCGAACGCGCGGCCCGCTTCTTCGCGCGTCATATTAACGGCATTCACGAGCGCCGCTTCCGTGTGCACGACGCGCATGCCGCGGCCACCGCCGCCGCCTGCCGCCTTGATGATCACCGGATAGCCGACCGCGCGCGCAATCTTCACGATCTCCTTCGGATCTTCCGGCAACGCGCCTTCGGAGCCGGGCACGCAGGGCACGCCCGTCTTGATCATTGTCTGCTTCGCGGTGACCTTGTCGCCCATCATGCGGATCGTGTCGGGGCGCGGGCCGATGAACACGAAGCCCGATTGCTCGACGCGCTCCGCGAAGTCGGCGTTTTCCGACAGGAAGCCGTAGCCGGGGTGAATCGCTTCGGCGTCCGTGACTTCCGCCGCGCTGATCAGTGCGGGCATGTTCAGGTACGAGAGGTTCGACGGTGCCGGTCCGATGCAGACCGCCTCGTCGGCGAGCTTCACATACTTGGCTTCCTTGTCGGCTTCGGAATAGACGACGACCGTCTTGACGCCGAGTTCGCGGCACGCGCGCTGGATACGGAGCGCGATTTCACCACGATTGGCAATGAGGATTTTTTCAAACATAGCGGATATTCGACTCATCAATGGGCGCCGCGGGCCGGTTCGGACGGGCGGCTGCCTCAGAGGATCGGTGGCGCGCCCGAAGAAGGAGGGCGCGCGGATGGCGAATGGCTACAGCGCGCCGCTTCAGCCGACCACGAAGAGCGGCTGGCCGTATTCGACTGCCTGGCCGTTCTCGACGAGGATTTCCTTGACGACGCCTGACTGATCCGATTCGATCTCGTTCAGGAGCTTCATTGCTTCGATGATGCAGATGGTCTGGCCTTCCTTGACCGTATCGCCGACCTGCACGAACGGATCGGCGCCCGGCGAAGGTGCGCGGTAGAACGTGCCGACCATCGGTGACGTCACGACATGGCCTTGCGGTGCCACGGCTGCGGGCGTCGCCGGCGCGCCGACGGCGGGTGCTTCACCGCCGTGAGCAGCGGGCGCCAGGCCCGGCGCGGCGTATTGCGGCGCGTAGTTGCCAGGCTGCTGGACGTAAACCGGCGGCGCGTTCTTGACGATGCGCACCTTGCCTTCGCCCTCGGTCACTTCGAGTTCGGAGATGCCGGACTCGGAGACGAGGTCGATCAGAGTCTTCAGTTTACGTAGATCCATGGGCTTTCCCCTTCAATGCGTGAAGCGCCGGCGGTTTGCCGCCAGCGCCGAATTCGTGTTTTGGGTTGTCAGTTGCGCGACGATCCGGCCGTCCCAGCGGCCAACCGGTCGAGCACATATTCGAGTGCGTACAGATAGCCCTTCCAGCCGAGGCCGCAAATCACGCCCTCTGCCTGGTCGGAGAAATACGAGTGATGCCTGAACGGTTCTCGACGATGCACGTTCGACAGATGAATCTCGACGAACGGGATGCCGACGCCCGCCAGTGCGTCCCGGATCGCCACGCTGGTATGCGTGTACGCAGCGGGATTGATCACGATGAAATCGGTCTTCTCGGTCCGAGCCGCCTGAATGCGATCGACGAGCGCGCCTTCGTGATTGCTCTGGAAGGTGGCCAGTTCGACGCCGGCGTCCGCTGCGCGGTCGGCCAGCGCCTGATCGATCTGCGGGAGCGTCACGCGGCCATAGACCTCGGGTTCCCGGGTGCCGAGAAGGTTGAGGTTGGGGCCGTGCAGAACCAGCAGTCGCGTCATGGTCGGTTCGTTTTCCGTGGAATTGGGCGCACTTTAGCGCTGATTAGAGAAATTTGTCTAGTTTCTCGAACGCGCGGCATGTCTCGTGGCCTTACCGGGATCGCAGCAACTCGCAGAACTTCTGACATCTTATTGTGAATATCGCCCAATCTGAGGCAAAAAGTTCTCAACTAAATGTCAAAAAGTTGTCGGAATCAGAGCGCGTCGAGCGTGCGTTTCAGCTCGTCCGGCTTGATCTGGCCGAGTTTTGTCGACCGTACGACGCCTTTTGCGTCAATTACGACCGTGTAAGGCAAACCACCCGCGTTGTTGCCGAAGGCGCGCGCGAGGTCTGCGCCGCCGAACCCGGCGACATAGATCGGATAGTTGACGGGCACTTTTTGCAGGAAGGCCTTGATGTTCTTGTCGGAATCGACGCCCAAGCCGACGAACTCGATGCCCTTCTTCGAGTATTCCTTGTGCAACGCCGACAGCGACGGCATTTCCTCGACGCACGGACCGCACCACGACGCCCAGAAGTTGATCACGACCGGGTGTCCCTTGAAACCGGCGAGTGACTGCGGCGCGCCGTCGGCATTGGTCACTTTCGCCGCCCATAGTTGATTGACGGCGTTGCTGCTGTCGGCCGGCGCCGCGTTCGCGACGCCCGCAAGGTCGTTATTGCCGAGCAGCCAGTGGCCCGCCACCGCGCCGCCCGCTGTCGCGACGACAGCCACCGCCGCGATTGCCAGAATCCGCTTCATATAGAGAGTGTGTCTGTTAAGGGTTCAGTTCGTGGAGCGCGCGGCGTCGCTTTCGTTGATCAGCGCCTGAACGGCGCGGACGTCGGCGCGCGCGGATCGTCCGCGTGCGTCAGCGCGGACTGCGCCGCGCAGGTCGTCGGTGCCATAGAGCGCGAGGTGAATGCCCACGGGCTCGGCATCGCGCCCTTCATTCGCCGGACGCCAGAGAAAGCTCAATGTTTCGACGTAGCCGCGACCCGCAAAGTGCCGCGTTTCGGAAACGTCGTACTGCATGTTCGCATTCAACAGATAAATGGCGACTTCTTTCGGGTCGTCACAGAAGGCCTGCAGATGAACATCGGAATGCTCACCCGCCGTCCCACCCAGCACCGCGCCCGTCAGATACGGATTGAAAGGCGCGAGCCGCTGCATCCAGTCCAGCGCGACTTCGCGCAGCCGGCGCAACACGGCCGGCTGGCTGTCGCCCTGGAACAGCGACTGATATTCGCGGATTTCTTCCTCGATCTGGTCGTTATCCGGCAGCCATTCACCGGCGACGCGCGTTTCCCCGACCACCTGCCGCGCAGCCTTGCGCTTCGCAGTCGAGTAGTCGAGCCCGTCCTCGGCGATCATCCGCGCAGCCGCGATGGCGATTTCCTCGCGCACGCGCAGCGGATCGAAATGTGATTTGCGAACCATTCGCCAATCATACTAGAGAAAGCCTGGCGGTCTTTTTACGCCGCCGTCGCGTCGGCGGGTCCTGAGCGGCTCTCCGGTGGCCGCGTGGCGTCGCCCGGAAAAGCACGCCCGATCAAGATCAGGCGGGCCTGTCGGTTACAATAGTCGTCCTTCGCGCGAGGGCTTTCCGGCCCCTGGCGCATGTCATCTTTCCACGCAAAACACGCCTTGCGGCGCGACAGCTTTATGCACATTCACATCCTCGGCATCTGCGGCACGTTCATGGGTGGTCTCGCGGTTCTCGCGCGCAACGCCGGTCACACGGTGACGGGCTGCGACGCCGGCGTCTACCCACCGATGAGCACGCAGCTCGAGGCGCAAGGCATCACGCTGATCGAAGGCTGGGGCGCCGAGCAGCTCGACCTGAAGCCGGACCTGTTCGTGGTCGGCAACGTCGTGACGCGCGGCAATCCGCTGATGGAAGAAATCCTCAATCGCGGCCTGCCGTACACGTCCGGCCCGCAATGGCTGGGCGAGCACGTGCTGAACGGCAAGTGGGTGCTGGCCGTGGCGGGGACGCACGGCAAGACCACGACGACCTCCATGCTGACGTGGCTGCTGGAAGACGCGGGCATGAACCCGGGCTTTCTGATCGGCGGCGTGCCGCTGAATTTTGGCGTGTCGGCGCGGCTGACGGATTCAAGCTTCTTCGTGATCGAAGCCGACGAGTACGACACGGCGTTCTTCGACAAGCGCTCGAAGTTCGTCCACTACCGGCCGCGCACCGCGGTCCTGAACAACCTCGAATTCGATCACGCGGACATCTTCGCTGATCTCGCCGCGATCGAAACGCAATTTCATCACCTCGTGCGCACTGTGCCGGGCATTGGCCGCGTCGTGTCGAACGGCCGCGAAGCTGCGCTGGACCGCGTGCTCACGCGCGGCTGCTGGAGCGAAGTGGAGCGCTTTGGCGTCGACGGCGGCTGGCAGGCTTTGCCCGCTGAAGACGGCGTCGCCATCGACGAGCGCTTTGCCGTCTATCACAACGGCGAGCGGGTCGGCGTGGTGGACTGGCAGGTGCAAGGCGAGCACAACCGCATGAACGCGATCGCCGCGATCGCCGCCGCGCGCCACATCGGCGTGCCGCCCGCGCAGGCCGCAAAGTCGCTTTCGACATTCCGCAACGTGAAGCGGCGGATGGAAGTGCGCGGCAGCGTCGACGGCGTGACGGTCTACGACGATTTCGCGCATCACCCGACAGCTATCCAGACAACGGTCGCCGGTCTGCGCACGCGAATCGGCCGCGGCGAAAACGGAAAGCGCGCGCGCATTCTCGCCGTGCTTGAACCGCGCTCGAACACGATGAAGCTCGGCGTGATGAAGGCGCAATTGCCCGCTAGCCTCGTCGACGCCGATCTCGTATTCGGCTACGGCGCGCCCGCGGGCAAAGACGCGCTCGGCTGGAATCTGGCCGAAGCGCTCGCGCCGATGGGCGACAAGGCGCAAGCCTTCAACGACATCGACACGCTCGTCAAATCCGTCGTGGCGGCCGCGCGGCCGGGCGATCAGGTGCTCGTGATGAGCAACGGCGGCTTTGGCGGCGTGCACCAGAAACTGCTCGACGCGCTGTCGGCGCGTCCCACGGCGCAGGCGCGGGGCGTCGCGTGATTCTCTATCTGCACGGGTTCCGCTCGTCGCCCAATTCGTTCAAGGCGCGCGTGATGGCCGAGCGTCTTGCGGTGCTTGGCCGCAGCGCCGAATGGTGCTGTCCGATGCTGCCCGTGTCGCCGCTGGAAACCGTGTCGCTCGTCGAAGAACGGGTCGCGGCGGCGAATCCGGAGCAGGTGACGGTGATCGGCAGCTCGCTGGGCGGCTACTTCGCGACGCATCTCGCCGAGAAACACGGCTGGCGCGCCGTACTGCTGAATCCCGCTGTGGTGCCGGAGCGCGATCTCAGCCACTATCTCGGCGAGCAGCCGCTGTGGCATGGCGGCGGCAGCATCATCGTCGAGCCGCGTCATCTTGATGAGTTGCGTGCGTTAGGCGTCGCGCGCATCACCCGCCCCGAACGCTATTATCTGTTTGCTGCCACCGGCGACGAAGTGCTCGATTACCGCGAAATGCTCGCGCACTATCCCGGCGTGCAGACCAGACTGATCGAAGGCAGCGACCACGCGATCAGCGAGTTTCCCGACTATGTCGACGACGTGCTCGCGTTTTGCGACGCAGCCGACGCCGACACTGAGCCGCCCGCACCACGCGAGGCGGCATGATCCGATGATCCGCACACGCCGCGCACGATGAAGCGCAAGGCACGCGCGTTGCGGACCACCACACAGAACACGACGCCGACGCGCGAAGCAACAGCACTGCGCGCCGGCCGACGCAAGCCAGAACGAGAGTATTGAGTGAACGTTTTCTTCGAGGAATCGGGTAGTTTCAAGGCCGGCAACGTGATGTCGCGTCAAGGCGACGCGTTTCAGGTCGAGCTGCCGGGCGGACGCCGCGCGAAAGTTCGCGCGAAAGACGTGCTGATGGAGTTCGAGAAGCCGTCGGCGGGCGAACTGATGGAACAGGCCGATGCCGCCGCACAGGACATCGATCTGGACTTTCTGTGGGAATGCGCGCCTGAAGACGAATTCCCGTTTGCCACGCTCGGCGCCGAATACTTTGGCGAGTCGTTCGGGCCCGTCGAGCGCGCCGCGCTGATTTTGCGCATGCACGGTTCGCCCATCTATTTCCGCCGCAAGGGGCGCGGCCAGTATCAGCGCGCGCCGGAAGAGCAACTGAAGATGGCGCTCGCGTCGCTGGAGCGCAAGCGTCAGCAGGCGCTCGTGCAGCAGGGCTACGAAGAGGAACTGAAGGCGGGCCGTCTGCCGGACGGCTTCCAGAGCAAGGCGCTCGGCCTCTTGACGAAGCCCGACAAGAACGCGATCGAATACAAGGCGCTCGAAGCGGCAGCGGCGGCGCGTGGTATTTCGATGGCGCGTCTGATGCTCGAATGCGGCGGCATTCCGTCGGCGCGCGCGCTGCACGAGGCGCGCTTCCTGTCGGAATTCTTCCCGCACGGCACGGGCTTTCCGCCTGTGACGATCGGCGCGCTGCCGGAAGATCTGCCGCAGGCTGAAATCGAAGCGTTCTCGATCGACGACGTGACCACGACGGAAATCGACGATGCGTTTTCCGTGGAGCATCTGTCCGACGGACGCGTGCGGATCGGCATTCACATCGCGGCGCCGGCGCTGGGCATCGAACGCGGCGATGCCGTCGATGCGGTCGCGCGCGGCCGTCTGTCGACCGTTTACATGCCGGGCGACAAGATCACGATGCTGCCCGATTCCGTCGTGGAAAAATTCACGCTGGCCGAAGGCGGTTTGCGCCCGGCGCTGTCGCTGTACAGCATCGTGAACCGCGAGACGCAGGAAATCGTCGTCAGCGAAACGCGTGCCGAACTGGTCTACGTGAAGAACAATCTGCGCCACAACACGCTCGACGAACTCGTCACGGAAGAGGCGCTCGCCAATGGCACGGGCGACTATCCGCACAAGGAAGACATCGCGGTGCTGTGGCCGTTTGCGCAGGCGCTGTTCGAGAAGCGCCAGCTCGCGCGCGCCGGTTTCGGCCTCAGGCGCGAAGTGCAGCGCAATACGGACTTCAATTTCTACGTCGAAGGCGAGCATGTGAGCATCACGCCGCGCCGCCGCGGTTCGCCGCTCGATACAATCGTCGCTGAACTGGCGATTCTCGCGAACTCGACGTGGGGCGCGTTCCTGCACGATCACGGCGTGCCCGGCATCTATCGCTCGCAGCGCGCGTTCGGCGCGCCGACAGGACCGAAGCGCACCCGGATGCAGACGACGGCCGCGCCGCACGAAGGTCTCGGCGTGTCGCAGTACGCATGGAGCACGTCGCCGCTGCGCCGCTACGTCGACCTCGTCAACCAGTGGCAACTGATCGCGTGCGTGCAGCACGGCGTGACGGCGAAGCTCGCGGCGCCGTTCAAGCCGAAGGACGCCGACCTGTTCGCCGTCGTGCAAGGTTTCGACGACACGTACACCGCGTACGCCGATCATCAGCGCCGCATGGAGTATTTCTGGTGTCTGCGCTGGCTCACGCAGGAAGGCAAGAAGCAGGTGGTCGCTTCCGTCGTGAAGGGCGATCTCGTGCGGCTCGAAGACGTGCCGCTGCTGCTGCACGTGCCGGGTCTCGGCGTGCATGCGCGCGGCACGCGGCTGATGCTCGAAGTGATGTCGGTGGATGAACTGACGGTCGAGGCATCGGTGCGGCCGTTGCACGTGCTCGACGCGCCGACCGTGACGAGCGGCACGGAAGAAGAGGAAGAGACCGAAGAAGAAATCATCGACGCCGCCGACGAATCCGCCGAAAGCGAAGCCGAAGCGCAAGCCGAAGCCGATACGGCCGCAGCGGAGGGCGAGCAGCCCGCCGACTCGAACGATCCAACGCAACACGCGACGGAGCAGGGCCAATGACGACCGACACGACGACCCAGCGCGACCGCTACGCGGTGATCGGCAATCCGATTGCGCATAGCAAGTCGCCGCTCATCCACGCGCGCTTTGCCGAGCAGACGGGCGAACCCGTCGAATATGGCCGCCTGCTCGCGCCCGTCGATCAGTTCGAGTCGCACGTGCGGGCCTTCATCGCCGAAGGCGGGCGCGGCATGAACGTCACCGTGCCGTTCAAGCTCGACGCGCATGCGTTCGCGACCACGCTGTCGCCGCGTGCGGCGGCGGCGGGCGCGGTGAACACGCTGCGCTTCGAGAAAGACGGCGGCGTTTACGGTGACAACACGGATGGCTTTGGCCTCGTGCGCGACATCGAAGTGAACTTGGGCGTGTCGTTGAAGAACGCGCGCGTGCTGCTGCTCGGCGCGGGCGGTGCGGCGCGCGGCGTCGTGCTGCCGATGCTCGAACGCAAGCCGCAATCGCTCACCATCGTGAACCGCACGGCATCGAAGGCGGAGGCGCTGGTTGCACAATTCGCCAGCGCGGCGAGCGACGCCGCATGCCGTCTGACGGGCGGCAGCGCGCAGACGATTGAAACGGGCGCCTATGACGTGATCGTCAACGCGACGGCAAGCAGCCTCGACGCGTCGCTGCCCGAGTGCGACGACGGCGCGTTCGGCGCGGGCACGCTCGCGTACGACATGATGTACGGCGCGCAGCCAACCGTCTTCATGCAGCACGCCAGCCAGCTCGGCGCGCGCGCGGCGGACGGCCTCGGCATGCTG
This sequence comes from Paraburkholderia hospita, assembly GCF_002902965.1. Classification (GTDB taxonomy): domain Bacteria; phylum Pseudomonadota; class Gammaproteobacteria; order Burkholderiales; family Burkholderiaceae; genus Paraburkholderia; species Paraburkholderia hospita. Next base: position 3,458,472 of record NZ_CP026105.1, on the reverse strand, counting down.
GTCGAGCAGGCGGCGGAATCGTTCTTCGTGTGGCGCGGCGTGCGTCCCGACGGCGCGCCCGTGCTCGCCGCGCTGCGCGAGATGCTGCGCGCGCCGCAAAGCGCGTGAGCGGCTGAGCGGCTCAACGCAAGCGACGCGCCTCCAGATTCCACGACATGGCGACGACAATGACGAAGACGAGGCGCGCTAAGGGGCAGCGGGCCGGCGCGAGTCCCGCACGCTGGGTGATGTATGCCGGCGCGGTCTTCGTCGTCGCGTGGGTCGCCACGCAGCTTTTCTATTTCGCGCAGATCGCCGTGTGGAACTCTGTGAATCCGCAATCGACGGCCTTCATGCGCTCCGATGCCTGGCGTCTTTCGCAAGACCGTCCCGATCTGTCGATCCAGCACACGTGGGTTCCCTACGATCAGATCTCACGCAATCTGAAGCGCGCGATCATCGCTTCGGAAGATGCGAACTTCGCCACGAACAACGGCTACGAAACGGACGCGATTCTCCAGGCATGGGAGAAAAACAAGGCGCGCGGCAAGATCGTCAGAGGCGGCTCCACGATCACGCAGCAGCTCGCGCGCAATCTGTTCCTGTCGCGTGAAAAGAGCTATATCCGCAAAGGCCAGGAGCTGATCATCACATGGATGCTCGAGACGCTGATGGACAAGGAGCGCATCTTCGAGATCTATCTGAATTCGGTTGAATGGGGCAATGGCGTGTACGGCGCGGAAGCGGCGGCGCGCTATTACTTCAAGACGTCGGCCGCGAACCTGACGGCCGGCCAGTCGGCCCGGCTCGCGGTGATGCTGCCGAGGCCGAAATACTTCGACGAGCATCGTACTTCCAGCTACCTCACGCAACGGGCACGGGTGATCGCGCGCAGGATGGGCGCGGCCGAACTGCCGGACTGAGTTCCGCACGGCCAATGGCCACAGAAACGGCGGGTCTCGCAACGGGACCCGCCGTTTTGCTTTCTGCATAGGCGCGCATCGCCCGATTTCGCCCGTTCCCAACATATGGACGTCGCGCTCATATGTTGGTGAATCTCAAAAAAGCGCCCTACAATCCGGTTCAACAAGCCGACACCGGCCAGAAACACCGCCTCGTCGCCAGCGCAAAAGCGCGGCGCACGCAGCGGGACGAAAATCGGAGACACCACGCCATGCCTTCCAGCACCTTGCTGCACAACCCGCTTGCGCCAACCCGCGCGAACCACGCGCAGCTTCGAATCACGCCCGACGCGCACCGTCACGCCGGCATTTCGCGGTAACTCACCTTTTGTCTGTTGCCAGTCGCCATGAACAAAGCGATGACCTCTCACGTCGAGTCCGAAGCGCCCGAGGCGCCTGAAGTCGAAGCGCCGCGCAAGCCCGCCGCGCGTCCCGCCAACGGTGTCGTCGTGCCGACGCCGCCCGCCGACACGATCGGCCTGCCGAGCACGCTGCTCGACATCACGCCGCAGCAAGCCGGCACGCAGACGCTGCTGCGCGGCCTCGCGATTCTCGAAGCCGCCGCCGCGGGCGTGCGCGATCTGCGCACCTTCGGCGCCGCGCTCGGCACGACGCGCAGCACCACGCACCGTCTCGTTAGCAGCCTCGTGCAGGCGCGCTATCTGCGCCAGGTTCAGGGCGGCTACCTGCTCGGACCGAAGCTGATCGAGCTCGGCACGATCGCGCTCGAGCAGATGCCGCTCACGACCGTCGCGCGCCCGCATCTGGCGTCGCTCGCTGAACTGACGCACGACACGATCCACCTCGGCGTGCGCGACGGCGACGACGTGCTGTACATCGACAAGATTCCCGGCACGCGCGGCCTCGAAATGCGCTCGCGCGTCGGCCACCGGATGCCGCTCGCATCGACGGGTATCGGCAAGGCGATGATGCTCGACCTCGGCCCGGACCAGTGGCAGTCGCTGTTCGACGCGTCGCGCCGTGCGCTGGCGGGCGTCAGCTTCAAGCCCGACAACCGGCCCGACCAGCAGACCTTCATGCAGCGCATGACGAACTACTCGGCAGGCGGCTTCACGTTCGATCTCGAAGAGAACGAAGCGTCGATTCGCTGCGTGGCCGCGCCCGTGCGCGATGCGTCGGGTTCGATCGTCGCGGCGCTGTCGGTCGCAAGCACGATTCCGTACATGTCGCTCGAGCGCATGGACGAGCTGATTCCCGTCGTGCAGCGCGAGGCGCGCGCGATTTCGGAAGAACTGGGCTGGCGTGTTCCGCAACCGACTACCCGCAGGATCAAACGATGACTCAGACGGGCTCGACCCTGTCCACGGAACAAGCACAACCGGCGCAGACGGCAGCAGCGGCGGGTCATGCTGCATCGGCCGCACTGATCGCGCTCGACTGGGGCACGACGTCGCTGCGCGCCTATCTGTTCGACGCGAACGGCGCAGTGCTGGAAACGCGCGCGTCGACGGCGGGCATCATGAATCTGCCGCGCCCGGCGGCGGAAGGCGGCTTCGACGCGGCGTTCGATGCTGTCGTCGGTGCATGGCTGGACCGCGCGCCCGAGCTGCCCGTGATCGCGGCTGGCATGGTCGGCAGCGCGCAAGGCTGGAAGGAAGCGCCGTACGTGAATGCGCCCGCTAGCGCCGACGCGCTCGTCGACGGCATCGTGCGCGTGCAGACGGCGCGCGGCGTGCCGCTGAATATTGTCCCCGGCGTGCTGCAGAACGGCGAGCTGCCGAACGTGATGCGCGGCGAGGAAACGCAGATTTTTGGCGCGCTGGCCTGCGCGGAACCGTCGGCGGCGGGCAAGGGCCTGCTGATCGGCCTGCCGGGCACGCACGCGAAATGGGTGATGGTGCGCGACGCGAAGATCGAGCGCTTCGACACGTTCATGACGGGTGAAGTCTTCGCGGCACTCTCCGAGCACACGATTCTCGGCCGTACGATGCTCACGCCCGACCAGCCCGACACCGATGCTTTTCTGCGCGGCGTGCGAGTCGCGCGCGACAAGGGCAAGGCCGGCGTGCTCGCAACGATTTTCAGCACGCGCACGCTGGGCCTGACGGGCCAGCTTGCGCGTGAGCAGCAACCCGATTATCTGTCCGGCCTGCTGATCGGCCACGAACTGAGCGGCCTCGAAGCGGCGCTCGCGCAACAGCAATCGACGCTCGCCGGCAGCGCGCTGCAACTGATCGGCAACGAGGCGCTGTGCGAACGCTACCGGCTCGCGCTCGCGCAATTCGGCTGCCATCAGGCGGACCTCGTGAAGCAGGCGACCGAGCGCGGCTTGTGGCGCATCGCGGCGCAAGCGGGTCTCGTCAGCGAAGCGTCGGGCGCCGCTCAGGCCACCTGAAGCGCGAACCGGAACGCGACCTGAACATGAGCCGCGCCGGCGCGCAACGAACCCAAGGAACCGACATGTCACTCGATCTGAATCTGCCCGCACCGTACCAGCCGCACGCCGGCCTGATGGCCGCGTTCGAAGCATGCCCGCTGGTCGCAATTTTGCGCGGCATCACGCCCGCCGATGCCGCCGATCACGGCCGCGCGCTCTACGAAGCGGGCTTTCGCATCATCGAAGTGCCGCTCAATTCGCCGAACCCGTTCGACAGCATCGCGGCGATCCGCCAGGCGCTGCCTGCCGACGCCATCATCGGCGCGGGCACGGTGCTGCGCGGCGAACTCGTGCACGACGTGAAGGCGGCGGGTGGCGAACTGATCGTGATGCCGCACAGCGACCCCGAAGTCGTGACGACGGCGAAGTCGCTCGCGATGGCATGCTCGCCGGGCGTCGCAACGCCGACGGAAGCCTTTATCGCGCTGAAGAACGGCGCGGACGTGCTGAAGATGTTCCCCGCCGAGCAGCTCGGCTGCCAGGTCGTGAAAGCGTGGCGCGCGGTGATTCACAAGGACGTGCCGCTGCTTCCCGTCGGCGGAGTGTTGCCGGACAACATGGGGCCGTTCCTCTCCGCGGGCGCGAACGGATTCGGCCTCGGCTCGGCGCTGTACAAGCCGGGCCAGCCGGCAACGACGACGGCTTTGCATGCAAAGGCGTTCATCAACGGCCTGCGCATCGCGCGCGCGGGCGTGAAGAAATGAAACGGCTGCAAGGCAAGGTCGCGCTGGTGACGGGTGCGGGACGCGGCATCGGCGCGGCGATCGCGACGGCGTTCGCGCGCGAGGGCGCCGCTGTCGTGCTCGCGGAACTCGATATCGAAACCGCGCAGCGCACGGCCGCCGATATTGCCACGCAAACGGGTGGCAAGACGCTCGCCGTGCAGACGGACGTCACGCAATCCGCGTCCGTGCAGCGCGCGGTGAGCGAAGGCGAAAGCGCCTTCGGCCCGATCGACGTGCTGGTGAACAACGCAGGCATCAACGTGTTTTGCGACCCGCTGACGATGACCGACGAAGACTGGCGCCGCTGTTTCGCCGTCGATCTGGACGGCGTGTGGAACGGCTGCCGCGCGGTGCTGCCGGGGATGGTCGAGCGCGGCGCGGGCAGCATCGTGAACATCGCGTCGACACACTCGTTCAAGATCATTCCGGGCTGCTTCCCGTATCCCGTCGCGAAGCACGGCGTGATCGGGCTGACGCGCGCGCTCGGCATCGAATACGCGCCGCGCAACGTGCGCGTGAATGCGATCGCGCCGGGTTACATCGAAACGCAGTTGACGCGCGACTGGTGGGACGGTCAGACCGACCCCGCCGCCGCGAAGCAGGCGACGCTCGATCTGCAGCCGATGAAGCGCATCGGCAAGCCGGAAGAAGTCGCGATGACAGCCGTATTTCTGGCGTCGGATGAAGCGCCGTTCATCAACGCGAGTTGCATCACCGTCGATGGCGGGCGCTCGGCGCTTTACCACGACTAAAGCGGTATCGAAGAATAAAGCAGTAGCGAAGGAACAGAAAAAGCAGCAAAGCCGCCCCGCAAACGGGGCGACGGTGTGAACCGCCTGACGCGCTGGCCGCGTGTGTCGGTGGCGGTACAAGAAGACGCGGCCGATAACCTTCTCGTTACTCATTAGTCAGGAGACACGCATTATGAAACGCAGAATTTTCCTCACGCTGGCAGCAGCGGCGACGGCGGTGCTCTTCAACGCACCCGTCGCGCAAGCCGCCGACCCGGTCAAGATCGGCTTCGTCGTGAAGCAGCCTGAAGAGCCGTGGTTCCAGGACGAGTGGAAGTTCGCCGAAGCCGCTGCCAAGGAAAAGGGCTTCACGCTGGTGAAGATCGGCGCGCCGTCGGGCGAGAAGGTGATGAGCGCAATCGACAACCTCGCTGCGCAAAAGGCACAAGGCTTCGTGATCTGCACGCCGGACGTGAAGCTCGGACCGGGCATCGTCGCGAAGGCGAAGGCTGACGGCCTGAAGATGATGACGGTCGACGACCGACTCGTCGACGGCGCAGGCAAGCCGATCGAATCGGTGCCGCACATGGGCATCTCGGCTTACAACATCGGCAAGCAGGTCGGTGAAGGCATCGCGGCTGAAATCAAGAAGCGCGGCTGGGACATGAAGGACGTCGGCGCGATCGACGTGACCTACGAACAGCTGCCGACGGCGCATGACCGCACGGCTGGCGCAACCGACGCGCTGATCGCTGCCGGTTTCCCGAAGGCCAACATCATCGCCGCGCCGCAATCGAAGACCGATACGGAAAACGCGTTCAACGCAGCGAACATCGCGCTGACGAAGAATCCGAACTTCAAGCACTGGGTCGCCTACGGCCTGAACGACGAAGCCGTGCTCGGCGCCGTGCGCGCAGCGGAAGGCCGCGGCTTCAAGGCCGACAACATGATCGGCATCGGCATCGGCGGCTCGGACTCGGCGTTGAACGAGTTCAAGAAGCCGAACCCGACTGGCTTCTTCGGCACGGTGATCATCAGCCCGAAGCGCCACGGCGAAGAGACGTCGGAACTGATGTACGCGTGGATCACGCAAGGCAAGGAACCGCCGAAGCTCACGCTGACGACGGGCATGCTGGCCACGCGCGACAACGTCGGCGAAGTGCGTGAAAAGATGGGTCTCGCGTCGAAGTAAGCGGGCAAATAAGCGGGACGAACGCGCGTGAGTGCGCATGAGCGGCACTCAAGCGCCGCGCGCTCCGTCGGCGATCGGCGGGGCGCGCAGGACGGAACGGTTCAGAAGCAGAGGGACAAGCCATCGTGAACTGCGCACCAGGCGAACGGCTGCGGCATGCACGACGGTTCAATCGAAGTAACAGGAGGCAAAGTGTCAGCGACGCTGCGTTTTGACAATATCGGCAAGGTGTTTCCAGGCGTGCGTGCGCTCGACGGCATCTCTTTCGACGTGCACGCCGGCCAGGTGCATGGCCTGATGGGCGAAAACGGCGCAGGGAAATCGACCCTGCTGAAGATTCTCGGCGGTGAATATCAGCCGGATTCCGGCCGCGTGATGATCGACGGCAACGAAGTGCGTTTTGCAAGTGCGGGCGCATCGATTGCTTCGGGCATTGCGGTGATTCACCAGGAACTGCAGTACGTGCCCGATCTGACGGTAGCGGAGAACCTGCTGCTCGGCCGCTTGCCGAACACGGTCGGCTTCGTGAAGAAGACCGATGCCAAGCGCTACGTGCGCGAGCAGCTCGCGGCGATGGGCGTGGATCTCGATCCGAATGCGAAGCTGCGCAAGCTGTCGATCGCGCAACGCCAGATGGTCGAAATCTGCAAGGCGCTGATGCGCAACGCTCGCGTGATCGCGCTCGACGAGCCGACCAGCTCGCTGTCGCACCGCGAAACGGAAGTGCTGTTCAAGCTGGTGCGCAATCTGCGCGCCGACAACCGCGCGCTGATCTACATCTCGCACCGGATGGACGAGATCTATCAGCTGTGCGACGCGTGCACGATTTTCCGCGACGGCCGCAAGGTCGCGTCCCATCCGACGCTTGAAGGCGTGAGCCGCGACACGATCGTGGCCGAAATGGTCGGCCGCGAAATCTCGGACATCTACGGCTACCGGCCGCGTGAACTCGGCGAAGTGCGCTTCTCGGTGAAGAACATCGAAGGCCGCCCGCTGACGGAACCGGCCAGTTTCGAGGTGCGGCGCGGCGAGATCGTCGGCTTCTTCGGGCTGGTGGGCGCGGGCCGCAGCGAACTGATGCACCTGATCTACGGCGACGATCCGAAGAAGGGCGGCGAACTGGTGCTCGACGGCAAGCCGATCAAGGTGAAGAGCGCCGGCGAAGCGATTCGCCAGGGCATCGTGCTGTGCCCGGAAGACCGCAAGGAAGAAGGCATCGTCGCGATTGCTTCAGTAGCGGAGAACATCAATATCAGCTGCCGCCGTCATTATCTGAAGGCGGGGCTGTTTCTCGATCGCAAGAAAGAAGCCGAAACGGCTGACCGCTTCATCAAGCTGCTGAAGATCAAGACGCCGAGCCGCCGCCAGAAAATCCGTTTTCTGTCGGGCGGCAACCAGCAGAAGGCGATTCTGTCGCGCTGGCTGGCCGAGCCGGATCTGCGCGTCGTGATTCTCGACGAGCCGACGCGCGGCATCGACGTCGGCGCGAAGCACGAAATTTATAACGTGATTTACGAGCTGGCCCAGCGCGGCTGCGCGATCGTGATGATTTCGTCGGAACTGCCGGAAGTGCTGGGCGTGTCCGACCGGATTCTCGTGATGCGCCAGGGGCGCATTTCGGGCGAACTGCCGCGCAGCGCCGCCACCGAGCAATCGGTGCTGAACCTCGCGCTGCCGAAGAGCTCGACGACGGCGCAGGCGGCCTGAACGCGTACGCGCGCCGGCCGGGTGAAACGAAAACCGCAAGACATCTGTAACTGACAGGATCTACAACAGTCCTGTAACCCGTGGGGAACGGGAGGAGTGAACCAAATGCAAGCCAGAGAAAACCTCGCGCAACAGGCCGCCAAGAGCGCCGCTGAAGCGCTGATCCCGCAAGCCAACGACAAGCAGAAGTGGTGGCAGCAGATCACCGAGTACAGCCTGATCGTGATCTTCGTCGTGATGTTCATCACGATGTCGTTGACCGTCGATCACTTCTTCTCGATCGAGAACATGCTCGGCCTCGCGCTGTCGATCTCGCAGATCGGCATGGTCGCGTGCACGATGATGTTCTGTCTCGCGTCGCGTGACTTCGACCTGTCCATCGGCTCGACAGTCGCCTTTGCCGGCGTGTTGTGCGCGATGGTGCTCAACGCGACGGGCAACACGTTCATCGCGATCATCGCCGCCGTTGTCGCGGGTTCGGTGATCGGCTTCGTCAACGGTGCGGTGATCGCGTATCTGCGCATCAACGCGCTGATCACGACGCTCGCGACGATGGAAATCGTGCGCGGCCTCGGTTTCATCGTGTCGCACGGTCAGGCTGTGGGCGTGTCGTCGGATACGTTCATCGCGCTGGGCGGCCTGTCGATGTTCGGCGTGTCGCTGCCCATCTGGGTGACGCTGGTCTGCTTCATCGTGTTCGGCGTGATGCTGAATTCGACGGTGTACGGCCGTAATACGCTCGCGATCGGCGGCAATCCGGAAGCGTCGCGTCTCGCGGGTATCAACGTCGAGCGCACGCGCGTCTACATCTTCCTGATTCAGGGCGCGGTGACGGCGCTGGCGGGTGTGATTCTCGCGTCGCGTATCACGTCGGGTCAGCCGAACGCTGCGGAAGGCTTTGAGCTGAACGTGATTTCGGCGTGCGTGCTGGGCGGCGTGTCGCTGCTCGGCGGCCGCGCGACGATTTCGGGCGTCGTGATCGGCGTGCTGATCATGGGCACCGTCGAAAACGTGATGAACCTGATGAACATCGATGCGTTCTATCAGTACCTGGTGCGCGGGGCGATCCTGCTCGCGGCGGTGCTGCTGGACCAGTTGAAGAATCGCGGTTCGCGTGACTGATTAGCGACTGATTTTTTCGCCAAACTCAACGCCAGAAGAAGGAAACCGAACGATGTCGTCTCCCGCCAGCGCGAACGCGCGTGAAGAACAGGGCGTCTACGCGCGCTATCCGAGCCTCGTGGATCGCACGGTGCTGATTACGGGTGGCGCGACGGGTATCGGCGCATCGTTCGTCGAGCATTTCGTTGCGCAGGGCGCGCGCGTCGCGTTCTTCGATATCGACGAAACGGCGGGCGACGCGCTCGCCGATCAACTCGGCGATTCGCGTCACAAGCCGCTGTTTCTGCGAGTCGATCTAACCGACATCGACGCGCTGAAGAAGGCGATCGCCGACGTGCGCGCGGCGCTCGGCCCGATCGGCGTGCTGGTGAACAACGCGGCGAACGACAAGCGCCACAAGATCGAAGACGTGACGCCCGAATCGTTCGACGCAGGTATCGCCGTCAATATCCGTCACCAGTTCTTCGCAGCGCAAGCCGTCGCCGACGACATGAAGGCGGCGCAGCGCGGCTCGATCATCAATCTCGGCTCGATCAGCTGGATGCTGAAGAACGGCGGCTATCCTGTGTACACGCTGGCGAAATCGGCGGTGCAGGGACTCACGAAGGGACTCGCGCGCGATCTCGGCCACTTCGGCATTCGCGTGAACGCGCTGGTGCCGGGCTGGGTGATGACGGACAAGCAGAAGCGCCTGTGGCTCGACGACGCCGGGCGTCTCGCGATCAAGCAGGGCCAGTGCATCGACGCCGAGCTGCTGCCCGAAGACCTGGCGCGGATGGCGCTGTTTCTCGCCGCCGACGACAGCCGCATGATTACCGCGCAAGACATCATCGTCGATGGAGGTTGGGCATGAGCGACACGATCACCAACGTTCAGGCTGCATTGCTGGTCGATTCGAAATGCACGCTGGGCGAAGGCGCAACGTGGGACGCGCGCAGCGGTCTTTTCTACTGGACGGATATTGAAGGTGCGCGGCTCTGGCGTTACGATCCGCGCGATGGCCGCAGCACGTTCTGGCGTATGCCCGAGCGGCTGTCGACTTTCGCGTTGTGCGCCGATCCGCATTACATGCTGTTGGGTCTCGCATCGCGGCTGGCTTTCTTCGACCTTGCAACGGGCGAAGTCGAGTCCATCGTCGAGGTTGAGCCGGGCATGAACACGCGCGTCAATGACGGGCGCTGCGATCGCCAAGGACGCTTCGTATTCGGCACGAAGGATGAAGCGTCGCCGGTGCAGGCGATCGGCGGGTTTTACCGGCTGAATCATGATCTGTCGCTCGAACGTCTGGCATTGCCTTCGCCCGCGATTTCGAACAGTATCGCGTTCAGCCCCGACGGCGCGACGATGTACTTCTGCGATTCGCCGACGCTCGAAATCCGCGCCTGCGATTACCGCGCGGACGGCAGCGTCGCGAACGAGCGGCTGTTCGTGAAGCTGACCGACAAGACGGGCGAGCCTGACGGTTCGACGGTCGATAGCGAAGGCGGCCTGTGGAACGCGCAGTGGGGCGGACGGCGCGTGGTGCGCTACGACGCGAACGGCGTGGAGACGGAACGCGTCGACGTGCCGACCGTGCAGCCCAGTTGTGTCGCGCTGGGTGGCGCGCAACTCGGCACGCTGTATGTGACGAGCGCGCGCGTCGGACTCGATGCGCAGGCGCTGGCGGGCGATACGCGCGCCGGCGGCGTCTATGTCGCGACGCAGGGCCGGCGCGGTTTGCCGGAGCCGGTATTTAAGGGATCGCCTGCAGCGAAGCGCGGCGCGTAACGCAAGCGAACTAAAACATCTTCGCAGTATCGGAAGCAAGGTAGTCCACGCCCCAGAGGCAGTCAGATTTGGGGCGCGCAACAAAACTCAGGAGGCGGCCGCGACGACGTGCCGCCCGCACAAGCAGCCATCTGTTCTCCGATGCGCCGATCATGCCGTCCGATGCCTCTCGTGGGAGTGTGATATGACTGTCGCGAATTCTGCTGTCCCATCTTCTCCACAATCCCGCGCGCGCCGCGCCCGGCTCGCGGCCACCGTGCAGCCGGTGCTGGCCGGGCCGAGTACGTCCGCGGTGGCGGTCGGCGCGGGAAGCGCCGCCGACGTCGCGTGCGTGACGCTCGCCAATTCGCTGCTGCGGCTCGATGTGGCGCCGTCGCTGGGCGGCGGCATTACGCGCTTCGACTTTCGCAACGAGGGCACGCTCGTGCCCGTGTTCCGGCGCTGCCGTCATGTCGATGCGGACACCGACGCGAACGACCTCGCCTGCTATTCACTGCTGCCGTATTCGAACCGGATCGGCGGCGGGCAATTCATGCTCGGCGAGCGCGCGATCGACGTGCCGTGCAACCGCACGGGCGAGCCGCTGCCGATTCACGGCGACGGCTGGCTTGCGGACTGGACCATCGCGGCCTCTGACGCCGAAAACCTCACACTGACGCTCGACCGTCGCGACGGCAAGCCGTACGCGTATCGCGCGACGCAGACTTATGCGCTCGATGGTTCGACGCTTGTCATCACGCTCGAAGTCGAAAACACCGGCCGCGAAGCGATGCCGTTCGGCCTCGGCGTGCATCCATTTCTGGTGCGCGATGCCGACACGCAACTGTCGGCGGCTGCGGCGGGCTTGTGGCTGTCGGGCGAAGACTGGCTGCCCGTGCGCCATGTCCCCGTGCCGCCCGCGTGGCAGTTCGGCGTTGCGTATCCGTTGCCGCGCTCGCTCGTCAATCACGCGTTCACCGGCTGGAGCGGACATGCGACGGTCGTGTGGCCGAAGCGCCGCCTGTCGCTGACGATGTCGTCGAGCACCGAGTACTACATTCTCTACACGCCGACGTCGAAAGACTTTTTCTGCTTCGAACCCGTCGATCATCCGATCAACGCGATGAACCTGCCGGGCGGTGCCGCCGACAACGGCATGACGATGCTCGCGCGCGGCCAGCGGCTTGCGCGCTCGTTCAGCTTCGCGGTCGAGCGTACGGGACTGCGCGCGATGGCGGGTGGGCGCGCGGCGAAGCGCGGGTAGCAAGCGCGGGCAGTAAGGGCGGGCAGCCGAAGCGGGCCGATCGCGGATGCGGCCCGTGATGCGCCGCGCGAGTAAAATACGCGGCTCATCCGTTACCCGCGCGCCGCGAGATTTCCTATGTCCACATTCATCCAGACGCTCGACCACGCATGGCACACGACGAATTCGCTGCTGTGCGTCGGCCTCGATCCCGAGCCGACCAGGTTTCCCGGCGCGTACGCCAACCGTTCTGACGCGATCTTCGATTTCTGCAAGAGGATCGTCGACGCAACAGCGCCTTACGCATCGTCGTTCAAGCCGCAAATTGCCTACTTCGCCGCGCATCGCGCCGAAGAGCAGCTCGAGCAGCTGATCGCGCACATTCACCTGAAGCATCCGGGTCTGCCCGTGATTCTGGACGCGAAGCGCGGCGATATCGGCAGCACGGCCGAGCAGTACGCGCGCGAAGCGTTCGACCGTTATCGCGCCGATGCCGTCACGGTGAATCCGTACATGGGCTTCGATTCGATCGAGCCGTATCTGGAGCACGACGGCAAGGGCGTGATCGTGCTGTGCCGGACGTCGAATCCGGGCGGCTCGGACCTGCAGTTTCTGGAGACGGAAGGCCGTCCGCTGTATCAGACGGTCGCGCGGCTTGCGGCGGAAAAGTGGAACGCGAAGGGCCAGCTGGGGCTGGTGGTCGGCGCGACGTTCCCGAAGGAAATCGAAGTGGTGCGCGGCATTGTCGGCGACATGCCGCTGCTGATTCCAGGTATCGGCGCGCAAGGCGGCGATGTCGAAGCGACGGTCCGGGCGGGCCGCACGGCAGCGGGCGCGGGCATGCTGATCAATTCGTCGCGTGCGATTCTGTACGCGGGCAAGGGCGACGATTGGGTCGAAGCCGCCGCGCAGGCCGCGAAGGATACGCGCGACCGGATCAACGCGTTTCGTTAAACCGCGGCTTTCATGCTGAGAAGGCCGGTCCCGGTCAAGGGCCGGCCGGCCCAAGCTTCGCGACGAGATCCCGATGCTGCGGATACTCGCGCACCAACGCGTCGACATCCCCAATCTCGAACTCGCTGAACTCGAAGCCCGGCGCGACCGTGCAGCCGACGAGCGCAACGCTCGCCGCGTCGTCGCATTGCGCGGCGAACCAGCGGCCGGACGCCACAACGGCCTGAAACACGCAGTCGGCATGTTCGAGCGCGTTACCCAGACGATGAACGGTGAGCAAGCCGTCGTCTTCCAGCACGTAGACGTTGAGCGGATCGCCGGCGTAGAAATGCCAGACTTCATCGGACTGAATGCGGTGCCACGCGGAGTGCGCGCCGTCGCAAAGCAGGTAGTAGATCGCCGTGGAGGCGGAGCGGGAATCGGCGGAACCTTCGCGGCGGATCGAATCGGACGAGCGGTACGTCTCGCGAAAGAACCCGCCTTCGGGATGCGGCTGGAGATCGAAGCGGCGGATCAGTTCATCGCGGTCGATATGACGGGCCATGATTTCCTGCTGTAGTTGAGAACCAGGAAGCTCAGCGCTCCCGCTCGTCGAGCAAGGTCAACAGCCCGCGCAAAGCGTGCGTCGCCGCCTGCACGCGCACACGCTCGCGGTCGCCCTTGAACACCAGCGTCTCGACGACGGTATGCAGCCGGTTGCTCCATCCGAAGCACACCATCCCGACCGGCTTTGTCTCGGTGCCGCCGCCGGGGCCCGCCACACCCGTAATTGACAGCGCAACCTGCGCGCGGGAATTCCGCAACGCCCCTTCGACCATCGCCCGAGCGACGGGCTCGGACACGGCGCCGTGCTTTTCGATGAGATCGGGCGGCACACCGATCATCTCGCTCTTGGCCTGATTCGAGTACGTGACGAAGCCGCGCTCGAACCATCCGCTGCTGCCGGAAATATCGGTGATGGCCGTCGCGACCATGCCGCCCGTGCAGGATTCAGCCGTGGCAAGCATCAGCCGCTCGTCGCGCAGACGATTGCCGGCGCGAATGGCGAGTTGGTGAACGACGGAATCGGTAGCCATGCTGGACTCGGGGTAAGGGAAACGCAGGAAACGATCAGACCGACATCCGCCAGAGCGCAATCACGAGCAACGTGAAGAACGCCGCGACGAGATCGTCGAACATGATGCCAAAGCCACCTTTCAGTCTGCGGTCGAAATAACGGATGGGCGGCGGCTTCACCATGTCGAAGAAGCGGAAGACGATGAACGCCCACAGCTGTCCCGTGAAGGTGGCGGGCGTCACCATTAGCAGCACCAGCCAGAACGCGACGATCTCGTCCCACACGACGGGCGACGGATCTTCAATGCCGAGCCGGTTCGCGGTGAAGCCGCAAATGCCGATGCCCGCGACAAAACCGACGACGATCAGAATGCCCCATTCGATGACGGTCAGCTGCGCACTGAACGCAGCGAACGATGCCCAGGCGAACAGTGTGCCGAACGTGCCGGGCGCAATCGGCGACAGGCCGCTGCCGAAACCCAGCGACAAGATATGCAATGGATGTGACAGCATGAAGCGCGCGGTCGCGCGGCGGGGCCGCGGTGCACGCGGTTCGCCGTTCGACGCTCCTTCAGGCTTGCCGTCGGGTGTGCCGCCGGATGGGCCGGGCTGGCCGCCTGTTGGCGCGTCGGAGAAACTGCCGGCCGGGCCAAGCGAGGATTCATTCTGCATGGAAATGATCGAAGCCTTGCAACGTCAATGTAAGTGGAGCGCCTGACGCGTCGTGCCACGAGATCGCGGGCACGGCGCCGGTCGCATCGAGCGGAGTTATTGTACCGACGCGCGTCACGGGCAAACGCGCCTGTTGACCCGCTGCAACGACTTCGGCGCGGGCGGACGGCGGCGCGGTGAAACACAACTCGTAGTCGTCGCCGCCCGCGATCGTGCAGCGGCGCTGGATGTCCGTAGAGAGGCGGCGCAGCGCGTCCGAGCGTGGCAGCGCGTCGGCGTCGACGGTCGCGTTCACATGCGAGCGTTCGAGGATGTGCATCAGGTCGCCCGCCAGGCCGTCGGAAATATCCAGCGCGGCCCGCGCCACCCCGCGCAACGCGAGGCCCAGCGCGACGCGCGGCTCGGGCAGCTCCATGGCGCGGCGGAATGTCGCAGCGTCGTTGGCATCGGCGGACCACTCGCCGCGTTGCACGCCGAGGCTCGCGCGCGCGTCGCCCAGCGTGCCGGATACCCAGATGTCGTCGCCGGGCTGCGCGGCGTCGCGGCGCAGTGCGCTCTGCGGCGGCACCGAGCCGAACACGGTGATGCACAGATTCAGCGGCCCGCCCGTCGTATCGCCGCCGACCAGCTCGCAGCCGTGGCGCTCGGCGAGATCGAAGAGGCCGTCGCTGAACGCGGACAGCCAGTCGGCGTCGGCTTTCGGCAGCGAGAACGCGAGCGTGAACGCCTGCGGCTTCGCGCCCATCGCCGCGAGGTCCGACAGATTGACGGCGAGCGCCTTGTGACCGAGCGCCTTCGGATCGACGTCGGGAAAGAAGTGGCGGCCTTCGACCAGCATGTCCGTCGATATGGCGAGCATCTCGCCGGCGGGCGGCGCGAGCAGCGCGCAATCGTCACCGATGCCAAGGACAGCGCGCTGCGGGTATGTCGAACCCGACGCGCGGCGCGCGAAGAAGCGGTCGATCAGCGAAAACTCTGAAAGCATAAATAAGGCGTACGAGTGCGAAAGACGGCGGAAGCGGGTGGATGGATGCGCTCAAGAAACGCTAATCGAAGCTAACACGACTCTAAAGGCGCGCATTGTAGTCGCGGCGCGGAACCCGACAAAACGGTGTGCTTTCCTTTCACGCTGTTTCGGTCGCGGCACTTGCACCCGGATTGCAGGGTTCGACTTTTGGGATTGGCGCTACAATGCGATCGAACATCTATTCTAATCCGCACTTCCAAGTCCGCTTATGTCGACGCCCGTCAATACCAAACTCCGTGAAGCCGCTCTCGATTATCACGAATTCCCGACCCCCGGGAAGATCGCGATTGCCCCGACGAAGCAGATGATCAACCAGCGCGACCTCGCGCTGGCGTACTCGCCAGGCGTTGCGTTCGCGTGCGAGGCGATCGTCGAAAACCCGCTGAATGCGGCGCGCTTCACGGCGCGCAGCAACCTGGTCGGTGTCGTGTCCAACGGCACCGCGGTGCTCGGCCTCGGCAACATCGGGCCACTCGCGTCGAAGCCGGTCATGGAAGGCAAGGCCGTGCTGTTCAAGAAGTTCGCCGGTATCGACGTGTTCGACATCGAGCTGAACGAATCGGACCCGCACAAGCTGGTCGAGGTGATCGCGGCGCTCGAGCCGACCTTCGGCGGCATCAACCTTGAAGACATCAAGGCGCCGGACTGCTTCATCGTCGAGCGTGAATGCCGCAAGCGCATGAAGATTCCCGTCTTCCACGACGACCAGCACGGCACGGCGATCGTCGTCGCGGCGGCCGTTTCGAATGGCTTGAAGGTGGTTGGCAAGAGCATCAAGGAAGTGAAGCTGGTCGCATCGGGCGCGGGCGCGGCGTCGCTGGCGTGTCTGAGCCTGCTGGTCGATCTCGGCATGCCGATCGAGAACATCTACGTGACCGACCTGGCCGGTGTCGTCTACAAGGGCCGCACGGAACTGATGGACCCGGACAAGGAGCGTTTCGCGCGCGAGACGGACGCGCGCACGCTGTCGGAAGTGATGGGCGGGGCGGATGTGTTCCTCGGCCTGTCGGCGGGCGGCGTGCTCAAGCAGGACATGGTCAAGCAGATGGCCGACAAGCCGCTGATTCTCGCGCTCGCCAACCCGACGCCGGAAATCCTGCCGGAACTCGCGCTGGAAGTGCGCCCCGACGCCGTGATCGCGACCGGCCGCACCGACTATCCGAACCAGGTCAACAACGTCCTGTGCTTTCCGTTTATCTTCCGCGGCGCGCTCGACGTCGGCGCGACGGTCATCACGAAGGAAATGGAAATCGCCGCGGTCAATGCGATCGCGGAACTGGCGCGCCAGGAACAATCTGACATCGTCGCGACGGCTTACGGCATTCAGGACCTGTCATTCGGTCCGGAATATCTGATTCCGAAGCCTTTCGATCCGCGCCTGATCGTCCAGATCGCGCCCGCTGTCGCGCAGGCTGCGATGGATTCGGGCGTCGCCACGCGTCCGATCGAAGACATGGAGGCGTACAAGCAGCATCTGCAGCAGTTCGTCTACCACAGCGGTACGACGATGAAGCCGATCTTCCAGCTCGCGCGCGGCGTCGAGCCGGAGAAGAAGCGCATCGTGTTCGCGGAAGGCGAGGAAGAGCGCGTGCTGCGCGCGGTGCAGATCGCTGTCGACGAAAAGCTGGCGAAGCCGATCCTGATTGGCCGTCCGGCTGTGATCGAGCAACGTATTGCGAAATTCGGCCTGCGTCTCGTGAATGGCCAGGACTACACAATCGTCAACACCGACCACGACGAACGCTACCGCGACTTCTGGCAGACGTATCACAAGATGATGTCGCGCAAGGGCTTCACCGAGCAGATGGCGAAGCTGGAAATGCGCCGCCGCACGACGCTGATCGGCTCGATGCTGGTGAAGAAGGGTCACGCCGACGGCATGATCTGCGGCACGGTCAGCACGACGCACCGCCACCTGCACTTCATCGATCAGGTGATCGGCAAGAAGGAAGGCGCGAAGGTCTACGCGGCAATGAATGCATTGGTGCTGCCGAACCGCCAGATTTTCCTCGTCGATACGCACGTGAACGTCGATCCGACGGCGGAAGAACTGGCCGAGATCACGATCATGGCGGCGGAAGAAGTGCGACGCTTTGGTATCGAACCGAAGATCGCGCTGCTGTCGCACTCGAACTTCGGCACGAGCAATGCGCCTTCTGCACAGAAAATGCGCGATGTACTGGCTATCTTGCAGGAACGCGCGCCGCATCTGCAGGTCGACGGTGAAATGCACGGCGACCTGGCACTCGACGCGAACCTGCGTAAGGAAATCCTCCCGGATTCGACGCTGGAAGGCGACGCGAACCTGCTGGTGCTGCCGAACATCGACGCCGCCAACATCTCGTACAACCTGCTGAAGACGGCGGCCGGCAACAACATCGCGATCGGACCGATCCTGCTCGGGGCGGCGCAACCGGTGCACGTGCTGACGCCGTCGGCGACGGTTCGCCGGATCGTCAACATGACGGCGCTGCTGGTCGCCGATGTGAACGCAACGCGTTAAGTCTGTCGTTGTTTCGGTGCGGGCTGTTGGTTTTTAGCCCGCGCAGGCAAAAAAAGAGGCGTGCCCGCAACGGGCACGCCTTCGAGCAATGGCTGGGGATTAACAATCCCGCAAAAAGGCAGACGCGTGACATGAATCCGTTGTGCGAACTGTCCGGACGACGAGGCATGAACGTCGTCCAACATCTTGCCTCGGAGATAACTTTATCTCACTCGGGCGAAAACCTCTGTCAAAATGTGGCATATCTGGCGTCGGCGCTCTGCCGGTTTCGCCTGGACGGCCTTTCGTCCGACCAATGAACATTGATTCCAAAAGACATTAGCGATACCCTTACGACTTTCGTGCGACACGCGTCGCATCGACTGGACGGCGAAAGCCGTCCCATATGCGTGGCACCTTGATGCCACCCCTGTGAAGTAAGCGAAACCTAGTGCTGGTTGCTAGGAATCGCTGCCGTGAATATTGGTCGGCGTCCGCGCCGGTCAATTTGATTGCATTGACCTGATTACCGTCAGGTTCCGCCCAGTTAGCGGCTTCAACTCCGCTAACCAAGCGGATTGGAGTATGTGATACCTGCGTCCGAGTTTGGACGTGGTTCGGCACAAGTCGAGCGCAAAGCTCGGCGTGTCATTGTTCGCCTTCGCGAGATGTAGGAGCGAAGCAGAGAACCTGCTATGCGACTAGCAGTAGCCTAAGAAGACATGCGCCACTGGCAACGGTGGGGTGTGAAGCTCTTCTGACAATGAAGCCCCCGGACGTTTCGGGCAGGCGAGTGCCGCGAGGTACCCGTCTGGTAATCCTCAGCAGCAGGGGATTCGGAGCTAGGCTGGCTGATATGGTCAACGTATGTGAATCACTGATAAACCTCGTGATAAGGAAAGTGCCAACTGCTGCTGGGCACTAACCAAAATGGTGTGCGGTCGGTTACCCCGCTGAAAGTTCGGGTTACGTCGCCAACAGACCGCCGGGGAATAGGTGGGACCTACGTCAGTCGTGTGACATGCCGGGAACGTGGTAAGCCCGTATCGTTGCCAGTGCAGGATGGCTGGCAGGCGGACCGCAAGGAACGCTGTTGACGGTGCGGGTATGGGAGGACGGAGAAAGCGAATGCCGGGCTGTAATGGCCCGGATAGGGGTTGAGACATTACCTCACGCGATAAGCGGGCAGACTTCCGTCTGGTCTACCGTCGCAAGATGGCTGACTACCCTCGGCTGGAAAGTGATTGTTGATGGGCTTCCGGACCATCAACGTACGTTTTTAACCCCCTTGCGGGAGCAGATCGCTCCCGCAAGGGGTGGTCTGGTCTCCGCTCGGGTTTCACTTCATCGAGCAGGAGAGCAGCATGAGAGTATCTGTCCGAAAGGATGGATCTGCGCTTTCCCACGCGCCGAACAACTGGCACGCCGTCGATTGGCGTCGGGTTGAACGGAACGTGAGAGGGATGCAGATTCGAATTGCGAAGGCGACGCGGGAAAGCGATTGGCGCAGGGTGAAAACTCTGCAACGGATGCTGACCCGCACGTTGTCCGCAAAGCTGTATGCGGTACGACGTGTTACGCAAAACCAGGGTGCGCGAACGGCGGGAGTCGATCGCGAGCTATGGGATTCGCCTGAAAGCCGATGGGAAGCTGTCGGCAGGTTGAAGCGGCGTGGATACAGACCCCTGCCACTACGGAGGGTCTTTATCCCCAAGGCCAATGGGAAGGAGCGCCCTCTGGGTATCCCGACCATGCGGGACAGGGCGATGCAGGCTCTGTATTTGCTGGCATTGGAGCCGGTGTCGGAATCGACGAGCGACCCGAACTCATATGGGTTCAGGCTTAACCGCTCGACGGCCGACGCGAAGAGTCAGATATTTGTTTGCACGTCCAAGAAGGCCTCGGCCCAATGGATACTGGAAGCAGATATCAAGGGCTGCTTTGACCACATCAACCACGACTGGCTGGAGAACCACGTCCCTATGGACGCGGAGATCCTGCGGAAGTGGTTGAAGGCTGGCCTGATTTACAAGGGTCAGCTGCAGGCGACTGAGGCCGGTACGCCGCAGGGAGGGATCATCTCCCCGACGCTGGCTAACGTGACGCTGAACGGGCTTGAACCCGAACTACTGAAGCACCTTCGTGCCCGGTACGGAGTGGTTAAAGCCTCGAAGCTGAAAGTGAATGTGGTGCGATACGCGGATGACTTCGTGATCACTGGCAATTCGAAGGAGTTGCTGGAAAACGAGGTGAAACCTTGGGTGGAAGCATTCCTTGACGTTCGAGGACTGCGACTATCGGAGGAGAAAACGCGGGTCACTCACATTGATGACGGCTTCGACTTCCTGGGGTGGAATTTCCGGAAGTATTCGGGAAAGCTGCTCATCAAGCCAAGCAAGAAGAACGTGAAAGCGTTCTATCGCAAGGTGGCGGAAACGATCAGTGGCAACAAGGAGGCGACTCAGGAAGGTCTGATCCTTCTGTTGAATCCGATGTTGCGAGGCTGGGCGCAGTATCACAGCCCCGTTGTGGCCAAGCAGGCGTACAGCCGCATGGAGCATCTGATTTTCAAGAGGCTCTGGCGGTGGTGCAGGCGCCGGCATCCACAGAAGAATGCCAGCTGGGTGCGAAAGAAGTACTTTCACACAGTTGGCAAACGGACGTGGGTATTCGGCGCGCCGATAGCGGAAGACGATGGCAGTACTTGGTTGCTGGAATTGTTCCGGCCGAGTAGTACGCCGGTTCGGCGGACCAAGAAAGTAGCGGGTGAATACAATCCCTTTGATGTCAGATGGGAGCAATACGGTGAGACGCTGCGTCAGGAGCGGATGTGGCTTTCCAAGCGCTACCGCAAACAATGGGTCTCGCTGTACATGTCGCAGAACGGACTTTGTGCGCACTGCGAACAGGCCTTGACGGAAGAAACGGGTTGGCACGATCATCATTTGACGTATCGGATGCTGGGCGGGTCAGACGCTATTTCCAATCGAGTGTTGCTTCACCCGGACTGCCACCGCCAGGTACATGCTGGTAAACTTGCGGTGACTAAGCCGGTTCTGCTATAAGCGGGATTTTGCATGTAGGCTTGAGCTGTATGCGGGGAAACTCGCACGTACAGTTCTTAGGGGGCCCCTGATCCGAAAGGAAAGGGGGCTACCCTACATGGTCGTCAAACTCGTTAGTCAACAGCGGGAATCCTGGACTCATGGCACGCAAGTGGCTCCGCGACGGCGTGCTGATCGCCGCCTTGACGCTTGGAGGTTTTGCCGGTGGTTTTCCGGCAGGCGGCTGGGCCCGGGAAGTGCAGCAGGGACAGGCCGGAGGCACGATCGCGGTGGCGCAATTGCCGCCGCAAGCCGTCAGGACATTGAACTTGATTGCAGCTGGCGGGCCTTATCCGTATGAGAAGGACGGCGTCGTATTCGGCAATCGTGAGCGGTTGCTGCCGCCGCACCGGCGCGGCTATTACCACGAATACACCGTTCCCACGCCAGGCGCCCGCGATCGCGGCGCACGCCGCATAGTCTGTGGAGGGCCGCTCAGGCGGACCACCAATTGCTTTTACTCAGACGACCACTACGCCAGTTTTAATCGCATTATTGAATGACATCGGGATAATCGGCATGAGCGACAACGTCTACGCGCACGACTCGAAAGTCGCGACGGATTTTCTCGCGGCCGGCGACGGCAATATGTTCCAGCGCGTCATGCAGATGCGCGATGCCGGCCAGGTCCGTGACGTCCAGAACGAAGCCAGTACGGGCCTTTCATCGGAAGAGGAGCGCATGAGTCTTTTCCAGACCGTACGACCGAACATCGTGCAGTCGATCCGCGCGTTCCGCGTGCAGGATCTCGCCGACGAAGCGGGTCGGCTCGGTCAGCATTTCCTCTATGCATTTGTGGGCAATGCCCAGTCGAAGCAGGAAGTGATGGAGACCATCGCGACGTCGTTCCTGTTTCCGAAGCATTTCGGCAAGAATTACGACGCGCTATACGACTCGCTGACCGATCTCGTTCACAAGGCTGGCTCGCAACCGGGATTCGTCATCGTGCTCGAAGCGCTGCCTATCGCGATCAAATTCGACAAGGAAGCGCGCGAGACGCTGCTCGACGTGTTCCGCGAAGCGGCGGAATTCTGGGCGGAGCGCAAGGTGGCGTTCCGGGTGTTTTACTCGTTTGCCTGAGTGTTGATCTGTAATAAAAAAGGCCCGCCGATTGGCGGGCCTTTTGCATTGTTACGTGGGCTTCCTTCGGACGAAGGTGCCGTGAGACGCGCCGCTTACCAGCCGCCCCAGCGCGCAGCCAGCGCGGACAGCACGGCGATCCCGGCTGTCTCGGTACGCAGCACGCGTGGGCCGAGACCGACGGACGTGAAGCCGTGGCTCGCCGCCGCCGCTTCTTCGGCAGCCGAGAAGCCGCCTTCCGGGCCGACCAGCACCAGCGCGCGAACTGTCGGTGGCTCGCTGGGCAGGGCGGAGAAGGGCACGCTCGCGCGCGGCGACAGCAAGAGGCGCAACTCGCCGTCGGCGGGCTGCTTCGGCATCGAACTGAGCCACGTGGCGAGTTCGCGCGTCGGCATCACTTCGGGCAGGCGGTTGCGCCCGCACTGCTCGCACGACGCCTGCACGATCCGCTGCCAGTGAACCTGTCGGCGTTGCGCGCGCTCACCGGAGAGGCGCACGACGCTACGCGTGGTCGTGAGCGGCACGAATTCGGACGCGCCGAGTTCGGTCGCCTTTTCGATCAGCCAGTCCATCTTGTCGCTGCCGGCGATACCCTGCGCGAGCGTCAACTGGTAGGGCGGCTCAGCCTCGACGTCGCGGAACGGGCCAATCCGCACGATGGTTCCATGTCGATCCATATCGACGATTTCGGCGCCGTACTCGCCGCCAGTGCCGTTGAACAGGCTCACGGTGTCGCCCGGCTGCAGACGCAGGACGCGCACGTGCCGATTGACTTCATCCGGCAGGGAAACGATGTCGTCGGTTTTGAACGGTGTGCCGACGAAGAAGCGAGGCATAAGGAAAGTTCTCATTCATTCAAGACAGGTGGCAGGCTAACGCCCAGCGGTAGCCGTCGAGATCTTCGATCTGGGCAAAACGATCGCCCCAGAACTGATCTTGCGGTTCGCTCAGCGACCTGGCGCCGGCCGCAATGGCCCGCGCATAGACCGTGTCGACATCGTCGACATAAAGGTAAAACGATTGGGGTGCCGTCATGGCCGCGCTTTTCGGCGTTCTCGCTGTCGAGCCGAACGCGCCCTCCGGGGCGAACATTACGATCAATTGATCCTGATACGTCATCTCAACGTGCATGACGGCGCCGTCGTCATGCACGCTGTCCCTGACCCGGAAACCAAGCGCCGCCTCGAAAAACGCGATCGAGGTGCGCGCATCGCGGACGGTCAGATACGGCGTCAGCCACGGCACTCCGGCTGGGCGTGAGGCAGTCATCGAACTCTCCTGAAGCAGTGGGTCGTCATGCCATCGCCTTCGCTACCAGTGTTGCCTTGCGGCGGCCAGTGCCGAAGAAGCGATGAATTTTGCAGCACTCCCAAAGCTAACGCTCTAAGAATCGGCTTAGTTTATCGCTGGATGCGCGACGAACGGCGAATAATGAAGCGCGTGGCGATATTTCCAGCGTTCAGCGTCTGCGGATTTTCGCAGGATCGTGCTACGAAACTCGCGCGGATTGCGCTGGCGTTGCGGATTCGTAAATCGCGTTAGCACACAGAAGGATTCAGACAGCGCCGCAAAGTTCTGAAGATTGCGAGTGATCAAGCACGCGCAAGCAGGCCGCAGATCCAGGCCGCATGGCGCCGCGACCGCCTTCCGCAGCGTGCGCCGGCCGGGCGTCCATGCGCGCCGGATCGCTCCGAAACGCCCGTCCTATGGCCGAAGACGCGGCCGGCTATCTGTTAGAATATCCCGCTTTGCAGCCCTGTCCGTTTGCTCTGCCCGCCTCGCGTCTCCCGGCGCCGCACCGTGCGCCGAAGCAGACTGGCCGCCGGGCTTCCGGACCATCAACGGCGCCTCCGCTTTTTGGACCATTCTCCGGAATCGACATGACGACCTCGTCTCCCGCACCCACCTCCCTGATGGCCAACGCGATCCGCGCGCTCGCCATGGATGCCGTTCAACAAGCGAACTCCGGTCACCCGGGTATGCCGATGGGCATGGCCGAGATTGGTGTTGCGCTGTGGTCGCGGCACCTGCGTCACAACCCGACAAACCCGCATTGGTCCGATCGCGACCGCTTCGTGCTGTCGAACGGTCACGGCTCGATGCTTCTGTACTCGCTGCTCCATCTGACGGGCTACGACCTGCCGATCGAAGAGCTGAAGAACTTCCGCCAAATGCACTCGAAGACGCCGGGCCATCCCGAGTACGGCATGACGCCGGGCGTCGAGACGACCACGGGCCCGCTCGGCCAGGGTCTGGCGAACTCGGTCGGCATGGCGCTTGCCGAGTCGCTGCTCGCGAACGAATTCAACAAGCCTGACGCGAAGATCGTCGATCACCACACGTATGTGTTCCTCGGTGACGGCTGCCTGATGGAAGGCATTTCGCACGAAGCCTGTTCGCTGGCGGGCGTGCTGAAGCTGAACAAGCTGATCGCGTTCTACGACGACAACGGCATTTCGATCGACGGTGAAGTCATCCACTGGTTCCGCGACGACACGCCGAAGCGCTTCGAGGCATATGGCTGGAACGTGATTCCGGGCGTGATCGGTCACGACGTCGACGCCGTCGACGCCGCGATCCAGAAGGCGAAACAGTCGGACAAGCCGACGCTGATCTGCTGCAAGACCGTGATCGGCGAGGGCTCGCCGAACAAGGCCGGCACGCACGACGTGCACGGTGCGGCGCTGGGCGAAAAGGAAGTCGCGGCCGTACGCGAGAAGCTCGGCTGGCACTATCCGCCGTTCGTGATCCCGCCGGAAGTCTACGCAGCGTGGGACGCGAAGGAGACGGGCGCGAAGATCGAAGGCGAATGGAACGACAAGTTCGCCGCGTACCGCGCGAAATACCCGCAGGAAGCCGCCGATTTCGAGCGCCGCATGGCGAACAAGCTCCCCGCCGACTGGGCGGAGAAGGCACAGGCGATCATCGCCGGCGCGAACGAGCGCGCTGAAACCATCGCGACCCGCAAGGCGTCGCAGCAGGCTATCGAAGGTCTCGCGGCCGTGCTGCCGGAACTGGTCGGCGGCTCGGCTGACCTGACGGGCTCGAACCTGACCAACTGGAAGGCGGCGAAGTACGTGCGCGTCGGCGAGCACGGCGCGGCGGGCGACTACGTCAACTACGGCGTGCGCGAATTCGGCATGAGCGCGGCCATCAACGGCCTCGCGGTGCATGGCGGCCACAAGGCGTTCGGTGGCACGTTCCTGACGTTCTCGGACTACAGCCGCAACGCGCTGCGCGTCGCCGCGCTAATGAAGTCGCCGTCCATCTTCGTGTTCACGCACGACTCGATCGGCCTCGGCGAAGACGGCCCGACTCACCAGTCCATCGAACATGTCGCGAGCCTGCGCCTGATTCCGCACATGCAGGTATGGCGTCCGGCGGATACCGTCGAAACGGCGGTTGCGTGGACGCAGGCTGTTGAGCATCAAGGCCCGTCGTGCCTGATCTTCAGCCGCCAGAACCTTGCGTTCAACCCGCGCACTGACGCTCAGATCGCGAATGTCGCGAAGGGCGGCTATGTGCTGAAGGACTGGAACGAGGACATTCCGGCGCGCAAGATCATCCTGATCGCGACGGGTTCGGAAGTCGAGCTGGCGGTGAAGTCGGTCGAAGCGCTCGCGCGCGAAGGCATTGCGGCACGTGTCGTGTCGATGCCGTCGACGACCACGTTCGACAAGCAGGACGCCGAATACCGCGAGCGCGTGCTGCCGCACGGCGTGCGCCGCGTCGCGATCGAAGCGGGCGTGACGGACTTCTGGCGCAAGTATGTCGGCCTGGAAGGCGGCGTCGTCGGTATTGACGTGTTCGGCGAATCCGCGCCGGCCGGCGTGCTGTTCAAATATTTCGGCTTCACCGTCGAGAAGGTTGTCGAGACGGCCAAGGCCGCACTCGGCTAATTGCGCGCCGCGTCATGCGCGCTGCGTTTCGGCGGCGCGCGTGACGGCTCGTTGCGCATCAGCCGAAGCATCACGGAAGAATTTTTTCAGCCATCAGGAGATAGAACATGACGATTCGCGTCGCAATCAACGGCTATGGCCGGATCGGCCGCAATACGCTGCGCGCCTTCTATGAAAACGGCAAGAAGCACGACCTCGAGATCGTCGCGATCAACGATCTTGGCGACGCCAAGACCAACGCGCACCTGACGCAGTACGACACGGCGCACGGCAAGTTCCCGGGCGAAGTGACCGTCGACGGCGAGAACCTGATCGTCAACGGCGACAAGATCCGCGTGCTGGCCAACCGCAACCCGGCTGAACTGCCGTGGGGCGAGCTGGGCGTCGACGTCGTGCTGGAATGCACGGGCTTCTTCACGACGAAGGAAAAGGCGAGCGCGCACATCAAGGGTGGCGCGAAGAAGGTGATCATCTCGGCACCGGGCGGCAAGGACGTCGACGCGACGATCGTCTATGGCGTGAACCACAACGTGCTGAAGGCGTCGGACACGGTCATCTCGAACGCGTCGTGCACGACGAACTGCCTGGCACCGCTCGTCAAGCCGCTGAACGACAAGATCGGTCTGGAAACGGGTCTGATGACCACGATCCACGCGTACACGAACGACCAGGTGTTGACCGACGTGTACCACGAAGACCTGCGCCGCGCGCGCTCGGCCACGCATAGCCAGATCCCGACGAAGACGGGTGCTGCATCGGCTGTCGGTCTTGTGTTGCCGGAACTGAACGGCAAGCTGGACGGCTACGCGATTCGTGTCCCGACCATCAACGTGTCGATCGTCGATCTGTCGTTCATCGCCAAGCGCGACACGACTGTCGATGAAGTGAACGCGATCATGAAGGAAGCGTCGGAAGGCGCGCTGAAGGGCATCCTCGGGTATAACACGGCGCCGCTGGTTTCGATCGACTTCAACCATAACCCGGCTTCGTCGACGTTCGATGCGACGCTGACCAAGGTGTCGGGCCGCCTGGTGAAGGTGTCGAGCTGGTACGACAATGAGTGGGGTTTCTCGAACCGCATGTTGGATACGGCGGTTGCACTGGCTAACGCGAAGTAAGTTTTTTTCGCTTTCAGCGGGAAGAGGCCGTCCTTTGGGCGGCTTTTTCTTTTTTTGGGGGTTTGGATTTGGCTTTGTATGCGACGCAGGGTGGTTTGCTTGTGTTTTGCGCTGGCATCCGCGTTACGGCGTTGGCCATTCACGCGTCGCCCCTGTGCGGGGCGGCACCTACTTTTCTTTGCCGCCGTGTACAGACTGGAGACATAGCTGACAGGTGTACAGGGACATGACCGACACTTTCGGGTAATCAAACGCCCGGATTCCATCCATGCCCTGGAAAGCAAAAGACACCATGAATCTCCGCGAAGACTTCGTGCGCGATGCCGCCACGCAGGCGGTGCCGTTCAGCGAGCTATGCCGGCAGTACACGATCACCCGTCAGACCGGCTACAAGTGGCTTGGACGCCATAAGAGCGAAGGCGTCGACGGACTGGCCGACCGCTCCCGCCGCCCGCATCACAGCCCCACGCGCTCACCGGAGCACATCGAGGCGCTGGTGCTCGATCTGCGCCGCCAGCATGGCTGGGGCGGACGCAAGATCGCACAGCGCCTGCGCGATCTGGGCCAGACCGAGGTGCCCGCGCCTGCCACGATCACCGAGATCCTGCGGCGCCACGGGATGATTGACGAACAGGCGTCGCGCCAGCGCCAGCACTGGCAACGCTTCGAGCACGAGCATCCGAACTCGCTGTGGCAGATGGACTTCAAGGGCGACTTCCCGACCCTGGAGAGCGGGCGCTGTGCGCCGCTGACGGTCATCGATGACCACTCGCGCTACAACATCGTGCTGAGCGCCTGCTCGCGCACCACCACGCAGGTTGTGCAGGAAGCGCTTGAGCGGGCATTCCGCTGCTACGGACTGCCTTCGCGCATCAACACCGACAACGGCGCGCCGTGGGGCTCACCCAGCGCGCCGGGGCAACTCACCGACCTCGCCGTCTGGCTGACCCGGCTGGGCGTCCAGGTGAGCTACAGCCGGCCGTACCACCCGCAGACCAATGGCAAGGACGAACGGTTTCACCGCTCGCTGAAGGCCGAAGTGCTGGAGCGGCATGCATTCACCACGCACGAGCACGTGCAGCAGGCACTGGATCGCTGGCGGCAGGTGTACAACACCGAGCGTCCGCACGAGGCACTGGAGATGGCCACGCCGGTCACCCGTTACGCGTGCAGCCTGCGCAGGATGCCTGAGCGGCTGCCCGAGCCCGAATACGGCCCCGGCGATGAAGTTTTACTGGTCAATTCGAGCGGCGTGGTGCGCGTGCGAGGCGAGAAACTGAAGCTCTCGATTGCGCTCAAGGGACTGGAGGTAGCCGCCCGTCCGAGCGAGGACGAAGACGGGGTGATCGACATCTGGTTCGCCCATCAGCGGGTCGCAAAACTTGACCTGAAGGCAGCAAAACCCTGACACATCATGTGTCAGCGATGTCCCTGTACATGTGTCAACGATGTCTCCAGTCTGTACACCGCCGCAAAGAAAAGTAGGTGCCGCCCCGCACAGGGGCGACGCGTGAATGGCCAACGCCGTAACGCGGATGCCAGCGCAAACACAGGCAAACCACCCAGCGTCGCAGACAAAACCAAACCAAAAAAATCAAACCTGCGGCGTAGGAAAATAAACCCCTGCGCGTTGCGCCGCATTCGCAATATGCTTCTCGATAGCCAGTCCAGCCGCATGCGGATTGCGCGCCTTGAGCGCATCAAGAATCGCCCGATGCTCATGATACGTAGTCAGCACGAGTTCACGCCGATAGAACGGCATCCGCTGACTCTCCTTCATGATGTCAGCGCTACTCCGCAAGATCGACTCGATAGCGGCATTGCCCGCAATATTGACGATCCGCATATGAAAGTCGAAGTCCAACTGCGCGGCGTCATCGAGTTCGCCATTGGTCAGCGCCGTATGTAGCGAAGCAATATTGTCCTCAAACCATTCGACGTCATCATCGCCAATAGCCAGCGCCGCCATCCGCGCGACAAAGCCTTCCAGCGCGAACCGCATCTGATAAGTATCCGGCAACGACGACTGATCGGCGAAACGCCACGGATGCGCCGACGACGCCTTCGTCGACTGCACATACACGCCTTTACCCGGACGAATAGTCAACAGCCCGAGCGCTTCGAGCGTCGATAACGCCTCGCGCAACGACGCACGGCTGATATCCATTTCCTCCGACAACTGCCGCTGCGCCGGCAACAAACTGCCGACGGGATAAACGCCACCCTCGATCCTCTCGCGAATCGTCGAGATGGCGGAGTCGGTAACAGTATGCGGCACGTTTTTCATGATGTCGGCAGTGGCTCGGTGCGGTCTGACCAGCATTGTAGAACGGCTTTCGACGTTTCGCGCAAACCTTCACCCACACGCAAGTTCCGGGCGAGAAGTCCGGTCAGACCAGACCGGGTAAACACCCTCCCAACAATCCTTGACCTCACTATATCGGCTTCCTACTATTGGCCATAACAGTACTGGTCGGACCAGTATGAACAGATGTTCAAACCCAACTCGTGACTGGGAGAAAGCCGTGTTGAAGTTTTTCAATTCGCTGTTTGGCCGGGTGGTGATCGCTCTCGTGGCGGGCATCGTGCTCGGAGCGCTATTTCCGCATTTCGCGCAGTCGCTGCGTCCGTTGGGCGACGGCTTTCTGAAGCTGATCAAGATGGTGATCGGGCCGATCGTGTTCTGTGTGGTCGTTAGCGGCATGGCGCATGCAGGTGATCTGAAGAAAGTGGGGCGCGTCGGCCTGAAGGCCGTCGTCTACTTCGAAATCATGACGACGATCGCCCTCGTGATCGGCGCGGTGCTCGCGTATGCGACGCGGCCGGGCGTCGGCATGAACATCGATCTGCATACGCTCGACGCCGGGTCGCTCGCCACCTACACGGAGCACGCGAAGAGCCTGAAGGACACGGCCGGCTTCCTGCTGAAGATCATCCCCGACACCGCGATCGACGCGTTCGCGAAGGGCGACATCCTGCAGATTCTCGTGTTCTCCGTGCTGGTCGGCTCCGCGCTGTCGCTGCTCGGGCCGCGCGCGCAACGCGTCAACGATCTGATCGACGAACTCGCACAAGTGTTCTTCCGCGTGATGAGCTTCATCATCAAGCTTGCGCCGCTCGGCGTGCTGGGCGCGATCGCGTTCACCACGGGAACGTATGGCGTCGAGTCGCTGAAGCAGCTCGGCATGCTCGTCATCGTGTTCTACGCGAGCTGCATCGTGTTCGTCGCCGTCGTGCTGGGTGTCGTGATGCGTCTCGCCGGGTTCAGCGTGTTCAAGCTGATCCGCTATCTGCGTGAAGAACTGTCGATCGTGCTCGGCACCGCTTCGTCCGACGCCGTGCTGCCGCAGATCATGCGCAAGCTCGAATGGATGGGCGTGAAGGATTCGACCGTCGGTCTCGTGATTCCGACCGGCTACTCGTTCAACCTCGACGGTTTCTCGATCTATCTGACGCTCGCGGTGATCTTCATCGCGCAGGCGACGAATACGCCACTGTCGATGCACGATCTGATCGTCGTCGTGCTGGTGTCGCTGGTAACGTCGAAGGGCGCGCACGGCATTCCCGGCTCCGCGATCGTGATTCTCGCCGCGACGCTCTCGGCGATTCCTGCGATTCCCGTGCTCGGCCTCGTGCTGATCCTGCCCGTCGACTGGTTTGTCGGCATCGCCCGCGCGCTGACCAACCTGATCGGCAACTGCGTCGCGACCGTCGTCGTCGCCGTGTGGGAAAACGATATCGACAAGGCGCGCGCGCGCCACGTATTGAACCTCGACAGCGACTACCGCTTCGTCCCCGCCAGCACCGATCACGACAACAACACGGCTCACGCGAATCCGGCGCACGCCGTCTGACAACGCTTTCCGCCATCTGACCGACCACTCATGGCAAACGCGGCGGACTCACAGTCCGCCGCCTCTCATTTCACTCGAACTCGACACTGAACCGATCATGGCCAATCCGATTCTCGATCCGAACGCACCCGCCTTCACACGCCGCTACATGAACCTCGCCGACCCGCGCCTGGGCGCGAAGGCGCTCTTTGCCAGCGACGAATTCTTCGCACCGAAAGAGCGGATGCTCGACCCGCAGCCTGCCGTGTTCATCCCCGGCAAGTACGACGATCACGGTAAATGGATGGACGGCTGGGAAACGCGCCGCAAGCGCACGACGGGCCACGACTACTGCGTGGTGCGGCTCGCGCGGCCGGGCATCGTGCATGGCGTCGATCTCGATACGAGCCACTTCACGGGCAATTTCCCGCCGGCGGCCTCGATCGAAGCCTGCTATTCGAACGACGACGTGCCCGCCGACAACACCGACTGGCAAACCCTCGTCCCCGCGACCACGCTGCACGGCAATCAGCATCATTACGTCGAAGTCAGCGAGACGCGCGCGTTCACGCATCTGCGCGTGAATCTGTATCCGGACGGCGGGCTTGCGCGTCTGCGCGTCTATGGGCAACCGAAGCGCGACTGGGAGCGCATCGAGCGCGGCAGCCTGCTCGATCTGGCCGCTGTCGAAAACGGCGCGTATCTGGTCGCCGCGAACAATCAGCATTTCGGGCCGGCCTCGCAGATGCTGATGCCCGGACGCGGCGTGAACATGGGCGATGGCTGGGAAACGCGCCGCCGCCGCGAACCGGGCAACGACTGGGCGATCGTCGCGCTCGCGCGGCCGGGCGTGATCCGCAAGGTCGAAGTGGATACTGCGCATTTCAAGGGCAATTTCCCCGATCGCTGCTCGCTGCAGGCGGCGTCCGTGACGGGCGGCACCGACGACTCGCTCGTCACGCAAGCGATGTTCTGGCCTGTTCTGTTGCCCGAACAGAAGCTGCAGATGGACAACGTGCATACGTTTAGCGCCGAACTCGCCGCGCTCGGCCCCGTGACACATGTGCGTTTCAACATTTACCCGGACGGCGGCGTATCGCGCTTGCGCCTGTGGGGCGAACTCGAATAACACACGCTGCACGGCAGAGACGATCGATGGAGACGGCCATGAACACACTGCGCATCGAGCGCCTGACACGAGACGCTTTCGCCCCATTCGGCGACGTGATTGAACTGGACGGCGCGCGCCACTATCCGATCAACGAAGGCACCACCGAGCGTTATCACGACCTCGCGAAGGTCGATGTGAGCACGCAAGGCGGCCGTCCGTTGATCAACGTGTTTCGCGCGCAGCCGCGTGCATGGCCGATCGAAATCGCGATGATGGAGCGGCATCCGCTCGGCAGCCAGGCGTTCGTGCCGCTGTCGGATGCGCCTTATCTGATCGTCGTCGCACCGGCCGGCGATCTTGATCCGGCGAAGCTAAGAGCGTTCTCGACGCGCGGCTGGCAGGGCGTCAATTACGCGAGAGGCGTCTGGCATCATCCGCTGCTCGCGTTGGAGCGCGTGAGCGACTTCCTCGTCGTCGATCGTGGCGGAGAGGGGCCGAATTGCGATGAATTGGCGTTGCCGCAAACGTGGCGTCTGGAGCGTGAATCGTCCGAAACAGTGGCGATTTAAGGATTTGGTAAGCAGAAAAAAGCAAAAGGCCCGGTCGACGAATTCGACCGGGCCTTTCTGCGTCTTACTGGCAATCCTGTCCGGGCCGCTCACCGCGAAATGCCCGGAAACCCGCGTCAATGCTTGCGGTGCGGGCAGTTTTCCTTCGTGCACACGCCATAGAGCGCAAGCGCGTGTTCCTGCAGCTTGAAGCCGCGTTCTTTCGCGATTGCCTGCTGGCGGTTTTCGATTTCAGGGTCGAAAAACTCTTCGACTACCCCGCAGTCGATACACACCAGATGGTCGTGGTGCGTTCCTTCGTTCAGCTCAAATACGGCTTTACCCGACTCGAAGTTGCTACGCGACAGCAGGCCCGCCTGCTCGAACTGTGTGAGCACGCGGTACACCGTGGCAAGCCCGATATCCAGTTCTTCATGCAGCAGGCTGCGGTAGACATCTTCGGCGGTCAGATGGCGCACCGGGCTATGCTGAAAGATTTCCAGAATCTTGAGGCGCGGTAGGGTCGCCTTGAGTCCGATATTCTTCAGATCGGTTGGATTGGTCATGGCAAGGGATCCCTAGAGTACAATGCAGGGTTCTAATGGTAATGTGAATTGCTGTTCAGGTCATCTTACACGGAAACACGCGCGGCTCGCGTAGCCCGCACGGTGAGGGAAATGATTCCAAAAGCTCTATTGATCAACCGGGGGAGCCGCGTACGGCGTACCTTGATCGTCGCGGCGGCGGTGGCGGTTCTTGCTGGATGTTCCACGTATGACAGCCTGACTCAGCGTTTTGCCCAAAGCGTCACGCCGTACCGCATTACCGTGGTTCAAGGTAACTTCGTATCGAAGGAAGCGGCTGCGCAAATGCAGGTTGGCATGTCGCGCGCTCAGGTCCGGCAGGTACTCGGCACGCCGCTTCTTTCCGACATGTTCCACGCGGACCGCTGGGACTACGTCTTCTATTTCAAGCGCGGTTCGACGGCAGTCGTCCAGCAGCGCGATTTCATCGTGATCTTCACGGGTGATCGCGTCGCGAGCTGGTCGGGCGGCGAAGATCTGCCGTCCAACCTCGAACTGCTCGCCGAAATCGACGGCGATCGCACCGGTAAGAAGGTGAAGGTGGCGCCTGTCGTCGCCAGCGGAACGGCCGAGGCGAGCGCGGCGGCTGCTGCGAACGCGCCCGCGCCCATTACGGTGCCCGATACCGTGCGCTCGGCCACGTCGGACGCCGCGCAGGCGGGCAATCTGCCCGCAGTCGACGCGAACGCGCAGGCCGCACAGGCTGCGAACCGCCTGACCAACGCGGTGCAATCGCCCGCGCCGGGCGCGACGCCGTCGGTGCGCGCGAACACGCCGCCGTCTAACGGTGGCGTGCCGCAGAACGCAACGGAGCCGGGCCAGCCGCAGATCCGCTTCACGCGTCCGCCGCCTCCGCAGATGCAGGGCGTACCGAGCGACAACCCCGTCGGCCCAACGGGCCCAACTGGCCCGGAAAGTAACAACGGCCAGTCGAAAGACGCGCCCGCCAAGTCGTCGCAATCTTCCTCGCAATCGGAAACGACCACGGGAACGGGCGGCTGATTCCGTTGTCCGTAACATGACGGGCGGCGTGTCCGCCTGTCATGGGTCTTGCCGCGATGCCGTTTCGCTGTGAGACGTCGCCCGCTTCGTATCTTTTGTCGCCTCTCGGCGCGCTGCCTGTCGGCGCGATGTTCAGGCGTTGTTAGCAGGACTACCCATGAAAATTGCCATCGCCGGCGCGTCGGGCCGCATGGGCCGGATGCTCATCGAAACCGTCCTCAACGATCCTGAAGTTACGCTGTCGGGCGCGCTCGACCGCACCGGCGCGCCGCAACTCGGCCAGGACGCCGGCGCGTTTCTCGGCAAGCAGACGGGCGTGCTGATGTCGGACGATATCGACGCCGTGCTCGCGCAATCCGACTATCTGATCGATTTCACGCGCCCCGAAGGCACGCTTGTGCACATCGACGCGGCGCTGCGCACGAACACGAAGCTCGTGATCGGCACGACGGGTTTCGACGACGCGCAAAAGGCGCAGATTCGCGCCGCGTCGGAGAAAATCGGCATCGTGTTCGCGTCGAACTTCAGCGTCGGCGTGAACGTGACGATGAAGCTGCTCGAATTCGCTGCACCTCATTTCTCGCAGGGCTACGACATCGAAATCGTCGAGGCGCATCACCGTCACAAGGTCGACGCTCCCTCGGGCACGGCGCTGACGATGGGCGAGGTGATCGCCAACGCGCTTGGCCGCAAGCTCGAAGATTGCGCGGTCTACGCGCGCGAAGGCGTGACGGGCGAACGCGATCCGTCGACCATCGGTTTTTCGGCGATTCGTGGCGGCGATATCGTCGGCGATCACACGGTGCTGTTCGCGGGCATCGGCGAGCGCATCGAAATCACGCACAAGTCGGCGAGCCGCCTGTCGTACGCGCAAGGCGCGGTGCGCGCGGTGCGTTTCCTCGAAGGCCACCCGAATGGCCTGTTCGACATGCAGGACGTGCTCGGCTTGCGCTAAGCCCCGCGTGAGCCTGTTCTCACCCGCCAAGGCGTCGTAGCCGAGGCGACCAAAGAGCTCCGATGGCAGACACCGGCATCCTCCACTACCTGCAAACCAGCGATGCCATCACGCATGGCGTCGCGTACGTGTTGCTGGCGATGTCGGTTGCGAGCTGGTGCTTCCTGATCGTCAAAAGCTGGATACTGAGCCGCGCGAAGCGGCAAGGGCCGCGCGCCATCGCGCGGTTCTGGCAGGCGCCGACGCTGTCCGAAGGCGTCGCAGCGCTGCGTCTCGCGGATCGCGAGCACATCTTCTCTCCATTGGCGGAAGCGGCGCTGCAGGCGTCGGAAGTCGAGACGCCGGGCGTGCTGCTCGCGCGCGTCGAACGCAGCGAACGCGTGCTGCGCGCGCTGCGCCAGGCGCTGCACCGCTCGCAGCGGCGGCTCGAGTTCGGGCAGGTGCTGCTGGCGTCGGTGGGCAGCACCGCGCCGTTCGTCGGCTTGCTTGGCACCGTGTGGGGCATTTATCACGCGCTCGGCAGCATCGCGCAAAGCGGGCAGGCGATGATCGAGAACGTCGCGGGTCCCGTCGGCGAGGCGCTCATCATGACGGCGTTCGGCCTCGTCGTCGCGATTCCCGCCGTGCTTGCCTATAACGTGCTTGGACGGATGGTGCGGCAGTTGTCGGAGGAACTCGACGGCTTCGCGCACGATCTGCACGCGTATGTCTGCGCGCCCGCAGGCGAAGCGTCCGATAACGCACGCGGCGGCGCGAGAGACACCCACGGCGAACGGGCGCCGGCGCGGACGCAGGCATAGAGCCGCATCGGGCTCGGCGCCGGGCAGACGAGCAGGCATCGGTAAGTATCAAACGGGAAGAACGAGGCACGACACATGGCATTCGGCGGACTCGAAAGGCACAAGACGGCCGCGCCGATGGCGGACATCAACATGACGCCGCTGATCGACGTGATGCTGGTGCTGCTCGTCATTTTCATCATCACGGCGCCGCTGTTCACGCACGCGATCCGGCTGGATCTGCCGCGCGTCGCGGCCGCCGAGGCGCGCGAAACGCCGCAGACCATCACGCTGTCGATCGACGCCGCGGGCAAGCTCTACTGGAACGACAAGCCCATCACGCTCGACCAGATGCGCGCGCAGTTCAACGACGCCGGCAAGCAAAAAGAACAGCCGGAAATTCATCTGCGCGCCGAGCGCTCGACGCGCTACGAAGTGATCGCGCAGGTGATGGGCGCGGCGCAGCAGGCGGGTCTGGAGCGGATCGGTTTCGTGACGGAGCCGCCGCCGGGCGACGCCAAAGCGGGCCGGCCGACGCCTCCCGCTGCCGCATCGGCCGCGCAATAAGCCGAAGCAGCCCGCGCACCGGGCCAACAGCACGCTTTCACCACCCATCCCGCCGAATCGGCGCGCAAAACGCATCGCATACGCTCAATCGCGCGCGGCGTGAACCCGGCCGAACGGTATAATCAGCCCTTTCCCCTTGACGAGAGGGGAATCGACAAGACTTTCATCACGCAGAGCACCGTGCCGGTGCCGAAGCAACCGAACAGCGGCACCGAACAGCGATCCCATCACACCATGCACGAAAAATACGTTCCCTCCGACGTCGAATCCGCCGCGCAAGGACAATGGCGCGCCACCGACGCGTACAAAACGACGGAAAAGGCCGACAAGCCGAAGTTCTATTGCGTTTCGATGCTGCCGTATCCGTCGGGCAAGCTGCACATGGGGCACGTACGCAATTACACGATCAACGACGTGATGTACCGCTATCTGCGGATGAACGGCTACAACACGCTGATGCCGATGGGCTGGGACGCGTTCGGCATGCCCGCCGAAAACGCCGCGATGGCCAACAACGTGCCGCCCGCAAAGTGGACGTACGACAACATCGCGTACATGAAGAAGCAGATGCAGTCGATGGGTCTTGCCATCGACTGGTCGCGCGAAGTCGCCACCTGCAGCCCGGACTACTACAAGTGGAACCAGTGGATCTTCCTGAAGATGCTCGAAAAGGGCATCGCATACAAGAAGACGGGCACCGTGAACTGGGACCCGGTCGATCAGACCGTGCTCGCGAACGAGCAGGTGATCGACGGCCGCGGCTGGCGCTCGGGCGCGCTCGTCGAGAAGCGCGAAATCCCGATGTACTACATGCGCATCACGCAGTACGCGGATGAACTGCTGAACGATCTCGAAGGCCTCGGCTGGCCCGAGCGCGTGAAGATCATGCAGCAGAACTGGATCGGCAAGAGCTTCGGCGTGACCTTCGGCTTCCCGTACGAACTGGACGGCGAGCAAAAGCTGCTGCGCGTGTTCACGACGCGCGCCGACACGATCATGGGCGTCACCTTCTGTGCGGTCGCCGCGGAGCACCCGCTGGCGACGCATCTCGCGCAAGGCCGGCCGGAACTGCAGGCATTCATCGACGAATGCAAGCACGGCGGCGTCGCCGAAGCCGACATGGCGACGATGGAAAAGAAGGGCATGGCCACGGGCTTTTTCGTCACGCATCCGCTGACGCAGGAAAAGGTCGAGGTGTGGATCGGCAACTACGTGCTGATGAGCTACGGCGAAGGCGCCGTGATGGGTGTGCCCGCGCACGACGAGCGCGACTTCGCGTTCGTGAAGAAGTACGGCATTCCCGTCAAGCAGGTGGTCGCAGTCGAAGGCCAGCCGTTCTCGACGGACGCCTGGCAGGAGTCGTACGGCGACAAGGAAAACGGCGTTCTGGTCAACAGCGGCAAGTACGACGGCCTCAAGTACAGCGAAGCCGTCGACGCGATCGCAGCTGATCTGAAAGCGCTCGGTCTCGGCGACAAGCAGGTCACGTGGCGTCTGCGCGACTGGGGCATCTCGCGCCAGCGCTACTGGGGCACTCCGATCCCGATCATCCACTGCCCGTCGTGCGGCGACGTGCCGGTGCCCGAGAAGGATCTGCCCGTCGTGCTGCCGGAAGACCTCGTGCCGGACGGCACGGGCAATCCGCTCGCCAAGTCGGAAGCGTTCCTGAACTGCACGTGTCCGACCTGCGGCGCGGCCGCGAAGCGCGAAACCGACACGATGGACACCTTCGTCGATTCGTCCTGGTACTTCTATCGCTACGCGGCACCCGACGCGAAGACGATGGTCGACGAGCGCACCGATTACTGGATGCCGATGGATCAGTACATCGGCGGCATCGAACACGCCATTCTTCACCTGCTGTACTCGCGTTTCTGGGCGAAGGTCTGCCGCGATCTGGGCATCGTGAAGTTCGGCGAGCCGGCGAAGAACCTGCTCACGCAGGGCATGGTGCTCAATGAAACGTACTACCGCGAAAACGACGCGGGCAAGAAGACCTGGTACAACCCCGCCGACGTCACCGTTACGCACGATGACAAGGGCCGCCCGGTCGGTGCGACGCTGAACGCCGACGGCCAGCCCGTTGTGCTGGGCGGCGTCGAGAAGATGGCGAAGTCGAAGAACAACGGTGTCGATCCGCAGGTGCTGATCGACCAGTACGGCGCGGATACCGCGCGTCTGTTCACGATGTTCGCTGCTCCTCCGGAGCAGCAGCTCGAATGGTCGGGCGCGGGCGTCGAAGGCGCGAGCCGCTTCCTGCGCCGCGTGTGGTCGTTCGGCCAGGCGAATGAAGCGGCGCTCTCGCAGGGCGGCGCATTCGACGCCGCGAAGCTCGCCGATACCGACAAGACGCTGCGCCGCGAAATCTACAGCGTGCTGAAGCAGGCCGATTTCGACTATCAGCGTCTGCAGTACAACACGGTCGTGTCGGCGGCGATGAAGATGCTCAACGCGGTCGACAGCGCGAAAGGCGCGAGCGCCGCTGTGCTGCGCGAAACCTACGGCGTGCTGTTGCGCGTGCTGTATCCCGTCGTGCCGCACGTCACGTTCCAGCTGTGGCAGGAACTCGGCTACGAAGCCGAGTTCGGCACGCTGCTCGACGCGCCGTGGCCGAAAGTCGACGAAAAGGCGCTGGAGCAAAGCGAGATCGAACTCGTGCTGCAGGTGAACGGCAAGGTGCGCGGCGCTGTGACGGTCGCGAAGGACGCATCGCGCGAAGCGATCGAAGCCGTTGCGCTCGCGCACGAGATGTTCGCGAAGTTCAGCGAGGGCAAGCCGGCGAAGAAGGTGATCGTCGTGCCGGGCCGCCTCGTGAACGTCGTCGTCTGATGCACGCATCGATTGCGCTTTAACTGCGAACCAGGAGCTCATGTGACTCGCAGATCGTTTTTGACTCTGGCGTGCAGCGCGGCGCTGCTGTCCGCGTGCGGCTTCCAGTTGCGCGGCCAGCAGGACTATGCGTTCAAGCGCCTCGCCATCGCGGGCGCGTCGGCGCCCGTCTCCGCGCGCCTCACGCGCATGGTGCAGGGCGGCAGCGACACCGTGATCGTGAATTCGCCCGCCAACGCCGACGCCATCCTGCAGATCTCGGAAGGACGCGGCAACAGCGTGCTGACGCTGAACTCGCTGGGTGTCGTCGAGGAATACGCGCTCGACTACTGGCTGAACTACACGGTGCGCGGCGCGGACGGCACGCTGCTGATTCCGCCGAGCGCGATCCATCTGAATCGCGCGATGACGTATAGCGATCAGTTCTCGCAAGCGAAGGCTTCGGAAGCGGACATCCTTTACGCGGACATGCAGAACGACGCCGTCGATCAGCTGATGCGCCGTCTTGCCGTCGTGCGTTCGCTGCATCCGGCGCCGGGCCAGGAAGTGCCGGGCGTCAATCCGCGAGCACCGCTGCCGCCGCCGCCGCTTTGATCCACAGCATCGACCTGCTTTCACTCTCGTTCATCCGTCGCCATGCAACTGCGTCTTGACGCGCTCGAAGCGCATCTCGCGAAAGGTCCCGCCGGTCTGTACGTCGTGTACGGCGACGAGCATCTGCTCGCGCAGGAAGCGTGCGACCGCATCCGCGCGACGGCGCGCGCGAACGGCTTTACCGACCGCACGGTGTTCACGGTGGAACGCGGCTTCGACTGGAGTTCGCTGCTTGGCGCGAGTCAGTCGATGTCGCTGTTCGGCGACCGGCAACTGGTCGAATTGCGCATCCCGACGGGCAAGCCCGGCAAGGAAGGCGCGGATGCGCTGAAGACGTTGGCCGCGTCGGCGAATCCCGACGTGCTCACTCTTGTCACGTTGCCGCGCCTCGACGCGGCGACGCAAAAGGCCGCATGGTTCACCTCGCTGGCCGATGCGGGCGTCGCGTTGAAGATCGATCCTGTTGAGCGCGCGCAGTTGCCGGGTTGGGTTGGGCAGCGTCTTGCGCAGCAAGGCCAGCGCGTTGCGGCGGGCGAAGAGGGCAAGCGCGCGCTGCAATTCATCGCCGAGCGCGTCGAAGGCAATCTGCTCGCTGCGCATCAGGAAATCCAGAAGCTCGGGTTGCTGTATCCGTCCGGCGCGCTGTCGTTCGAACAGGTTCACGACGCCGTGCTCAACGTCGCGCGCTACGACGTGTTCAAGCTCAACGAAGCCATGCTCGCGGGCGACGTCGGCCGTCTGTCGCGGATGATCGACGGGCTGAAGGGCGAAGGCGAAGCGGCCGTGCTCGTGCTGTGGGCTGTCGTCGAAGAAATTCGCACGCTGCTGCGCATCAAGCGCGGTGTCGAGGCGGGCAAGCCGCTGCCGATGCTGCTGCGTGAAAACCGCGTGTGGGGGCCGCGTGAGCGGCTCGTTGGACCGGCGCTGTCGCGTGTGACGGAGGCGTCGCTGGAAAAGGCGCTGGCGCTCGCGGCGAAGCTCGATCGACAGGTGAAGGGGTTGTCGGGCGGCACGCCGGGCAATCATCGCAACGACCCGCCGCCCGATCCGTGGGCGGGGCTTTTCGAACTCGCAATGGCCGTCGCGGGCGCATCCGCTTCTCCGGTGCGTGGCATGCCAAACCGGCCAGCTGCGGCGCGACCGGCGCCAATGCGCCGACCGTCGTAGGCTGTCGCACGCCTGACGGATCTGGCCGCTGATCTCGCTTCAATAACGCGAGCGTATCGGCGGAACACCGGATCCATCCCAAACGCGGCGCGGCAGCCTTTCCCAGCCCGTGACACGGCGCCGCTCGCCCGAGCAGACAACTGTCACACGTCATACAATCGGCGGATCGTTCCGCTTACAGAAATTGTCTGCCGCATCCACGCAAAGAGCGGCACAACGGGAATCATCATGGATATCGACCAGTACATGACCGACCTCGGCCGCCGCGCGCGTCACGCATCGCGTGCGATGGCGCGGGCGTCGACGGCGGCGAAGAATGTCGCGCTCGAAGCCATTGCAGTCGCCATCGAACGCGAGACGGCCAAACTGAAAGAAGCGAATGCGCGTGATCTGGCACGTGCTCGCGAGAAGGGCCACGACGCCGCGTTTATCGATCGCCTGACGCTGTCGGACAAGGCGTTGAAGACGATGGTCGAAGGCTTGCGGCAGGTGGCTGCGCTGGCCGATCCGATCGGCGAGATCAGCGGTTTGAAGTTTCGGCCGAGCGGGATTCAGGTTGGCCAGATGCGTGTGCCGCTGGGCGTGATTGGCA
This sequence comes from Paraburkholderia hospita, assembly GCF_002902965.1. GTDB lineage: Bacteria > Pseudomonadota > Gammaproteobacteria > Burkholderiales > Burkholderiaceae > Paraburkholderia > Paraburkholderia hospita. Next base: position 3,416,714 of record NZ_CP026105.1, on the reverse strand, counting down.
TCATCTACGAATCGCGGCCGAACGTGACGATCGATGCGGCGGCGTTGTGCCTCAAATCGGGTAACGCGACGATCTTGCGCGGCGGATCGGAAGCGCTCGAATGCAACACGGCGCTGGCGAAGCTGATCGGCGAAGGGCTCGAAACAGCGGGCTTGCCGCAGGAAGCGGTGCAAGTTGTCGAGACGTCCGATCGTGCCGCAGTCGGCAAGCTGATCACGATGACGGAATACGTCGACGTGATCGTGCCGCGCGGCGGCAAGAGCCTGATCGCGCGCCTGATGGAAGAAGCGCGCGTGCCGATGATCAAGCACCTCGATGGCATTTGCCACGTGTATGTCGACGATCGCGCGGACATCGCGAAGGCGATGACGGTCTGCGATAACGCGAAGACGCATCGTTACGGCACGTGCAACACGATGGAGACGCTGCTCGTTGCACGCGGTATCGCGGCCGAAGTGCTGCCGGCGCTCGGCAAGCTGTATCGCGGCAAGGACATAGAACTGCGTGTCGATCCCGCGGCGCGCCAGGTGCTCGAAGCGGCGGGCGTCGCGCCGCTGGTCGATGCAACCGAAGAAGACTGGCGCACCGAATATCTCGCGCCCGTGCTGGCAATCAAGGTGGTCGACGGCATCGATCAGGCGATCGAGCATATCAACGAATACGGCTCGCATCACACGGATGCGATCGTCACGGAAGACCACGACCGCGCGATGGGCTTCCTGCGCGAAGTGGATTCGGCGAGCGTGATGGTCAATGCATCGACGCGCTTTGCCGATGGCTTCGAGTTTGGACTCGGCGCGGAAATCGGCATTTCGAACGACAAGCTGCATGCACGCGGGCCTGTCGGACTGGACGGGCTGACATCGATGAAATACGTCGTGCTGGGGCACGGCGAAGGTCGCCAATAATTTAGGGCATCGAAACAAATAGAAGGATTAATGCCGATGTTGTGGATCAAGACTTTTCACATCGTGCTGGTGGCCTCGTGGTTCGCGGGGCTTTTTTATCTGCCGCGGATCTACGTGAATCTCGCGATGGAGACCGATCCGAACGCGTTGAAACGCCTCTTGATCATGGCGCGAAAACTGTTTCGCTTTATGACGTTCATCGCGGTGCCGGCGCTGGCGTGCGGGTTGTGGCTGTGGCTCGCGGTGGGCATCGGCAGCGGGCAGGGCTGGATTCACGCGAAGGTCGGCGTTGTGGTGCTGCTGATCGTTTATCACGCGTATTGCGGCGTGTTGCTGCGGACATTCGAGCGCGGTGAAAACAAGCGCTCGCACAAGTGGTATCGGATGTTCAACGAACTCCCCGTGCTGGGGATGCTGGCGGCCGTGGCGTTGGTGGTCATCAAGCCATTCTAGTTTTCGATCTGCTCGGTTCGGGAAATTCGTTCAGAAGCCCGGTTTGCTGGTAACAGCAAACCGGGCTTTTTGCTTTCCTGCAATCGTTTAAGCCCAACGGGCTAACGATATTCTTCGCTATCCATGGCGTGCAAGTTCGCGCTAAACGACGAGGCCGCTCATTCCCACAGGCCGTCGCGACGACGGTTGCGATTCCACTAAAGCGGCCCTTGCCCGCTCGTGCTGTCTCGGCGCAGAGCGCACCAGATCACCTCATCCATCGTGTTGCCCGACGCCCATCGTTGCTCAGACTGGGCACGTAGACCTTCACTCTTAAATTTCGCTGACAAAAAAGCCAAGCGATTCCGTCTATGCACGCGCTATCAGCATGCTTTAGGAGTCGTCCGATTCAGGCGCATGCTGTATCGCAATAAAGTGCATGCACGGTAGGTAGAAGGGGCGAAATCTTAGTCGTTCTTAGACAGCTCATCTCAAAAATCGGCTCTCGCGCCTGCTTGGCCGAATCAGCAGTCAGGGTTCTTCGGAGTGGGTACCAACACTTAATTTTCGCGTAAGCGTCGCATTCACTCGATGGATGCGAGAGGTATCTCATTGCCGTGCCGGAACTTTCCTTTCTGCGCCGGAAAATTGTCAATATTTTTAGGATTACAGATTAACAAGACTTATCGATCAGTCTGGAACGAAACGACTGGGACTTGGGTGGCCGCAGCGGAAACCACTACCGCACGAGGCAAGAGGAGTCGTACTGTGCATGCTGCAGCTGCCTTCGGTGCGCTAATCGCGGTAACCGGTACGGCGCTGACAATGATTCCGGACGTCGATCAGGGCAAGACGATCGCGGTCGGTATCGGTGCCGGTTCGTACCATGGCTATCAGGCCACTGCGCTGGGTGCTTCGGCTCGCATCACGCAGAACATCAAGGTCAAGCTCGGCGCCGGTATCAGCGGTCAGGGCACGACCGTCGGTGTCGGTGCGTCGTATCAGTGGTAATCGGGAAGTAGGCGTAAGGGCGGTGCAGCAATGACCGCCTGAGCGCAGTCTTCACCAGCAGTAAGCTTCAAAACGAAACGGGCTCACTTCGGGTGCCCGTTTTGCGTTTGTATGTCCGCTTCGTCCTGGTGTCGCGCTTCACCTGCCGTGCATTGCAGCGCGTGCCGGATCACTCACGCGGCCCGTCATCCTGCGGCGTGGCGTGCTTCGACGCACGCAGCCGATCTATTCCTGCGGCCCAGTCCGGCGTCTCGCAATCAGATCCTTCGCGCCGGCCAGCTTTTCCGCCAGCTCCGGCCCACGCTGCAATGCGACGCCGACGGCCAGAATGTCGCCGATCGCGAGATGCGACGTACGCGACGTCATCGGCGAGAAGATGTCGGTGTCTTCATCGACATTCGCGAACAGTCCGATCGACGCGATCCGCGCGAGCGGCGAATTCCCATGCGTCACGGCAATCACCTTCGCGCCCGCGGCGAGCGCGGATTTCGCCGCGTCGATGATGTCGCGCGTGCGACCCGTATTCGAGATCGCGACGACGACATCGCCTTCGCCAAGCAATCCCGCTGACATCAAAAACGTATGCGGGTCGGAATAAGCGACGCTCGGCATGCCGAGCCGGAAGAACTTGTGCTGCATGTCGAGCGCGGCAATCCCCGAGCCGCCCGCGCCATAGAACTCGATCCGCTTCGCTTGCGCCAGCAGCTGGATCGCCGCCGCCACGCTGTCGGTCGACAGATTGTTGCGCACCTGGATCAGTGCGCCGATGGTCCGGTCGAGCACCTTCGCGGCGACGCCGGGCGTCGGCTCGTCGGGACGCACGTCGCGATACACGGCGGGCACTTCCGTTGCTATCCCTTGCGCAAGGCGGATCTTGAACTCGCGAAAGCCGGAGAAGCCGAGCGCATGACAGAAGCGCGCGATGGTCGGCTGGCTGACGCCCGCGCGCGCGGCGACCTCCGTCATCGACAGGTCGAGCACTTCGCGCGGCGCCTCGATCACGTAGTCGGCAAGCTTGCGTTCGGATGGGCGCATCTGGTCGCGCATCGCTTCCACCTGGGACAGCATCATCGGGAATCTCGCACTATGCTGAAGAATGCGTGGACTATAGCCGATAGACGAATCAGGTACAAAAACTACATATGTACTGTAGGTGATTACCCTGGCGACCTGCGGGAAAACGCCAGAGACGCCAGTGCGTAAAGGTTTCAGGCCAATCCCGCAACGACGCCAATTCAGTAACTGCCACATTGTGTGCTTGTAGTTTTTCTACTAATATCCCGGTTGCCGGCTCTTCATGCCGTTTCCCGCGATACCAATCTGGCGTACAGCGCTCGTGTCAAGGCGCGCAGGCCAGCGACGAAGGAGCATCGATGGTTTCCCCGCATTCGCAACTGATGAAAGTCACGAAGCGCGTGATCGAGCGCAGCAAGCCGACGCGCCACGCGTATCTGTCACGCATCGACCAGGCGCAGGGCAAATTCCCGGCGCGCGGCGCGCTGTCGTGCGCGAACCTCGCGCACGGCTTTGCCGGTATGGAGGGCAACGACAAGCTCGTCATCAAGCAGATCCGCCAGCCGAACATCGGCATCGTCTCGTCGTACAACGAGATGCTCTCGGCGCACGCGCCGTACAAGGATTTCCCGGACATCATCAAGGCCGCCGCGCGTGAAAACGGCGGCGTAGCGCAGTTCGCGGGCGGCGTCCCGGCGATGTGCGACGGCATCACGCAGGGCAACGCGGGCATGGAACTGTCGCTGTTCTCGCGCGAAGTGATCGCGATGAGCACGGCCGTCGCGCTCACGCACAATATGTTCGACGCGGCGCTGTGTCTCGGCGTGTGCGACAAGATCGTGCCGGGCCTGTTGATTGGTGCGCTGCAATTCGGCCATCTGCCGACCATCTTCGTGCCCGCCGGCCCGATGACGAGCGGCCTGTCGAACGACGACAAGGCCAAAGTGCGCCAGGAATTCGCGACGGGCCAATGTGGCCGCAATGAGCTGCTCGAATCCGAGGCCGCCGCGTATCACAGCCACGGCACCTGCACGTTCTACGGCACGGCCAACAGCAACCAGATGCTGATGGAAATCATGGGCCTGCATCTGCCGGGCTCGGCGTTCGTGCATCCGCATACGCCGCTGCGCGATGCGCTGACTGCGCAAGCTGCGCGCCGCGTGCTCGACCTGACGGTGGACCGCGGCCACTACATGCCAATCGGCCACGTAATCGACGAGAAGGCGATCATCAACGGCATCGTCGGTCTGCTGGCGACGGGCGGTTCGACCAATCACACGCTGCACCTCGTCGCGATCGCGCGCGCGGCGGGCATCATCATCGACTGGGACGACTTCGACACGCTGTCGGCTACGGTGCCGCTGCTCGCGAAGGTGTATCCGAACGGCAAGGCCGACGTGAACCACTTCCACGCGGCGGGCGGCATGGCGTATCTGATTCGCAATCTGCTTGAAGGTGGCTTGCTGCATCACGACGTGAACACGGTCGTCGGCAAGGGTCTTTCGCACTATGCCGAAGAGCCGAAACTGCTCGACGGCAAGTTGACGTGGGTGCCGGCCGCCGCCGAAAGCCACGACACGGCTGTGCTGCGCGCCATCGGCGATCCGTTCCAGCCGGACGGCGGTTTGCGTCTGATGCAAGGCAAGCTCGGCCGCGGCGTGATCAAGATTTCGGCCGTTGCGAAGCAGCATCGGACAGTGAAGGCGCCTGCCATCGTGTTCGATTCGCAGGAAGCCGTGCAGGAAGCCTTCGATAACGGCGAGCTGAAGCGCGACTTCATCGCCGTCGTGCGCTTCCAGGGCGCGCGCGCAAACGGCATGCCCGAGCTGCATCGTTTGACGCCGCTGCTCGGCGTGTTGCAGGATCAGGGTTTCCATGTCGCGCTTGTCACGGACGGCCGCATGTCCGGAGCATCGGGCAAGGTGCCCGCCGTGATTCACGTGTCGCCGGAAACGCTGCTGCAAGGGCCGCTCGGCAAGGTGCGAACGGGCGACATGCTCGTGATTGACGCCGAAGCAGGCGTGCTCGACGTCGAAATCGACGACGCCGAGTGGGCCACGCGTCCGATTGCCGTGTCGCAGCATCAGGCGGAAAACGAAGTGGGCTTCGGCCGTGAGCTGTTCGGTGTGTTCCGTGCGGCGGCGGCGCCGGCGGAGCTCGGTGCATCGGTGTTCGGGCCGCTCGTCGGCGAAGCGTCGCACGCAACGCAGCACGAAACTGGAACGGCAAACGCCGTGGCAAGCGAAGCCAGCCACGCAATGCAGAAATAAAGCGAAAAGGAGTCTGAAGATGACGTCGAAAACAGTCAGCGAAATCGTGCGCCTCGGTCCGGTGATCCCGGTCCTCGCATTCGATACCGTCGAACAGGGCGAACACGTTTCGCGCGCACTGCACGCAGGCGGCGTGAAGGTGCTGGAAATCACGCTGCGCACGCCCGCGGGCATCGGGGCGATCGAGCGCGCGAGCCAGCTTGCCGAAGACATCGTCGTTGGCGTCGGCACGATCACGAGGCCCGAACATTGCGAGCAGGCAAAGAAGGCGGGCGCGCAGTTCGGCGTGTCGCCGGGGCTCACGAAAGATATGCACAAGGCCGCGCAGGACGCCGGTCTGCCGCTTTTGCCCGGCGTAATGACGCCGAGCGACATCATCGTCGCACTCGAACTGGGCTATGAAATCGTCAAGTTCTTCCCTGCGCAACAGGCGGGCGGCATCCCGATGCTGCAAGCTTTCCACGGCCCGTTCCCGACGCTGAAGTTCTGCCCGACGGGCGGCATCACGGCGGAAACAGCGCCAAACTTCCTCGCGCTGCCGAACGTGGTGTGCGTGGGCGGCTCGTGGCTGACGCCGAAGGCGGCGCTCGCTGCGCAGAACTGGGACGAAGTCACGCGTCTCGCGCGCGCTGCGAGCGAACTGGCAGCGCCTGCACACTGATGCGCAGCATCGTGTTTTGAACAAGCGCGGAACCGGCTGCTGTAACGAGCCTCGCCGCTTCAGCTCCTGACGGGCTGCAGCGGCGAGGTTTTTTTTGATTTTTGCGCGGGTTTATTCCACGCGCCACCGATATCAACAAACAGTAAAATTCAGCGTCCGCGAAAGTGCTCGAAGGCACTTTCAGCATCCGGAAGCGGGCGAGGTGCCGCAGCACTTTGCAATTCAAACCAACAAAGCAAAGGAGGAGCTTCATGGAAGCTGTCCACGGCAGCATGCTGCTGATCTACGCCGTGATTGCCATTGCGGTGCTGATCCTGATGATCACGCGCTTCAAGGTCTATCCGTTCCTCGTCCTCATTATCGTGTCGTTGCTGCTGGGTCTGGCCGTCGGCATGCCGGCGGGCACGATCGTGAAGTCGTTCGAAACGGGTAACGGCAATACGCTGGGTCACATCGCGATCGTCGTCGGCCTCGGCACGATGCTCGGCAAGATGATGGCCGAATCGGGCGGTGCCGAGCGCATCGCCACCACGCTAATCAACTGGTTCGGTGAAAAGAACATTCACTGGGCGATGATGTTCGTCGCGATCATCGTCGGCTTGCCTGTGTTCTTCGAAGTCGGCTTCGTGCTGCTGATTCCCATCGCGTTCAACGTCGCGAAACGCACAGGCAAATCGCTGCTGCTGATCGGCCTGCCGATGGTCGCGGGTCTGTCCGTCGTGCACGGCCTGATACCGCCGCACCCGGCTGCGCTGCTTGCGGTGCAGGCGTATCACGCGGACATCGGCCGCACGATCGCGTACGGGCTGCTCGTCGGCGTGCCGACGGCGATTGTCGCTGGTCCGCTGTTCGCGCTGCTGATCCACCGTCATATCAAACTCGCGGAAAACAATCCGCTCGCCGCGCAGTTCGTCGATACCGAACATCAGGCGGGCTCGCGCGAGCTGCCGGGCTTTGGTATCACGCTCTTCACGATCCTGCTGCCTGTGATCCTGATGCTGATCGGCAGTTGGGCCGATCTCGTGTTCGCGCCGAAAACGACGCCGAACGATCTGCTGAAGTTCATCGGCACGTCCGATGTTGCGCTGCTGATTGCGGTGCTCGTCAGCTTCTGGACGTTTGGCGCGAGCCGCGGCTTTAACCGCGAGCAGATCCAGAAGTTCTGCGGCGAATGTCTTGCGCCGATCGCGGGCATTACGCTGATCGTCGGCGCGGGCGGTGGTTTTGGCCGCGTGCTGATGGATAGCGGCATCTCGAAGCAGATCGTCGAAACGGCGACCTCTGCGCATCTGTCGCCGTTGCTGCTCGGCTGGTTCGTTGCCGCGCTGATCCGTCTCGCGACGGGTTCGGCGACGGTTGCAATGACGACGGCCTGCGGCATCGTCGCGCCGATTGCGCAGGCGAGCGGTGTGCAGGTGAAGCCGGAACTGCTGGTGCTTGCGACGGGCTCGGGCTCGCTGATTTTCTCGCATGTCAACGACGGCGGTTTCTGGCTGATCAAGGAGTATTTCGGAATGACGGTGGGGCAGACGTTCCAGACGTGGTCGCTCTGCGAAACCATCATTTCGCTGATGGGCTTGGGTTTGACCTTCGCATTGGCGGCGGTCCTGTAAGGAGTTTCAGATGATTTTGATCGCGATGGGCGTGTCGGGCGCCGGCAAGACCCGCATTGGAGAAATGCTGGCGGAGCGGCTCAAGTGCAGCTTCACGGATGGCGATGCGTTTCATAGCGCTGCCAACAAGGAGAAGATGCACAACGGCATTCCGCTGACGGATGATGATCGCTGGCCGTGGCTCAGAACGATTCGCGCTGCGATCGAGGAGAAGCAGGCGGCGAATGAGGATGCGGTGTTTACTTGTTCGTCGTTGAAGCGTTCTTATCGCGACATCCTGCGTGCGGGCGATAAGGATGTTTGCTTCGTCTATCTCAAGGGCTCGCAGGAAGTGCTGCAGGAGCGTCTGCAGACACGCACGGGGCATTTCTTTGATCCTTCGTTGCTGCAGAGCCAGCTCGATACGCTGGAAGAGCCTGGCGACGATGAGGCGATTACTGTCAGTATCGAGCTCAAGCCTGAGCAGATTGTTGAGGAGACGCTCAGTAAGTTTCGCGCGAGGTAGGGTTTTGTAGTGGTTGATTGATGGCCCGCTAGCAATGGTTGTTTTCGCTGCGCGGGCCGTTTTTGTTTGTGGTTTTGGTGTTGCGCTGGTAGCCGCGGTTTGGCTTCGTGGCGCGGCCGGTTTGGTTTGCTTGTGTTTGCGCTGGCATCCGCGTTACGGTGTTTGCCGTTCAGGCGTCGCCCCTGTGCGGGGCGGCACCTACTTTTCTTTGCCGCCCCGCACAGGGGCAACGCTTGAAGTACGAAGGCAATACGCGGATGCCCGCGCAAGCGCAAAGCAAACCACATCGAAAGCCTGCGAACAGCAAAATCAAAACCAAACGCCGCCGCAGGCAATAAACGACTACTTGATCCGCTTGGCCAATTCGGCAGCCTTGCCGACATAAGACCCAGGCGTCATGGAAAGCAGACGCTCCTTAGCATCAGCAGGAATAGCAAGACCATTAATAAAAGTCTGCAACGCATCCCGCGTGATGCCCTTCCCACGCGTCAGCTCCTTCAACTGCTCATACGGATTCTCGATACCATATCGACGCATGACAGTCTGCACAGGCTCAGCCAGCACTTCCCAAGTCGCATCAAGGTCATCGTTCAGCCGCTGCGGGTTCACCTCAAGCTTATCCAACCCACGATTAAGCGCGTCATACGCCAGCAACGAATACCCAAACGCAACACCAATATTCCGCAACACCGTCGAATCGGTCAGATCCCGCTGCCAACGCGAAACCGGCAGCTTATCTGCCAGATGCCGCAGCGTGGCATTCGCAAGTCCGAGGTTACCTTCCGAGTTTTCGAAGTCGATCGGATTGACCTTGTGCGGCATCGTCGACGAGCCGATCTCGCCTGCCTTCGTCCTCTGCTTGAAGTAGCCGATCGAGATATAACCCCACACATCGCGGTCGAGGTCGAGCAGGATCGTATTCGCGCGCGCCACGGCATCGAACAGTTCGGCCATGTAATCGTGCGGCTCGATCTGGATCGTGTACGGATTGAACGTCAGCTTCAGACGCTGTTCGACGACTTCCTTCGAAAACGCTTCCCAGTCGAACTCCGGATACGCAGACAGATGCGCATTGAAGTTGCCGACCGCACCGTTCATCTTGCCGAGCAGTTCGACCTTAGCGATGCGGTCGATCGCACGCGACAGGCGCGCGGCGACGTTCGCCATTTCCTTGCCGAGCGTGGTCGGGCTGGCGGGCTGGCCATGCGTGCGCGAGAGCATCGGCTGATCGGCCTGCGCATGCGCGAGCGCGACGAGGCGTTGATGCACGGCGCGCAGCGCCGGCAGGATCACGTGTTCGCGCGCGCCGGCGAGCATCAGGCCGTGCGACGTGTTGTTGATGTCTTCCGACGTGCACGCGAAGTGGATGAACTCGCTCGCGCGTTCCAGTTCCGGCTGACCCTTCACCGATTCCTTCAACCAGTACTCGACAGCCTTCACGTCGTGATTCGTCACGCGCTCGATGTCCTTGATGCGCGCGGCGTCATGCGCGGTGAAGCGCTCGACGAGTTGAAGCAGGAATTGCTCCGACGCTTCCGAGAAGCGCGGCACTTCGGCGAAACCGGCATGCGACAACGCGATCAGCCAGTGAATTTCCACCTTCACGCGATGGCGCATGAACGCGGCTTCCGAAAGCCAGTCGCGCAGGGCTTCGGTTTTCGATGCGTAACGGCCGTCGAGCGGGGACAGGGCGGTCAGCGCGAAGAGAGTGTCGGGGCGGGTGTCGGACATGATGGGAGGGGCAGGAACGGTGAAGAGTCGGTGACAGATACAAGCGGGGAGAACCGCGAATTTTACCACTTTAGGACATCGGCCCCGGCGCGCGGCCCGGCGCCGCTAGAATGCAGGCTTTCCGTTACTGGTGGAGCGCTGGTCCGTATGGAACTGAAATGGCTCGAAGACTTCGTGTCGCTGGCGGAAACGCGCAGTTTCAGCCGCTCGGCGGAGCTGCGGCATGTGACTCAGCCCGCTTTTTCGCGGCGCATCCAGGCGCTCGAGGCATGGCTCGGCACGGAATTGATCGACCGTTCTGTTTACCCGACGCGCCTCACGGCGGCGGGCCAGGTCTTCTACGAGCAGGCGCTCGCGATGCTGTCGCAGTTCCACGAGGCGCGCACGCTGTTGCGCGGCCATACGGCGACGCCCGCCGCGACGATCGAGTTCGCGGTGCCGCATACGCTGTCGCTCACCTACTTCCCGCGCTGGCTGCAGCGCATCGAGGCGCAGCTCGGCCCAATCCATACGCGGCTGCGCGCGCTGAATGTGCACGACGCGGTGCTGTCGCTGGTCGAAGGCGGCTGCGATCTGGTGATGGGCTATCACCATCCGAGCCACCCCGTGGCGCTCGATCCAGCGCGCTACGACATGCTGACGCTCGGCATCGAAGCGATCAGCCCGTTCTCCGCGCCGGGCAAGGGCGGCCGCCCGCGCTACACGCTGCCCGGCACGTCGGACGCGCCGACGCCGTATCTCTCGTACACGCCGAATGCCTATCTGGGGCGCATGACGGAAGTGATCTTCGCGACATCGCCGGGGCGTCTTTATCTCGATCGCGTGTATGAAACGGACATGGCCGAAGGACTGAAGGCGATGGCGCTCGCCGGACACGGCGTCGCGTTCCTGCCGCACAGCGCCGTCGAAGACGCCGTCGCGGACGGCCGTTTGATCCGGCTCGACCGCGCGTCGCGTGGCGTCGCGCAAGGTCAGCTCACGCTGACGATGGAGATCCGCCTTTACCGCGACAAACTCGCCGTGCAGACCGACGACGCACGCCAGCAACTCGTGCGAGCGTTGTGGGACGTCGTGAGCACGGAACTCACGCAAGCCTCGAGGTAGCTATCGGTAAAACAAGAGTGCATTGCCGGATGCGCAAATAACGGCATTGCGACACGCATTTGCGCTTTCCCCAGCGTTATGCAAGAAAAACATAAGGGGATGACCAAACGGCATTGGACCCTTTCAGCGCTTTTTTTCGACAATGGCGTCACCCGATAAAAACGCTGGAGCGTTCATGTCTACCGCGGCAAATCAGCAGTCCATCCCGTCCTACCTTCATGCCGACGATCTCGGTCCCTGGGGCAACTATCTCCGTCAAGTCGATCGCGTCGCGCCGTATCTGGGCCCGTTGTCGCGCTGGCTCGAAACGCTCAAGCGACCGAAGCGCATTCTCATCGTCGACGTGCCCATCGAACTCGATAACGGCACGGTTGCGCACTTCGAAGGCTATCGCGTGCAGCACAACGTGTCGCGCGGTCCGGGCAAGGGCGGCGTGCGTTATCACCAGGACGTGACGTTGTCGGAAGTGATGGCGCTGTCCGCGTGGATGTCGGTGAAGAACGCGGCCGTGAACGTGCCGTACGGCGGTGCGAAGGGCGGTATCCGCGTCGATCCGCGCAAGCTGTCGCGTGGTGAGCTGGAGCGCATGACGCGCCGCTATACCAGTGAAATCGGCATCATCATCGGACCGAACACCGACATCCCCGCGCCGGACGTGAACACGAACGAGCAGATCATGGCGTGGATGATGGACACGTACTCGATGAACCAGGGCCAAACTGCCACGGGCGTCGTGACGGGCAAGCCGATCACGCTGGGCGGCTCGCTTGGCCGTCGTGAAGCGACGGGCCGCGGCGTGTTCGTCGTCGGCTGCGAAGCGGCGCGCCGTATCGGCATGGACATCGAAGGCGCGCGCATCGCCGTGCAAGGCTTCGGCAACGTCGGCGGCATCGCGGCGCGTCTGTATCAGGAAGCGGGCGCGAAGGTCGTCGCCGTGCAGGATCACACGGGAACGCTGTACAAGGAATCGGGCATCGACGCCGTGGCGCTGCTCGACCACGTCGCGAAGCATGGCGGCGTCGGTGGTTACGCCGAAGCCGACACGATCGCCAACGATGACTTCTGGACGGTCGAATCGGACATCCTGATTCCGGCTGCGCTGGAAAACCAGATCACCGAGAAGAACGCGGGCAAAATTCGTACGAAGATCGTCGTGGAAGGCGCGAACGGCCCGACCACGACGGCCGCCGACGACATCCTGCACGACAAGGGCATCCTCGTGATTCCCGACGTCGTCGCGAATGCGGGCGGCGTGACGGTGTCGTACTTCGAATGGGTGCAGGATTTCTCGAGCTTCTTCTGGACGGAAGACGAGATCAACGAGCGTCTCGAACGCGTGATGCGCGAAGCGTTCGCGGCCGTGTGGCAGGTGGCGAGCGAGCAGAAGGTGTCGGTGCGTACGGCGGCGTTTATCGTTGCTTGCAAACGCATCCTTCAAGCACGCGAAATGCGCGGCCTGTATCCCTGATACGGCGCGGCTGTCTGGCAACAGATGGCCGGTCACATGACGGACATGGCGCCCGGCCTGGAGGCGGGCGCCGCGCAACAACGCTTCACGAGCGCGAATCGACGGACTCGCGCAGAATATCGGGCGGACGGCATCTTCGGGTGCCGTCCGCTTTTGTGCAGTTGAAGGTGCACCCGAACCGGCAAAAACGACGCATCCGATGACGTTTGCATCGCTCCGTTGAAGGCGCTGTAAGCCAATACTGGCGCCGCCCCGCGCAAAGTGGTGGCTTTATGCAACACCACACGCTGAACATGGTTAACAACCATACTTTCAGAATAATTACTGAGATACACTGGCGCCGGTTCTTGCCAAGGAGATCACAAATGAAGGTTAAAAAAGCTGCGCTGCTTCTCGCGACTCTGGGATTGTTTACGGTAGGCGCGCATGCGCAGGACGCCGGCACGCTGAAGAAGATCAAGGACACGGGCGTCATTTCGCTGGGCCACCGCGAATCGTCGATTCCGTTTTCGTACTACGACGACAAGCAGAACGTGGTCGGCTACTCGCAGGAATTCGCGCTGAAGGTCGTGGATGCCGTCAAGCAGAAGCTGAACATGCCGGACCTGAAGGTCAAGCTGACGCCGATCACGTCGCAAAACCGCATTCCGCTGGTGCAGAATGGCACCGTCGACCTCGAATGCGGCTCGACCACGAACAATGCTGAACGTCAGCAACAGGTCGCGTTCTCGAACACGATTTTCGTGATCGGCACGCGCCTGATGACGAAGAAAGACTCCGGTGTCAAAGACTGGGCGGACCTGAAGGGCAAGACCGTCGTGACGACGGCTGGTACCACGTCCGAGCGCCTGCTTCGCAAGATGAACCAGGACAAGAACATGGGCATGAACATCATCAGCGCGAAGGACCACGGCGAGTCGTTCCTGACGCTGTCGACAGGCCGCGCTGCCGCGTTCATGATGGACGACGCACTGCTCGCCGGCGAGCGCGCGAAGTCGAACACGCCGAACGATTTCATCATCGTCGGCGCGCCGCAATCGCATGAAGCGTACGGCTGCATGCTGCGCAAGAACGATCCGGAGTTCAAGAAGGTCGTCGACGACGCGATCGCGAAGGTCGAAACCTCGGGCGAAGCCGACAAGATCTACAAGAAGTGGTTCGAATCGCCGATTCCGCCGAAGGGCCTGAACCTGGCCTTCCCGGAAAGCGACGACATCAAGGCGCTGTACAAGGCGCCGAACGACAAGGCAATCGACTAACCCTCGAACAACCGTTAGCTGAACAGTCAACGTGTTGAACAGAACGGAAGGGGCAAGCGCTTCTTCCGTTTCTTTTTGTTGGAGTCTTCGTCATGTCATACCACTGG